>CBDTXL010000448.1:0-4517 GCA_965364435.1 uncultured bacterium
TGGGGGATATTCCAGCCGCTAGAGGGAAGTTGAGCAAGGTTATCGCTCTAGTTCCTAATGATTTTCGGGTACTGCAACGAGAAATCGAGCAACGTCTTCAGATAAGATTGGTTTCAGGTATTGAGGGGAAACTGACGAAAAAGATGATTACCTCTTTACTGCTACAGGCTCCTCATGGGGCTGAGGCTCACAATTCCCTGGCATATTATCACATTTTCCGGGGGGGTTGGCGGCAAGGTGTGGAGGTGTTAGCAGAGTTTACTGCCAAACACCCCCATCATCCTTATGGTTGGTATTACTATGGGCAGTGCTTATTCGACACGGGGGAATATCAAAAGGCGGCACAGATGATGGGGAAAGCTTATCATCTGTATCCCGATGATTGTGAAATTTATCGGGCATTGTGTGAAATTTTACCCGTTGAACCTCACCCCCTACCCCTCTCCTACAAGGAGAGGGGAGTAAGAGGGGAGGGGAGTAAGACGGCTGTTGCTTCCATAATCGAGGAGATGTTGAGGCGGTTTCCTGAACGTTGGAGCGTTTGGGCGACTGCTGGGCGGGTGTTGGTGGAACACTTCAAAGAGATTGAACGAGGGTGTAGGGTTTCTTTTCAGGGGACGAAACTCCAGCCCCAGTTAGCTGATGCTTGGTTTCGTCATGGGCGGGTGTTGGCTTTGGCGCTTAAACATCGGGAAGCGGTGGAGGCGTTGGAGAAAGGATGGGAGTTGTTACCAGCCGGGGGTTATCTGCAATCCGTACCTGCGGCGATGTGGTTGGGGGAGAGTTACCGGGTGCTGGGGGATGTTGGGGCGAGTTCGCGATGGTGGAAAGTTGCTGGTGAGAGATGTCAGGAATTGAGAGCGTTTAACCCAGCTATAGCTGATTACTGGTTAGGGAGAGCTTGCGTGGGGTTGGGGGATAGGTTGGGAGCGATACAAGCTTATGAAAGTGCGTTGAGTCAGCAGTTGTTGTATCCGGCTCGTGGGGAAGTTGAGAAGATTTTGCCGCGACTGAAAGGTAAGGGGAGGAAAGGTTCGGGGAGTTGAGGGTGAATTTTTTGGGAGAAAAATTGCTTGTAACTCGAAAAATTCCGAAATTGGGGTTGGGAAACGTTTAAAAGATGAGGATGAACAGGAAAATTACCTTTAAATTCTGCCATTGATGCCCAGTTCTGAGGTCAGTTTCACCTTGCACTTTGTCGGCATACAGCCTCCTTGGCTTACCCCTTGTGAAGCGATCGCCGATGGATTTAGCCACATCCTAATCATTAAACTGGTGTAAAACCAAAAGGAAATAAAACTATGTGTACGCGAATACTATGGACAGGAAAGGTTGGTGACCAATCTTCTTCAGCCTGCGGTCGTAATATGGACTGGGGTTATGAGATGGAAGAAAAGTTATGGGTCTTTCCTCCTGGACTAAAGCGGAAAAGTGATGTCAAGGGCGAACCTGTAGAATGGGTCTCAAAATATGGCAGCATTGCTGCTACTGTACACGATCAGGCCACAAGTGATGGAATGAATGAAAAGGGGTTAGCAGTTCATGCTAATTGGCTTACTGAAAGTTATTATGGGGAGCGTGATGAAAGAAAACCAGGGATTGATGGCAATCGAGTACTGCAATATTTCCTCGATAAATTTGCCACCGTTAAGGAAGTTGTTGAAGACTTGGAAAAAAATAAAGATATGCAGCTTATCCCAACCAAGATAAAGAAGGGAAGTTTGGAAGAGGAAGTCCAATGCCACTTGGCGATGGAAGATGCTCAGGGTGAGTCGGTCATTGTCGAGTATCTTAGAAGTGGAGATGGAAGTGGAAATGATGTAGAAAGAAACATCTACTACAGTGGCGACATTCCTGATTATTCGATTGAGTACAACGTCCTGACTAATTCTCCTCCCTTCAAAGACCAGCTTAGCAATCTCAAAAAGTACAAAGGGTTTGGTGGTGAGCTAGACTTGCCGGGTACTTCTGCTGCTGCTGACCGTTTTGTCCGTGGTGCCTTTTATTTAAAGAGTCTCCCTGAGCCAGCAAACCAACGGGAAGCGATCGCTGGGGTTTTGAGTGTTATGCGCTCTACCGCACAACCGTTTCGAGTACCAGACTCCGATGCCCCTTATGCTTCATCAACCCGATGGCGTACAGTCGCTGCTATCACAGAAAAACTGTATCTGTACGAATCATCCCTTTATCCAACTCTGATATGGCTTGATGCCAAGAAGTTAGACTTCACAAAAGGTGGTGTCCGTGTCTTTGATCTGACCAAAAATCGAGAAGCGATCGGTGATGTATCCGAGAAATTGACACCTGCCGAAGATCCATTTGGGAACAACGTATAGCGTTTTCATTTGAGTTGTGAACCCCACCCCTGCCCTCCCCTTGCTAAGGGGAGGGTTTGGGAGAGGTAAGGTTTTTACGTTTCATTTGGAAATGCGATATCCGAGTAATTGGAAGTTGATGAAAGTGCGATCGCTTGATCTTGTAGGCTGTGTTAGCTCTCTTCGTAACGCACCTTCTCAATTGTCGGTACGATGTCCACGATCCCCTCTCGCTCTGTGAGCGATCGCGCGAAGCGCACCAGCAAAGCTGATCGCACTTATTTGTGATTGCACAAAGGCGTAGGCGTAGCCCGTCGCAGGCATCGCTTTTTTGTGGAAAGATGAGCGATGGTGAAGCGCCCACTGTATGCGATTCGCTTTTTTGTGGGGAATGGGCGATGGTGAAACGTCCACTGTATGCGATCGCTTTTTTGTGGGGAGGAGTGCGATCGCATTTTGTTTGATGAGGGCGATCGCTGCAACTCGTAACCCGCCATTGATTGAGTTATTCATAAGATAACATTTTATGTTTTAGGACGGATTTCAAACACAAGTTTTGAACGGTAGAAACAGACATCAAATTCCAAGAAAAAATTCATTCTCCCCAATAGCAAAGGAGCATCATCTGACAAACTCCAAGCAAAAACCAATCGAACTGGGTCAAAATCGCCAATTTGTGCCGAAACCAGTAGCCCCCGTGCTTCGACGGTTGCTAGATTACCCGCTAGAGTGACAGAGGTTGTTTGCTCATCCCAAACTGCACCCAATTGAATCCCCACACTATAGGGTAAGACATTGACACTTGCTCCTGTATCAAGCAGTCCAACAACCTCCACGGCTGTCCCCCGATAACTCAGAGACAGTGGTAATTGAGGTAATGCATCTGGTACGCCAAAAGTATCAAACCCCTCTGTAAAGTTAAACTGTTGAGCGTCACGCATTTGAATGGGATTGCTGCGATTCAAGGAGTTGAGCAAGTTTGTGAGCCGCTTCATGGGAATTGAGAGGCGACCATACTGAATAGGTTGCTCCTTGTTGAAGAGTTGGTTCCTCTTCCCTCGCTAGTTCCGCAATTAGAAACTGCATCACTTTCAACTTATCAGCACGAGGTAAACTTCTCAAGGTAGGAAATAGCTCTACTAATGTCATAAGAGTTAGAGAAATATACTATAAGTAGCCGTCATGAACTGCGTACACCAGAACGCATGAAAATTCTTATTCCTTCTGCCGTTTGCCGTCTGCCGTCTGCCGTCTGCCTTATTTTCAAGTCAGGTCGGCATTAATATTTGTCGTTGAGGCAAGGCAGAGGGCTCCAGGACAGAAGGCTCCAAGGGAAAAAGTTTGAAGAGCGTCAACATAATTTCATAACATCCTCTTACCCAGCGATAAGCATTTTCCGGTGAATCCTCCTTGATCCAAAGAAAAATACCTTCTATATCAGCCACCGCAGTAGGAGATATTTCAATCTGGTAGGCCATATTTTTCCCGAAGTTCTGCAAATGCTTGCTTCAGAGGTATCCCTTTACCTTGCTCAAATTCTTCAATACTTTTGCGGATACCCACAATAGACTCCAGTAACTCAAGCCTATCGAGAAGTTGCTGGTAGCCTTCAGCATCTTGAACAACGGCAGTAGCTTTACCATTAACAGTCAGAACTATGGGTGCTTTAGTTTCTTTAAGTCTTGCCAGGAAAGCTTTCGCACCCCGCTGGAACTCTGAGAGAGGATAGATGTCACTTAGACTGAGCATAAGATTTTCAAAAAATTATTTGATAATTTCATGCTAACAGTTGGCAATTGTTTTGTCTATTGTGCGATTGTCGGTGAGATGTCCACGATACCCTTTCGCTCTCTGAGCGATGGCTTCGCCCGCCTTCGGCATCGCGGGAGATGATCGGAGATTGAGGCGTGATCGCACTTCTTGATAATTGCACAAAGGCGTAGGCGAAGCCCGCCGCAGGCATCGCTTTTTCTTTACGGGAGTGCGATCGCTCCACAGTAATGTTGTTTACTATACTATAAGTAGCGGCAAACTCAAGTTGATTTATGCCAGCTAAAGATTTATTTCATAATACAGTTAAAGCAGCCCTCGAAAAAGATGAATGGACAATTACTGACGAGCATCTATTTATTCAAGTAGAGGATGTTGATTTTTACATAGACTTAACAGCAGAGAGAATTTTAGCGGCTGAAAAAACTGGTA
>CBDTXL010000449.1:0-4499 GCA_965364435.1 uncultured bacterium
GCCCACGCAACAGCTGCACCCGAATTAGCTGGTGAGATATCTCTGTCCGTTGGGACTCAAGAGCTTAGGAACCCAAGAACACTACATTCAGTTGTCGCTGTTTGAGTCAAGGGGAGCATAAGTAATCATCTCCCAACAAATTCATTTTCTGAGGAACACACAAAGCCAGAAGAATCCGCCGCGTTTAAGGGTGGGGAGTCGTCAATGAAAAAATCATCCCTTCACGCGCCAGGAATCCACCGGCAAAGGTATCTTTCACTTCCACCTCAATCTGATCCAGAAAATCATCATTGTGATTTGGCTCGTGGTGAAAGATTGCAAGCCGCTTTGCACCCGCTTCCTTTGCCGCCTTCACTCCTTCCTGCCAAGTCGAGTGTCCCCAACCCACTTTGGGAGACTTGGGGTTGTTGTATTCCTCGTCTGTATACATCGCATCGTAAATGATTACGTCAGCATCACGAGACAAATGCAGCACATTTTCATCGAAGCGGTCTGAAAAATGTTCTGTATCCGTGCAGTAGACAGCAGAGTGCCCTTGCCACGTCACCCGATAGCCCATCGCGCCATTTGGATGGTTGAGAGGCGACGTTTCAATCGTGATATCCCCCAGTGTCATCGTATCGCCACAGACTAGGTCGTAGAACTTCAAATCCGCCTGTATTGCTCTGACGGGTACAGGAGAATTCATGTGCAGGACGCGCTCGCAAAAATGCTGCTCCATTGATGTGCCATTCGGGGCCGCACCATGAATATGTAACGTGTTGCCTTCAACAAAGGTTGGGGTGAAAAACGGCACTCCTTGAATGTGGTCCCAATGATAGTGAGTAAAAAACCAATAAGCTTCAACTGGAAGCGTTGGCTCTAAACTCTTACCTAGCATCCGTAAACCAGTGCCACCATCAAAAATCAGGCGTTTACCAGCGACTCGCATCTCAACACAGGAGGTATTGCCGCCATAACGAACCGTCTCTTTTCCAGGGGAAGGGACGCTACCTCGGACTCCCCAGAATTGGACAACAAACTCAGAGGAAGGACTTGTTTCCATTGGTAATTTAAGGCTTTAAAGTACCGCACTGACCCTGATGACGCAACAGGTGATCGCACAATACTAAGGCGACCATCGCTTCTACCATAGGCACGGCTCTGGGTAAAACGCAAGGGTCGTGACGTCCTTTGGCGGCCAGTATTGTTTCCTCACCCGTGCGGGTGACAGTGCGCTGTTCTTTTCGTATGGTAGCAGTGGGCTTAAATGCCACCCGTAAGATTATGTTCTCACCGTTAGCAATGCCACCCTGAATGCCACCAGAGCGGTTGGTTAGCGTTCGCACTGCACCAGTTTCGTCGGTATAAAATTCGTCGTTATGCTCACTGCCGGTGAGCAGAGTTCCCCCAAACCCAGACCCAATCTCAAACCCTTTACTTGCCGGTAAGGACATTACACCCTTTGCTAAATCAGCTTCCAGTTTATCGAAGACCGGCTCTCCCAAACCTTTGGGCACATTCCGAGCAACGCATTCGACAACGCCACCAATCGAATCGCCGCTACGCCCAATCTGCTCAATTCGTTCAATCATCCGCTCAGCACATTCAGAGTCAGGACAACGGACGATGTTATTTTCTACTTGTTCCAGAGTAACCGTGTTGGGGTCAATAACGCCTTCTAAATCTTTAATCCGCTTAACATAGCCAACAATTTCCACACCAGCGACTTGTTGAAGAATTTTTTTCGCGATCGCACCCGCTGCCACTCTTCCAATTGTCTCTCGTGCCGAAGACCGTCCTCCACCCTGCCAGTTGCGAATGCCATATTTTGCATCATAAGTCGCATCTGCATGGGAAGGGCGATACTTCTGTTCCATCTCATCATAATCCTGAGGACGAGTATCTTTATTCCGCACCAAAATTGCGATCGGGGTTCCCAGGGTTTTACCTTCAAACACCCCAGAGAGAATCTCACAGGTGTCTGCTTCTTTGCGAGGTGTCGTAATTTTACTCTGACCCGGACGCCGCCTATCTAATTCCCACTGGATTTCCTCGGCAGAAATTTCCACTCGCGGCGGACAACCATCTATGACAACGCCTACGCCTCCACCGTGGGATTCACCGAAGGTGGTGATGCGAAAAATATGCCCAAAACTGTTGCCCATGTTACCTAAAAAGGATGTATAGGAATTTTGATTTTATAGAGTCAAGTCATAGTCAACTACTCAATATTTCCTGTTAAGACAAGTTATCGTAAGCTGTCAGTCCTGAGATTAAACGGAGAGGGGGAGATTCGAACTCCCGGAACCTTTCGGTTCATCCGATTTCAAGTCGGACGCAATCGACCACTCTGCCACCTCTCCGGGTCTATCTATACTATCAATCCATGTGCGCTTATGACGACTAGATCTAAACAGGTTGCCCTACGGCGGGTGCAGTAGCACAGTAAAGAATTTGCTCAGACGCCACCGTGTAGTCTTTGCCCACCCAAACCAGGGAGACTTGGGCAACGACAGCTGCTTGCAGGGAAACCAGGGAAAAATTACGGAGTCGGTCGTTTGATCTTTGGATTATCCGGGGTACACTGGCGGCATTTAAGTAAACTGTCCCCTCCGGACTGGTAGAAATAGGGGTTCGCAGTCTCTCCTTGGTGTGGCGTAGCGTGTGGTGCATATGACCAAAAGCAACGAGAGGAATTTTTTTCCCCAAGGCTTGGGTTTGCGCGATCGCTTCCGCAAAATCCGGGTCGCCATAATCTCCACCAAGCGGTTGCCAGTCTTTACCGCAGGGGTCTTCTGGGCGATTGCCTAACCCTACGGGTCCATTGTGACCCATAAAAATAATCGTTTCATGAGCCGTACTTTTCACCGCTGCAACAATGCGCTCAATTGACTCCTCAAAACTGGTGACGCCGTACCGTTGCCGATAAAACCCTTTATTTTTCCAAACTTCGCCACCCCAGCTGAAAGGACGACTTCCAACCACAGAGAGATTGAGGTCTGGGAAGTCAAGGTGCCGATAACCGACATGCGCCTCACCTAGCAAATCTAACTGTTGCTGCACCCGGTCTTCTTTTTTACGGTCGTAGGGACACCGCTTACGCCCCCATTCCGAGGCAGTATACCAGGCATCGTGATTTCCCATAATCGCCGCCTTGGGAAGGTCGATCGAGGCAATCCTATCTACCACATCTACTGACTCATTGCCAAAATCTCCCACAAACAGAACAAGGGACACACCTAAGTGCTGGAGAGCGATCGCATCCTCGACCTCCCATTGATCATGGATGTCCCCAACGACAGCGATTTTAACGGGCTTATGGTGATCAATGGTCATATTCTTTCCCCTGCCTTTTCTTATCCAGGATAGGCAACCCAGGCTCGATGTGACAGCACCCCTTGAGAGAGGCTGATGATTTAAGCTCATCCCACCCCAACTCCCAACTCCCAACTCTCCACTCGAAGGGCAGACTACGAGGTTCAGAAACCCAGCCGTTTTTGGTAAAAACTACTATAATTGCACCAGATAACGACTTCTTAACCCAGGCAACTCCTAACTGTGCTTACCACTGTACTTGCCCAACGAGATCCTATCCCGACTAATGCCCTGCCCCACGACCTATTTGAAGCCATTCAAGCGCTTAAACAGGAACTAAACGCCGTAATTCTGGGTCATTATTACCAAGACCCTGACATTCAAGATGTTGCAGACTACATTGGCGATTCCCTAGAGCTTTCCCGGAAAGCTGCCAACACCGAGGCAGATGTCATCGTCTTTGCCGGTGTCCACTTCATGGCAGAAACCGCCAAAATCCTCAACCCTGACAAGCTGGTACTCTTGCCAGACTTAAATGCCGGTTGCTCTCTGGCAGATAGTTGTCCTCCCGATGCCTTTGCCAAATTCAAGGCAGCTCACCCTGACCATCTGGTAGTTTCCTACATCAACTGCTCCGCCGAAATCAAGGCGATGAGTGACATCATTTGTACCAGTTCCAACGCCGTCAAGATTGTTAACCAGATTCCCAAAGACCAACCGATTATTTTTGCGCCAGACCGGAATTTAGGGCGTTATGTGATGGAACAGACTGGTCGTGACTTGGTGGTGTGGCAAGGTAGTTGCATTGTCCATGAAACCTTCTCAGAAAAGAAGATAGTCCAGCTGAAGATTGAACACCCAGACGCCGAGGTGATTGCCCACCCCGAATGTGAACCCCCAGTACTGCGTCACGCTAGCTACATCGGCTCTACAACAGCGCTGCTGAAGTATTCTCAATCTAGCCTTAGTCAAGCGTTTATCGTCGCGACTGAACCGGGTATCATTCACCAAATGCAAAAGCAGACGCCCGAAAAGCGCTTCATCCCAGCACCAGCGATGAACAACTGTGCTTGTAATGAGTGTCCTTACATGCGGCTCAACACGCTGGAAAAGCTGTATTTAGCGATGAAGAACCGTAAGCCAGAAATCACGATGCCAGAGCATATCCAACTCGCCGCCCTGCGCCCCATTCAACGAATGCT
>CBDTXL010000450.1:0-4498 GCA_965364435.1 uncultured bacterium
CTGGCTTATTTACCTATGCTCTGACTCAGCAGTTGTGGCACGCTTCCCCAGCGACAACGGTTCAAATTAGCCTAAGTCGTGCTGCTGGAATGGTAAATCAGTTGGTAGGTAAAGAGCAACAGCCGAGGCTAATGGCTCAAAAAAGTCTTCAGCAGCCATTGCTGGCCTATTACCTACCGCCTGATCCCAGCATCGGGGCCGATGGGGTCGTAACGGCAGTAGAAGACAATGGCAGAACTGTACAGCTTTGGTTGGCAGGGCTACCAGCAATGGTTCTGGAGTACTACGGCAGCAATTCCCTACTGAGCGTTTCTGCCTCTAGGGCTGCCAGCAGTTTGTTTCCCTCTGGTTGGAAGGGAGAAGGGGAGAGTGATTCTTCTGTTCCCACCGCAGTGCCTCCTGCTCCCCTAACACCCCCTCCCTCCCAGAGTGTGTCCCCCTCCCCTAACACCCCCTCATCTTCTTCCCAACCCCTGCAACTGCAAATGCGCTCAAAAGAAGGTCTGACCGCAAAGGCGCGAATTGTTAGCAACAGTGCTGCTGATAATTACAGTACGGGCTGGGTGACGCCACCCATACAGGTCGGACAGTTGGTTCAAGAAGCCATCCGCGTGTTGCCGAGCCATCTCGGTCTCACTGTCGCTCTGGATGTTCGCCTAGAACGAATTGAGCGGGTGGATGCAACGAGTGCCTTTGCCAACGACCCTTCTGTATCATCGGTGGTGGTAGCGGGGGAACAACCCGCTGATTATTTGTTTGGGAAAGTGCAAGAGGAAGCAAGAGGAGAAGACCTAGACGCTCTTGGCTCTCGCCTCTCGCCTGATTTTCAAGGAGGCTATGGACTGTTCTATCTCGCCTCTGACCCGATTCGCGATACAGTTGGGGAACCAGGGGAGGCGGTAAAGTCGGCAGTCAACCGACTTAGCCCGAAACTGAAAACGTTGCTGGCGGCAAAGTTACTGCGTCTGACGGCAAATGAAGGGTCTTCCCGTTTGGGCATTCGAGCGTCTCTGGAGATGGTTGCTCCTCAAGCTACGCTGGTGATGCAACGAGAAACGTTGCGGGCGGATTCAGTGGTATGGGCGTTGGCTGACAAAAAAATCGACCCTAAAGTAATGCCTCGTGTTGGAGAGGGAAGTATCCCGACTTTAGCGATTGGCAGTCGTATCCAGTATCGGTTGGAGAACTACAGCGAAAAGCCCGTCTATTTCCTGCTGCTGGGCCTTGATAGTAGGGGTAGTGCGATCGCGCTTTATAAGATCCAATCGTTTCAGGAAGCACAGGAGTCACAAAACGAACCCCCCCTTAAAGAGGCGGTGCTTGCACCTGGGGAAACTCTAATACTGCCACAATCTTTGGCTACTTCGGATTTGGTTGTCCCAGGCCCTGTGGGACTTGCGGAAATCCAGCTGATTTGTAGTCGGGCACCCTTTACAAGGGCAATCGCAGCACTGGAAGCGGCTGGAGCTTCCAAAGGAGAGGGAGAGCGAATTGGTGATTTATTTAACCCACTCGAAGTGGCACAGGCAGTGATGGAAGACTTACACAAAGCCAGTGCGCTCTCTACGGCAAGAACTTCATCCTACACCCCAGATTCTACCGGCACGGTTTCTGACACCTATGCGCTAGATGTAAATGCCTGGGCAACTCTGAGTTTTATCTATCAAGTGGTTTAACTAGCAATTTTAGATTTTGGATGCAAGGATTATGAGCCATCAAAGCAATTCACCAGACGACATGGCAGCGCCTATCAATAGTATGGCTAAAGCAGAAGCCTCTAAAACGAAGCGAGCAGCAGCAAAATTAATAACCAACGCTGCCAAGGTAACGGAACCGGAAAAAATCGTAGTGGACAAGCCTCCACCTGAACCTAACTACCCCAGGTATCGGGTTCAGCCAGGAGAGCGGATTACCTTAGCCGCCCTCGATCCGAATGCCTCTGAACACTACAAAAAAGAGAAACAAGTCGTAGCGGAACTTAAAAAACAGCGTAAGCGAATTCGTAAGCTACAAGAGCGTTTGTATGCCCAGAACCAGCGCAGCCTCCTGATTGTTCTGCAAGCGATGGATACGGGTGGTAAAGATGGCACGATTAAACACGTCTTTCGCGATGTCAATCCCCAGGGCTGTCAGGTTTGGTCGTTTAAAAAGCCCAGCGATGAGGAGGCAAGTCACGACTTTCTCTGGCGCTACCACCATCGTGCCCCGGAGCGCGGCATGATTACAATCTTCAACCGCTCCCACTATGAAGATGTCCTGATTGTGCGCGTCAAAAATTTAGTACCGGAGAACGTTTGGCGGGAGCGCTATCATGTCATCAATGAATTTGAGCAAATGCTCACCCTCGGCAAAGTCACCGTAATCAAGTTTTTTCTCCACATCTCCAAAGACGAACAAAAGCGCCGCTTGGAGAGTCGGCTGGAGAATCCAGACAAGCGCTGGAAGTTCTCCAGTAATGATATACAAGAACGACGCCTGTGGGATGAATACCAGATTGCTTTTGAGGAAGCGATTAATAATTGCTCAACTGACTATGCTCCTTGGTACGTTGTGCCTGCCAACAAGAAGTGGTATCGCAACTTGGTGATTGCCCGAACGATTGCTGACACACTTGAGGCAATGAACCCACAGTACCCAGCTGCCGAGGCGGATTTGGAGAATATCGTAATTTCTGATTGAACCAGGCGGTCAACTATTGATGGATAGCTTCTTTTTTTAGGTCATTCTGACTTTTTGTAGAGGTTGCTTTAGCCAATATTTTTTTAGATATCTTCAGGTAATACTAAATTGATGTTCTAGTTCGCTCAAATGTTAGTAAGTCATAACAAACAATTCTTTTTGTCTTGCACTAATTTTCAAAATAGTTACAATCACTAATGGTTGAGTTGAATAAAGCAATTTAGGGCGATATTCAGGGGAGCATCCCTTTTTTTGCAAGGATACAGTTCAAGCAAGCCTGTAAACTGCATTCCACTCTTTCCTGGGGAAATACATTTGCTTGCATCGGGATACACCCGGTACGCGGCATTCCTACCGACGCCAAATCAAAGATGATGGCGCGGGACTTCTGCCTATCTTTGTTGAAAAAATTCAGAAGGAATTTTGGTAATAATGGATTACCGCCATATACAATTCTGTGATTGCAAGTCTCAAATCGATTATTTCCAACTCCAAGAACTGTTTCGCCTGGGAGCATTTTGGGCAAAAGACCGGAAAATCGAGGATTGGGAAGTTGCGATCGCAAACAGTGAACCCGTTATCACTGTTTGGGATACTGAGCGGCTGATTGGATTTGCAAGGGGCACCTCAGATGGTATTTACCGAGCAACAATTTGGGATGTTGTCGTTCACCCAGACTATCGGGGCGCGGGGCTGGGGAGGAAGTTAGTGCAAACAGTGTTGAGCCATCCCCGGATGAGTCGGGTAGAGCGAGTCTACCTGATGACCACCCATCAACAGAGTTTTTACGAACGCATCGGTTTTGAGTGTAACTCCACTACAACGATGGTGTTGTATAACCAGCCCCTCCTTAATCCTATCCCAACGCCTGCTCTACAGTCTCAGGAGTCCCTAGGGGCATAGAACACTGCAGCCGGGTAAGATTTTGAGCAGCAGAATCACCACCGGCATCTTCATCGGAGACTGGCAGCACTTCCAGGCGTCCCTGCATCACTTCGAGGAGCGTCTGAACCATCAATAAAGTTATGCCGGGTGAAAATTCGGCAGTTTGACTGGGTTGCATCTCCACCTCAGGTGTCTTAGAGAGTAAATCCACAGGTTCACTCCAGAGGCGAGTTGGACATTCGATATCAATCCAGATGTGAACCTCTTTAGACTCCGGGGAGCAACCGGCAGAAAGCTGAATGCTGCCGTTTTCCATCTGAGGAATGGCTGTGTCAACAAGACCTACTAGAACCTGTAGGAAACGACGTGGGTCTGCTAAGACGTAGATTTCGGGGTCAGGGGAGATTACTTTGAGCTGAAGATTGCGATTTGCCGCTTGCATATGCGTCAGCAGACGGACATCTTCAAAAACCTGCGTCAACTTCACAGAGCGAATCTCCAAACGGTTTGTGCCGTGTTCAGTTTTTGCCACAGCAATCACTTCGTCTAAAAGTTTCACCATCTTCAAGGCGGAGGCGTTTGCCTGGGCAACGAATTCTCGTGCTTCCTCTGGAGAGTCACACAGACCCGCTAAAATCAGCTGATGCATCCCAATTAGACTGGCAAGGGGCGATCGCAACTCGTGGGAAGTCCGTGCCAAGAACCCCGCTTTAAACTTACTCATTTCATCCGCCATTTGGTAAGCCAGTTGGGTTTGCTTCAGTTCCTCCTTGAGAGGCTGGAGGTCGTCGGAATCTTCCCTGTGGGGCACAGACGTTGTTGAAACCACTGGCTCCTTTATAGAGTTAGACTGGGTGAAGCGGCTACCCACAAGTCCCAGCGCGACGCCCATTACCAAATAGATCAGATCCATTTCGCCCATACTGTTAAACCA
>CBDTXL010000451.1:0-4493 GCA_965364435.1 uncultured bacterium
GGTTGTTGTGACAGGTTTATTCGTCTGAGTACAGGCAACAACCAGCACAAAGCTGATCAATGCCGTGAGAATTTGAGTAAAGATACTTTTCTTAAACATCTTAGGACTTCCCCAGTGAGCGCATCTCTTATTATCTGTCTCAGGGTGGAGGTTTTTGAAGACCAAAGAAGAGTTATCTTTCCCGTTTTGTTTCAATCAGGCGAATCTTCATCAGACGCCAACCGCTGCGCCAAGGGCAGAGTGACAGTAACTGTCGTTCCCACTCCCACTTCACTATCTACAACAATCTCGCCCTCGTGCAAGTCCACACATTTTTTCACAATTACTAATCCTAGTCCAACTCCCGGAGTGATGCCGATATTACTGCCTCGAAAGAACCTGTTGAATAACTGCTCTTTATCAGCAGAGGGAATGCCAATCCCCTGGTCAGATATTTGAAAAATTACTTCACTCTGTTCAAAGACTAACTCTAACCGGACTTGGCTTCCTTCAGGAGAGTACTTGATGGCATTAGAGAGCAAGTGTCTGAGAATTAAGTGTAAGAGTTTCTCGTCCAGAAATGCTTGAGTAGAAGCGCCTTGGCACTCAAAGAGGATTGTCTGTTTACCAGCAGCGTTCAACTGAAACTCTTCCACCAATTCACGAGCTAATTCCTCTACATCCAGGAGTGCTGGAGCGAACTCTAGACTTCCGGCTTCGGCTTGGTTGATGTAGAGCACATCGTTGACTAGCTGAGTCAAGTATTTGACAGAAGCATGAATGCGTTCAAAGTGTTTCTGTTTTTTCTCTTCTGTAAAGCGGGAGCCATACCGTTCAAGCAGTTCAATGGAAGACAAAATTGTGGTAAGTGGGGTGCGGTACTCGTGTGAAATGGTAGCCAAAATGCGAGATTTTAACTCGCTTAATTCTCGCTCTTTTTCGAGATTCAATAGCAGTTCGCTTTCTAAGCGCTGGCGTCGAGCAATTTCTGTCCGTAGTTGCTCATTTGCCTGCCTCAATTGGGCGATACTCTCTGCAACTCTAAGTTCGAGTTCCTCATTTGTCTTTTGCAAGAGTGCTTGTATTTGCTGTTGCTCAGTGACATCATGGAAGACCAATACAGCTCCAAGGATTTTACCGGCATCATCTTTGATCGGTGCTGCACTATCATCAATTGGGATTTCGGTACCCTCCTTGGTAATCAGTAAGGTGTGGTTCTCTAAACCCACAGTAATTCCTTCTTTGATTGCCAACGCTACCGGATTCTCAACAACCTCTCGTGTTATTTCGTTGATGGCTTGGAAAACTTGAGTCAACTCATTACCTAGAACCTCTTCCTGTCTCCAGCAGGTGAGCGCTTCGGCAACAGGATTCATAAAAGTGACTAACCCCTGGGGGTCCGTCGTAATCACGGCATCACCCATACTTTTGAGCGTCCTTGCCAGCCACTGCTCTCTCTCCTGCCGCTGCTGCTCAATCTGATGCTTGTAGAGAGCTACTTCAATTGTCGTGCATAGATCTCTCGATTCAAAAGGCTTGAGAATGTAACCGTATGGCTCTGTGAGCTTTGCACGATTGAGAGTTTCGTCATCGGTATAAGCGGTCAGGTACACCACCGGCAGCTGGAAACGGCTGCGGATTTGTGCTGCTGCTTCGATGCCATCGGTTCTCCCTTTTAGTTTGATATCCATCAAGACTATGTCGGGGCGGTTTTGAGCCAATGTTTGAAGCGCTGCTTCTGCGGAAGGGATATTCGCCGTCACCGTATATCCGAGTCCTTCCAATCTATTTTGAATATTGAGCGCAACGATACTTTCGTCTTCAACAATTAAAATTCTCGCTCTCCCCATTGTTAACCGGATTCCTTTAATAGCTCATTTCTGAAAAACTAATTATAACTTCGGTGCCGATGCTGTGGTTTATTTTCAGTAATCCATCAAGTTGGTTGGTTAAAACCTTCACTAGCTGTAGACCCAGGGATTTGACACTATTGAAGTCAAATTTTACAGGAAATCCTACCCCATTATCCTTGACAATAAGTGTAAAATATTTATCTAAACCCTTATTCATAACCACAGTTATTTTGCCCTTTCTACTATTGGGAAAGGCATATTTCAGGGCATTAGAAACTAATTCTGTGATAATTAATCCACAAGGGATAGCTGTATCAATATTCAGGGAAACCTCATCAATATCTAGATCTAGAGTGATGTTGCCTGCATTCATTCCGTAGACTTGGAATAAGTCGCTGGTCAAATTTTCAATGTACTCAGCAAAATTGATGCTTGCATAATCTTTAGATTGATACAATTTCTCGTGGACAAGCGCCATCGCTCTGACTCGGTTCTGACTTTCCTGGAAAAGCTCCAGCGTTGTTTGTCCCTGAATGTGCTGAGATTGCAAGTCGAGCAGGCTGGAGATCACCTGTAAGTTATTCTTGACCCGATGGTGAATTTCCTTAAGTAAGACCTCTTTTTCCCGTAGGGATTCTTTAATTTGTGCCTCAGCAAGCTTGCGCCAGGTCAGATCGAGAACAAAGCTAACACAGTCTTGATCGGAGCCTTCTAGCAAGGCACTGCCGGTAAGAATTGGAACACGATTACCATCTTTACGAATATATTCCTTTTCGTGAGGGGTACAAACCCCAGTTAACCGGATTTGCTCTCTTGCGTGTGCATCATCTTCGTCATATTCTGGTGGCGTCATATCTGCCCAGCGCACCTTTCCTGCACGAAGCTCCTCGCGGGTGTAGCCGACCATCTTCAAAAAGGTATCATTAGCCTCGGTGATGTTGCCGGAAAAATCGGCAAAAATAACACCAATTAAATTAGCCTCAAATAAACGCCCCAATTGCGCTTCCGATTGCCGCAGTTGTACCTCGGCAAGCTTGCGCTGTGTGATGTCACTACAAACGCCAAAGACTTGACAGACTTGACCATCCGTTGAAGAAAGTGGCTTTTTAATGGTTTGATACCAGCGCACTTCCCCAGTTGGGGTGCAGTAAGCCTCTTCTGGAATGAACGTCTGTTGTAAAGTGGTGAGTACTTCCTGATCTTGAGCGATGAACCGCTCTACATCCGCTTGATTGGAATTCAACTCAGCAGGAGTCTTGCCGATCGCTTCTTCAACGGTTACTCCATAAAAATCGGCAAAGACTTGATTGACTAGCACATACTTGCCCTCCCGATCTTTGACAAAAATCATGTTCGGATTGGTATCAAGGACAGTTTGGAGCAACTCATGCTGGGCTTTGAGAGCCTCCTCAGCAAGCTTGCGCTGTGTGATGTCAGTACTAACGCCAAGGACTTGACAGACTTTTCCATCCTTTGAAAAAAGCGGCGTTTTAATGGTTTGATACCAACGTAGTTCTCCCGTTGGGGTGTGACCAGCCTCTTCTGGAATGAACTTCTGTTGTAAGGTGGCGATCACTTCCTGATCTTGCGCCCTGAACCGCTCTGCCTGAGCTTGATTGGGATGCAACTCAGCTGTCGTAAGCCCTAGCAAGTCTTCAACGTTTCTTCCATGACAATCGGCAAAGACTTTATTGGCGAGGACGTACTTGTCCTCCCTGTTTTTGACATAAATAATGTTCGGATTGGTATCAATAATGTTTTGGAGAAACTCATGTTGGGCTTTGATCTCCTCCTGTGCCTGCTTGCGCTCGGCAATTTCTTGCTTTAAAAGTGTATTAGCTTGCTCCAGTTCGGTAGTGCGTTTAGTTATCCGTTTTTCCAGTTCATCAAGAGCTTTTTGTAGATCTGACTGTACCTGTTTTTGGGCGCTAATGTCTTGGAGGATAGCGATCGCATACTGAGGCAAGCCATTGGCATCACATCCGGCGGTTGCTGATAAATTGACCCAGATGAGACGACCATCTTTTCGGAAGTAGCGCTTTTCCAGACTGAGGTGAGTACGTTTCCCGGATAGCAATTCCTTAAACAGTGTAAAGCTCTCTGCTTGGTCGTCTGGATGGGTTAACTCCATAAAAGGTCGGTTTTGGAGTTCCTCGCCAGTGTAGCCCAGCATTTCCTGAACAACCGGATTTGCCTGAATCCACCTCCCCGTTGCGTCAGCGATCGCCATACCAATCGGAGCAGACTCAAAGACAGTCTGGAAGCGCTCTTGACTCGTCCGCAGTGCCTCTTCCGTTTCCTGTTGATTTAAGATTTGCTCTGCTTGTTTATGCTCAGTGATATCTTCTGAGAAACTAGCTAGGTCGTGAGTTTTCTGCAAGTGATTTTGGACCGGGAAGTCACGTGAGCGCACCAAACGAATAGACCTGTCCTGTTGCACACTCCGATACTCCTGTTACAATTATCCGGAAGGTTATAACATAACGCGATCGCATACCGATTCAGCCGAGGCAACCGAGATGGTGAAAATTGCCCGCTTGCTGAGTGGAGCGTTTGACTGGCACCCTGGGCTATGCCGCTTGATTGAATCAAGTTGAGCAATAAACCATCTCATTACTCTAGGGCATTCCAGGGCGTTTCGGATAGGTACTTCTACTGAGA
>CBDTXL010000452.1:0-4493 GCA_965364435.1 uncultured bacterium
TTCGCTTCTGCCAGTTCTGCCAAGAGTCCCGGTGCCTGTTGTTGGCGGATAAAGGCGACGAGATAGTCGTGAACGAGTTGATAGCGGTTAGCTGGAGAGTCTGGCACCAAAAACATTAACCCAGAACCGACTAAAATCTCCAGCACTAAATCTAATTGGTCAACCTCTGACTCAAAACCCAATATCTCTAAATCTGCTTCCAACTCAGCACGAGTTTTGAGGGGACGGGTGCCATTTTCATTCGTTAGTAAGTACAAAACTAAGCGGGCAGCACGTTCATTTTCTGAACCACAGTCTATGATGACTTCTTCAAGCGATCGCTGAACCAGTTTTTCCTTAGGATTAGCGCCAAGCTGATGATATTGTTCTAGCGTTGTGATGTTCTCTGTTTGCAGTTGTGCTCCCACTACCTGCAACTCAATCGGGCGCACTTCCCCCAACTCACCTGCTAAATCCTGCACTAATTCATCAATCAGCGCTGGCTGCAAATAAAACTGAGATCGCTCCGTCAATTCCAGAATGACTGACTTAGCACGTTTTGGTGAAAAATCTCCTAAATAGTAACGAATATTTTTATCGAGAATATTATTATTGATGACATCCAGATTGGCAAAGCGATCGCACTCTAATAAATAATGCAAATAATCTTCCCGTAAAGACATAATTACTTTCACATAAGGAAGATTCAGACAGGTTCTAAGAAACTCATAGAAGGGTCGTCTTTCATGCAACTCAGTGCAAGTAAAGAAAAACTCTTCAAACTGGTCAAAAATCAGAACTGTTAGTAGATTGCGATCGGCATTCTTTTTCAGCTGCTCAAGAATAGCATCGGTTGAATCAATAGATCCCCCCAACTCCCCTTGTAAAGGCAGACCTATCCCCCCCATGCCCCCCCCTTCCCTGGTAGGGAAGGGGGGAGTTACGCTCCCCTCTCCTTGTAGGAGAGGGGTTGGGGGAGAGGTTAACCCAACAGTATAGAAGCGTTCCTCTTGCTCCCCCCTTACCCCCCTAGCCCCCCTTATCAAGGGGGGAATATAAGGAGAAACTTTTGTTATTGGGGGTTGGGGGGGTTCAGCACTAGGACAAATCTCCGTCTCCCCAATCCCCATTTCCCTCAACGCCTCTTTCAGCCGTTTTGCCAGCTCTCTTACCCAATTGGTGTAATATCGGACGGTAACAGGCAAGGCATTGCGATCGCCAATTGGATTCTGTTTCAGCTCAGGTAATAACCCCGCCCACAGCAGTGAACTCTTGCCCACTCCGGACATCCCATGAATTACTATCAGTTTGTAGTCATTTCTGCTCAATCTCTCAATTAAGTGACTCACATCGCTGCGCCGACCTGAAGCAGTAATCCTCTCTTGCGCCCTAACTTTAGAATCGGCTGGCTCCAATGCTGGATTAATTACCCGTTTTATAGGTCGTAAGCTTCCTGCACCGATAAATGGACGGAAACCATATTGTGCTTCAATGGAATGTTTTTCTTGCTTAACTTCAAATGCCTTGAGATATTCACCTTGCTGGAAGTAGAGCGATCGCAAGTCTTTCAAAATGTCAATGTAAAGTTGCGGGTCGTATTGAGGATTACTCTCCTCTCTCGCTTTTTCTAAATTAATGACCGCCTCTTGAACTTGATCTAAATGCTGCTGTGATTTGGCAAGTAACAACAAATATAAACTTTGATATTGTTTCCATGACCAGCTCCACTCGGAATTGCCAAACTTTAAAACATGGGTAACTACTGCCGGTTCAGCATTCTTTTGTAGCGCTAACTCAGCATAGTTCTTAGCTTCGCTCCAAGCTCCTCTTTTCAGAGCAACCTCAGCCAGCAGTCCGTAAGCATAACCAGAAGAGGCTAGGTGGCTTGTATCCTGATAGGTTTGATGTAGCTGAACTGAAGCTTTAGCAACAACCTCTAGTTCATCCCACTCCTCCAGCCTAGTTAAAACTTCTCCTAAAGCGTTGATAAACTTTGCCGCTAAATCCGGGCGATTACCCTGTTGAAAAACTTCAACACATTGCTGAAAATAATCCCTGGCTTGACGACAAGCTTGAAGATATTCAGAGCGATCTAAAACAGCGTAGCGACGCCACCACAAACCCAGATAAAAAAGCAAACCTCCATGCCGTTCGGTATTCTGGCTTTGCTGCCAAAAAGCCAGACTTTGCTCGTAGTGTTGTCTGGCCTTTTCCATCTGACCCTTCGCCTGAGCATCTCTTCCTAGAAGAAATTGGAGATTAGCTTCTAGCTCTGGAGCTAATTCTTGTACACGACTTTGTAAATCCCTCAAAGCTGACTTTAATTCTGAGCGATAACGCGAATCAACCGCTATATTAAGGACAGCATTGTCGAGAAACCTACCAGCACCCGCACCTAAGATTCTGTTGAAGGCATAATCTGCATTTTTGTGCAGACTATCGATTAGTTCAGGAGTTGCGATCGCAAACTCAATGGTTGTTGTCCAGCTATCAAAATCAGGCGCTAACCGGATGAATGTTTTCAGAACCTCATCATTCACCCACAAGACTACTGGGAACGAGAAATTTTTACGAAATTCCTCCCGAACTTGGTTAGCCGCAACAATCACGTTATCAATTGCTTCTACCAACTCTAGACCCAATACCATTAAGGCATTTGGCTGCTCATCTGTGAGCGCTTTCTCGATGGTTGTATAAAGCGTCTTGACAGACTCATCCAAGACTAGTTCGCGGATTTTTATGGGGCATTGTTCTCTGAGTTTCTGGACAATTCGCTCACGCAAGTGGGCATAGTTACAGCGCACCAAGATCAGAGAAAATTCCCCTTGGGAAAGGGTGATTGCTCTGATGAGCGTCTGCAACGAATGCTCGTTATCGGCAGCTACATCTTCTATTTCGTGGGGTTCCATCATAAAAAAGATTCAGAATTTAGTTAGGGAACCACAGATGAACACAGATGAACACAGATACTTATCAAATTCATCTGCGTTTATCTGCGTTCATCTGCGGTTAAAAAATGATGAAAGATTCTGGATTATCACTTCTGACTCCTGTACGGGCGGGTTTACCGAATTGATTGGTGGGAAAGTAGATACCTGGGTTAAACCCGCCCCTATGACTCCTCATGACTTTAATTCTTTCGCCTCTGCCAAAACTGGATTAATATCAAACCAAGGTCCTTCATCATCATTGCGGTATTCAAATACAAACATATTCCGTAATAGGGTTTGGTATTCTGGCTCTTGTTTCACCGTTTTGAGTTCCTTCACTTGACGCAATAATTCCCATTCATGAGCTTTGATGCCTAAGACTAGCTTATTGCGTCGTTCCCTAATGACTTTTTCTACACAATCAAGCGGGATAGGAGGATTTTTCTTCTGGAGACAGCTATAAAGCAGCCCTAACAAATTCCGCACATGACCGCCACTCCCTCGGCACAATCTATCCAAGGTTTCAGAACTATCAAAAACTTCTTTAATTAAATTAAGCCGCTCATACTGATTCACATGAGGAAATGCCCTCGCTAGTAGCATTTGGCGCAATAGTGCCATCCCTTCAGAACACTCGCTACCGTCTTTTGACTGTACAGGTACCATCGGCAACACTTTAGGATCTACCCCACCCCCCAAGCGACTAGTCAACACTTCTGACTCATTAGAAAAAATCAACGCCAGGGGAATGGTGTAGACGACATGGCACTTCAGTCGGCGTAACTGCTCACCCCGGTCTATAAACAGGTATTCTGGTTGCAGTCGTCCAGATGGCAGGGGGCGACTATCCACACGATCGAGATTATCGACAATCACCACCAGTCCCTTTTTGTCACGCCGCTTGAGTTCCTTGGTGGCGCGTTCGATCAACTCGTTGATGGCGTCTAAAATCCCATTCGTGCGGGGTTCCAGATATTGCCTCAATTGACCGCGAAGCTTGGGACTATCTTTAGTTTGAGCGGTAATTTTGCCAATGCCAAAGGACAACTCTGCTCCCAAGGAAAGATCGATGGGTGTTTGCAAGAAGTCTGTGATTTCAGTAAACAGCTTGGTAAAGTATCCTGGCTCGATCTTGATTTTAATCGCTTCCAGGCTTTCACTGACTTGACGAGCGATCGCCAACAGGATATCGCTAATATCCACATCTGCCAAGTCTAAATCCTGACTCGACTCAAAGTAAACCACATGAAAGCCCTGCCGTTTCAACTGGTCTTTGAGGCGCAACAACTCTGTGGATTTGCCACAACCGATATGTCCGGTAAACAGCTGACAGGTAGGTTCATCCGGGGAGAAGAGGGTGATGGTTCGCCCCAATTCCTCAATAATCTCGCCGCCACGCACTGAAGAAAAATCGATATAGTACCGCTGATCCTCGGCATTCCCCATATCAAGGGTTTTGCTGGGATTACACGCTTGGTAAAACTTCTGCAAATCCAGTGTCATTAATTGCCTCGCTTATCTTTTGCTGTTCCCTACTTTCTCCCGCCGCCATTCTACTGATTCCGAAAAAGGCTTTGACTCAGA
>CBDTXL010000453.1:0-4478 GCA_965364435.1 uncultured bacterium
GCAATGCCGCCCAACAAGCCACTTACATTCGGCACAATTTTGACATTCGGTGGTAGTTGAAGGGTGATTTTTTTAGTTTCACCGCCGCCGATGTAAAGGTAGTCATAATTGAACAGATGCTCAAGAGAAGCGATCGCCTTTTCTAACCGACTGTTCCATTTTTTCTGACCCCCTTTGTCCAACGCGGCACGCCCCAGTTGCTCTTCGTAGGTTTCCCCTTTGCGAAATTCATGGTGACCCATTTCCAAATTTGGCACCAGTTTACCGTCCACAAATAGGGCAGAACCAAACCCCGTCCCCAGGGTAATCACCAGTTCAACCCCTTTACCAGCAATTGCCCCCAACCCCTGGACATCGGCATCATTCGCTACACGCACTGGCTTGCCTAAGCGATTAGATAGCACCGTTGCCAAGTCAAACCCGATCCAATCTGGATCTAAGTTCACTGCCGTTGCTGTGATGCCGCCCCGCACCACACCAGGGAAGCCTACGGATACACGATGAAACTCACCTTGCCCAGCCGCTAACTGGCTGATTACGTCAATCACAGCATCCGGTTTGGGATGTTGGGGCGTTTCTTTTCGGCTGCGTTCAGTCAGGGAATTACCAGCTTCATCTAAAACCATCACCTTGATGCCACTGCCACCAATGTCCACGGTGAGTGTGCGGATTGATCCATCTCCTTGACCCATTGAGTATTTATACTCCTGTTCAATGCTTAATATCTAGTTTTCAACAGCCGCGTCGGTGGCAGCTGTGTGAGCCTCACGACTGCTGCAATAGCTTTTGTTTAGCACGATCAGAACGCGCTTCGGCAGTATCCATCACCTCAGCCATCTTCTCCAGCATTTCCCCTGGGTAATTTTCTAAAACCCTGGTAGACAGAGAAATTCGACCTTTCCCTTCATCTAAGCGAACAATCATCGCCTTGATTTGCTGACCGATTTGGAACACAGCTGGGAGAGACTCAATAAAGTTTTGGCTTATCTGCTTAATGTGCAGCAAGCCAGTGCTGCCCTCAAAATCGACAAAGACACCGAAGGGCTTAATCGCAACAATCTTACCTTCCACTAACTGCCCGATTTCTAGCTGACTAAAACTGGCAGAGCGAGCAGCGTCGCGCTGGGAAAAGACCAGTTTTTTGCGATCGCGATCTGCTTCCAAGAAGGTAACAGTAAGGTTTTGACCCACCAACGATTCTAAGTCATTTCGCTCACTCAGATGCGATCGCGGGATGAATCCCCGCAATCCCCGAAAATCTACCGTAACGCCACCCTTATTCACAGCAGAAACATGCACCTGCACCGATTTATCATTCTCCTGTAGCTGTGCTAGATCATCCCAAGCCTGCTTAACTTCCAGCTGACGCCGTGAAAGCGTCACCTGACCATCAGCATCCTGCTCCTGAATAATCAAGAAATCCATCTCCTCATGCAATGGCAGCACCTCAGACCAATCCCCTGACAATTTCGTCGAAACTTCATCAATGGGAATATACGCTAGAGACTTGCCGCCGATATCAACATACGCGCCATCATTTTCGTAGTTGTGTACCCTGCCCTGCACTACATTTCCCTTTTTAAACTCGTAGTCGTGTTGTTCCAGGGCTTTCGCAAAATCATCCATAGAAAAGGACGAATTACTGGCTTGAGAACGAGTTGATTTTGACTTCATGACAATTAAAAGTAAATTAATGAATGACCTAGTTTTGTCAGCGGGTGAGGGGAAAGAATTCAAGAAGACAGCTAGTACAGTTCCTGCCTAAATAGCTGTTTGACTTGATTCCAGGCATCAGCTGCTGCTGCATCATTGTAGCTAGCGCGTTGGTCGCAGCAAAATCCGTGATCTGCGCCTTCGTAAAGAAAGATACGGTGAAGAATCTGATATTTTTCTAGCGCTGCCTTAATCTCGTTGACCTGTTCAACCGGGATGCTGGCATCTTCCGTACCAAAGAAGGCGTAGAGCGTGCCTTTGATATCTTGTGTGCGAGTGACAGTAGGGTCACCGCCTCCCGGAGTCATGGTGGTAATGCCAGCGCCATAGAAAGAAGCTGTAGCTTTGATGTCCGGCAGGGTGGCGGCAAGATAGGCAACATGTCCACCAAAACAAAAGCCAATACAGCCAACCGCCTCTGGTTTGGCAGGCGTCTGGCTTTTAAGGTAATCAATCGCTGCCTGAATATCGCCGAGTAGTTCTGCTGCCTTGGTTTGTTCCTTGTATTGCTTGCCAATTTGAATGTCTTCGGCGGTGTAACCCGTCTCAAAACCAGGGGCAAGGCGTTGGAAGAGCGCTGGTGCGATCGCGACATAGCCTTCTTTCGCCAATCGTTGGGTGACATCACGGATATGGTCATTCACCCCAAAAATTTCCTGTAGCACCACAATTCCTGGGAAAGACCCCTCACCCCCCGGCATCGCCAGGTAAGCGGCAATCTCAACAGAGCCATTCGCAATCTTGACCGCATCGGTCTTAATTTCTCTATTTGCCATAAATCAAGTTTGACGGGTGTTCTGCGCTCTCTTGAAGTCAGAGCTGTTAATCTCAAGGATTTATTGCCCTTGCAGAGGGTTGCAAAAACTTCAGCATAATTTTAACTCTAAGTTAGCTAAATCAATCTAAAACTTTAGCAATAATTTTAGTCTTTAAATTATTTTAGTTTTTTTTATCCTAAATTTTCGCTCTTTTATCTATTTTAACAAACATTAATTTAATGACGATTCTTGCATAATTATAATTAATACTAAAAAAAGTAATCATTTTTGTTCAGTTCTACTAGAAGGCACTTTTAGGTATTGAAGGTGTAGAGAAGAAAAGGCTACATCAACCAACGAAAACCCGCTGGAGTACCCTTTTCTTTTAAACTAGGAAGGAAAGCCGCAAGCCGTTTTTGGGTAAAGCGGTAAAATAGTCACATCCTTGTTCTTAAATTCGGCTATGATGCCTTGTCAGAGAGCCACTGTTTCTGGTAGCGATATCCACGAAAAGCCAGTGGTGAGTAACGAAAGATTCAAGAGTTGGGCAAAAAACATATTTTTAATAGTACCTAGGACAGAACTCCCCCTGTTATGGGTTTACCGGAGCGCTTTGGAGACTCTGTGATGGTTCAGTATCATATTCAGCAAGACAGCGAAATCCCTGCATCAAAGCAGTTATTTGACCAAATTCAGTTTGCGATCGCCTCCCGGCAATATCCCCCAGGGCACCGACTCCCCAGTACGCGGCAGTTGGCAATGATCACAGGTCTACACCGTAACACCATTAGCAAGGTTTACCGGCAGCTCGAAGAAACAGGGTTGGTGGAATCCCAGGCGGGGTCAGGCATTTATGTCAAGGCACAGGGTCATGAAGGCGGTACCCAACGCCAGTCTCCCATCCTTAAGCAGTATCCTGAAGCCAACAAAGTTGTGCAACAGAGTCTCGATGAACTGCTGGCACAAGGTTGCTCCCTTAGCGAAGCGAGGGAACTGTTTCTCGCGGAAATTGACTGGCGGTTGCGTTGTAGTGCGCGGGTGCTAGTCACAGTTGAGTTGAGAGACTTGGGTGCTGGTGAGTTGATGGTGCAGGAACTGGAACAATCCTTAGGAATCCCCGTGCAGTTGGTGCCGATTGAGGAACTCTCCGAAGCACTGGATCAAACAAACTCCGGCACGGTAGTAACTAGTCGATATTTTATTGGTCTTGCAGAAGCGATCGTGGCTCCAAAATCGGTCCGCGTCATCCCTGTTGATATTTACGACTATGCTCAAGAAATCCAGCTAATTCAACGCCTCCCCAAAAACAGCTGTCTGGGCTGTGTGAGTCTTAGTGCTGGTATTTTGCGGATAGTAGAAGTGATCATTCACAGTCTGCGCGGGGATGAGTTGCTATTAATGACCGCTCAGCTTAAAGATACCTACAAACTCAACGCCCTTGTGCGCAGTGCCCAGACAATTATTAGCGACCAGGCAAGTTATGAAACTGTCAAGGCGACAGTCTTAGCCGCTAGAGACGACATTATCCGTCCTCCAGAGGTAATTCTCAGTGAGAATTATATTGGCATCAAGTCAATTAACTTGCTCAAACGCGAATTGGGTTTAGGTTAACTGGCACAATCGCTTGTAGAGACGTTGCCTGCAACATCTCTACAGGATTTTTGTTCATCGTCTAGTGCAGGCTAATACTGGTTAAATCAGCTTTACAGGCTTGCTTTGGGATGCACCCAGAAGCGTTTTGGTTGCTCCTCCAAGGATTCTTCATACTTTGTCTATCCTTTATGTTTTTTAAGTAAAGTTTCCGTGGAAACACTGGTTTCCTAGAAAAAAGTAAATTACTCTGCAATTAGCAACTGAGCAAATTCTCTCCTATCAAGCATTTACTGGACTCAGTTCAAAAGGATTTATCCTGCCCTAAGCAGGGGACGCGCATCTATTCCTGACTAATTTCTCAATATTTCAGTACAGGTCACGCCTGAGATACCAGTGCTGAAGCTCAACAGGTTT
>CBDTXL010000454.1:0-4474 GCA_965364435.1 uncultured bacterium
CAGTTGCTTACCGATGCATGTGCTCTTCTAATATCTTCTGCGCCCGTGGCTTGTAGATCAGATAGAACAACGCCTCAATGTAACGCAGCATATCCTCCCGGTTTTCTTGAGAAACGTAGTTCCAGAACCCATAAATCCGCGCCAAGGATAGCAGCCGTGTCGTGTGGATTTTCCAGGTGTAAGTGCTGTAGACCCGGTCTACACCCTGATGGGCAATTTTCTCCCAATAGCTTGGATCTTGGTCGCACTTGGTGACAAAATCCAGAATCTTCTGGGCCATGTCTTCTAGCTGAGTCGGGTTAATTAAAAAACCGTTCTTCTTGTCCTGAATAATCTCTAGAGGTCCACCGAACTGCGTACCAAAGGTTGGCACACCCGAAATCATTGCTTCCAAAATCGTCAGACCAAAGGCTTCAAACAGCGCCGGTTGAACAAAAATGCCTCGGCGGTCAGCAATCACCCGATAAATCTCACCCGAATCACTCTTGGGTAGGCGGACACCTAGCCAGCGAATTTTGCCGTGTAGATTGTACTCATCGATCGCCCGATAGAGCTTGACAATTTCGTCCTTTTCCTCATTGTCCGTTGATTCCTCAACGCGCAACTTACCAGCAACCAAAATCAGGTTACAACGCTCTTGCAACTCCTTGCTCTTGCCAAAGCATTCCGCTAAGCCTGTCAGGTTCTTAATCCGGTCGAGACGCGCCATCGAGAAAAGAGGGCGCTTGCTGGGGTCATCGAGGGTGCCAAAAATATGGACGGGGTCTTCTTGGGTGAAGAGCATTTCTTCAAGCCGTTCAGCCGCATCTGGAATCCGGTCTTCTGTGCGGGTGTAGGGGAAGTAGACACTTTCATTCACTCCCGGTGGCACGACGTTAAACTTGGGAGAGAATAACTCAATCCCATTCACGACGTGATACAGGTCTGGCATTGTGAAACACTGGTAAGACTCGTACTGCCCCACGCTATCCGTCGTTCCCACAATTTCTTGATAGGTACTGCTGATCACGAAATTCGCCGCATTCATCGCAATCAAGTCAGCGGTGAAGTGTAGTGAGAAGTGGTACTTGTCCTCCAAATCTTGCCAGTAGAGGTTACTGAATAGGTATTTGGACTTTTCTAGAGCATGGGCAACATTACACTGGGTCACTTTCATGCGTCGTGCCAGCAGGAACGCCACCAGATTGCCATCGGAATAGTTACCGACAATTAAGTCAGGTTGACCTTGGAATTCTGCCAGCAGTTCTTTTTCGGCGTCGATCGCGTAAGTTTCCAGATAGGGCCAAATCTCAAAACGTGAGATCCAGTTCTGGGTCACGTTGGGATTGAATTCCCGCAAAGGCACCCGCAAAATCCAAGCATTATCCGTGCCGTGAACTTTCTCCAGGCGTTCGTTACAGCGAGTGCCATCACTATTAGGAATCAGGCGGCTGAGGATGATTACCTTTGGCTGAACTCCCAATCCCTCTAATCCTGCCAGTTTGATGTCCTCTTGTAATTGCTTTTCTAAACTCCGCGCTTGGTCGAGGACGTAGACCACCTGACCGCCGGTATCAGGACGCCCTAAGACGCCTTCTTGCCCAAACCAACCGTGGATGGAGACTAGGGCAATGCGAAAGATCATCGGGATGCGGGAGATGAACTTTTCCAGTCCCTCATCATCAGGAGAGTCAATCAGTTCATCGAGAATTTCCAGGGTTTCCCGGACACGACTGGCGGTGTTACCCCAGCCTGCTTCAAAGCCCATTTCTTGCAGCTTAAAGCGAAATTCTTCGTAAAGCTCGTCATCAGGGCGATCGCTGACAAACATCAAAGCCCGTTTCACCTGATCCGAGAGTTGCTGTTGACTCTTAATTCGCCCGTTAATCAGCAGCTGGGTGCCTTGGAACCGATGGAGAATTAAGAACGTATATAAAGACTCCAGCCACTGCCGGGGGTCTTGAAACAGCTTACTGGAGAGAAAGCGGTTGAGGAAGTTGACGCCCTTGCCAATGTTTTTCGGGTCGCGGATCGTCGGGCTGTAATCGTAAAACGGCTTAAAATCGAGTTCAAAGAGATCCCCTTCTGTGGGGTGGTAGTGGTTGACCAGGCGATCGCGTAAATCTAGGAGTTCCTGCACCGTCACCGATTCAACGGTCAAGTCTTCTAAAACTCGGAATACTTCTTGGGAGGCAATCTTCGGTCGGATGATCAGGTAAAGACTTTCCTTGTCCAGAATAATTTCCTGGGTGTAATACACCAGTTGCCCTAGATGGGAAGAACGATAAAAATAGTCCGGTTTTTGGTGGTTGGTACAGTATTCAGAAAAAGCAGAAAGAATCTCGTTTCGCAGTAGATACTTTTGTTCTGAGATGCGTAACTGGCTGGTAAACTGGCGCAGATCGCTTTTCTCATCACTATCAAGAACGTCCTGGATTAAATTGATCATTGCAACTCCCAAATAGCAAATGAAACAACACTGACAACAATCAGCCTACAAATTGCTCTCAGGAATACATATTCCCTACGATAGATAGGCACAGGTAAAGGTCGGCAACGCTTACAGCGTGTAAAGTTGCCCATATTTTGTTCTGATGTAACGGATAAATGGATCGATGCGTAAATCCGCACCGGTGACGCCCCTGATGAGTTCAGTTGCTGTGTACTTGCAACCGTGTTGGTAGATTTTATCTTTCAACCAATTATGTAGTGTATTACAGTGACCATGCTCTATCTCTGTTAAGATTTCTGAATGAGATTGGAGAGCCGCCTCAAAAAACTGTGCACTCATTAAGTTGCCTAGGGTGTAGCCCTGGAACATCCCCCCAATTTGACCCGTGTACCAGTGAACATCCTGTAATACACCGTCTGTGTCACTCTCTGGAATAATTCCCAAATCAGACCGATAGCGTTCGTTCCAAGCTTCGGGGAGGTCAAGGACCTCAAGACTTCCTTCCAGCATTTGCAGTTCTAAGTCGAAGCGGATCATAACGTGGAGGTTGTAGGTAACCTCGTCGGCATCAGTGCGGATGAGCGATCGCCCAACTTTATTGATTGCCCGGTAGAATGTATCGAGCGGGACATTGCTTAGCTGTGAGGGGAAGGCGGCGACGAGCTGGGGATAGAAGAATTTCCAGAAGCCCAAACTCCGCCCGACTAGGTTTTCCCAGAGTCGCGATTGGCTCTCATGGACGCCGGAAGATGTGCCACCAGCAAGGGGTGTACTTTCATAGTCACGATTAATTCCTTGCTCGTACAGAGCATGACCCATCTCGTGGATAGTGCTAAACAGCGCCTGACCCAGGTCATTTTCATAGACGCGGGTAGTAATACGCACATCCCCAACTGAGAAGTTGATCATGAACGGGTGGTGGGTTTTGTCTTGACGCCCCCGTTGGAAGTCATAACCCAGCTGCTCAATCACTTTGAGGCTGAATTCTAGCTGCTGGGCTTCGGGATAGAGCTGGTGTAAGCAGCTGTCATCAACAGAGCTTTGGGAGGTAATTGCCTCAACAATCGGTACCAGTTGCTGTCGCAAGTCGGCAAAAAGCGATCGCAAGAATGATGCTTTCATCCCGTAGTCAGCAAAGTCAATTAACGGGTCGGCAATATGCTCATAACCAGGGAAAAAGTTGGCGAGTTCGCGGCTCAGGTCGAGGGTTTTTTCCAGGTAAGGCTGCACGCGAGCAAAGTCATTTGCCGGTCGCGCTGTTGCCCAAGCCTCGTAAGATTCTGTGCGATGCATCGAGAATTTTGCCATAAATGCCGCGGGCACCCGCACCGCTGTTTCGTACTTTCTTCTGGTAATACGAATGAGGCTGGCTTCGTCGGAGTCGTAGGGCAGACTTTCTTCGTAAGGCTGTAAATCTTCTAGCAGCTGACCAACAGCGGGGTCAATAAATTTACTGTGAGAAATTTGTTGTAGAGTAGCCAGTTGACGACCACGCGCTGCTGCGCCTCCAGGGGGCATATAAGTCGCCTGATCCCAGTACAACAGGGATGCAGCGGCTTCGATGTCATTGATTTCGCTGAGCCTGGTTTTGAGTTCTAGAAGTTTCGGTTCAGTCTTTTCGATAGTCTGCATGGTTGGGGATTGATGCTCGGATACTGGTTTGGTTCGTTTTAGCGCTGCGCTAGCAGATTAGGTAAATGTACACCCGACAACCGAAAAGGAAAATATTCCCCGCGCTGGAAGGGGAGAGTCGCTGAGCTGAAACTAAGCTCTCACTTGAGGCTGAGCCTCAAGTTGACGGCTGCGATGCACAAGCTTCATCCAGCCGGGAGATGGCTAACCCTGACAAGGCTTTAAATTACATCACTTGCTGAGTGCTAATATATCCCAACGGCCAAGGCACTCAGCGGAGTATTTGGAAGATCCAGAAACTAATATTGTGCCACCTCTAGAGGAAATACTGCATACCTCTAGCTTAATCACTTTCTCCCTGAATCAAAGCCTATAACCGCTCAGCCTCACATTCCCCCCGAACCCAAGGGT
>CBDTXL010000455.1:0-4444 GCA_965364435.1 uncultured bacterium
CAGGTGGAACTACAGGTGGAACTACAGGTGGAACTACAGGTGGAACTACAGGTGGGGGAACAACCACCGTGGGCTTTAGAATACCACCAAGCAATTTGTCACTGCCAGCACCAGCGTTGACGGCCTGGAAGCGACTGGCTATTCTCAATGTTCCATCCCCGAAGCCAGTCAGGAATGCATTTTCAAGATTGTTAGCAACGAGGTTTTTGCCACCCAGTAAAAAGCTGACACTAGATGATAAGCCCTGAGTCAAGCCTCCCTTAGTATTGCCACCTTCAAATTTGTCGTTATGGGCAATACCAACGTCGAAGTTACCTCCAGAATTGCTAAAGGGTGTAAAAGATACGTTGTCTACGAGATTGCTAAAAAAGCTGCTTCCCTTGTAAGACTTGGCAACTACATTCAACCCATCCACCAGGTCAAAGGTAATACCCATCAGAGTTGACTGAGTCGCTTTAGCGCCAAAAGAAGGAATTTGACCAGTAGTATTGAGGAGATTCAGATTGAGCAGAACGCTGTTCGCATCAACCTGAGAAAAACTAAAGTCTACCAAAGCAGACGCGCCAGTAGCAGTGGTATTAGAAGATATACTACCGGAACCAAAAGAGATGCTGAATGCTTGTGCCGAGCTTGGTGCCAGAACAGAGGAGGTGAGCGCAACACCAGCAGCCAGCAAAGAACAACCAACTAAAGTCGAAAAAGTGCCTTTCATTTCAGTTAAAATCTCTGTAGGATTAGACAAATAAATTCGTGGGGCGTTGCTGAATCAACTGATGAATCAGTAGCGCTCTTTCCTGTAATGAATCTACTGAATTATCAAATAAACTGTCTATTCAAAACTCGTTAATTTACTGATTCTTTAAAGAGCAGCGTAGTTATATAAAGGATTGATTGCCAGGAGGAGACGAGGGCTTTCCTATTATTTTTTTCGGTGAAATACAATTTATAAGCTTAATTATGTCAATTTTTCCTATTTATCTGTTTGACAAATAGAGAATAATCATTAATATTTTTTAATTAAAAAAAAGAACAACGACATTGTTTCTGAATTGTTGTAACTTTTAGACCAGGAAATATAGAGTAAACGTAAGTTATTTATGTATACATACATGGTTCTTAAGCTACTTCCCAATTGTGAAATTACGGTGAAAGCCAGTAAGATTATTTTGAGTCTCCAAAGGTCAAGCTATTGTGGAGCAGCACGAACAAGTTACGATCGCTCAGTACCAGACAGAGGCAGATTTTTTCCGGGACGGCACCTGGAATCACGATGTCTCTCAAAATCGCGACGCCCTGGTAGCGCGTCTGCCCAAAAATCCCGGTAAAATTCTCGATTTAGGTTGCGGTCCCGGACGGGACTTGGTTGCATTCAAACGTCAGGGTCATACGGTGATTGGTCTGGATGCAACACCGGCGTTTGTCGAGATGGCGAAACAAGCATCTGGATGTGAGGTTTGGCAGCAGTCGTTTCTGAGTCTTGACCTGCCGACCGAATCTTTTGATGGTATCTTTGCCAATGCGTCGTTGATTCACGTTCCCCATGCCGAGATGGTCAGGGTACTCAAGGATTTGCAGCGATCGCTTGTTGCCGATGGTGCGATCGTTATGTCTATGGGTCGTGGTAATGGTGAGGGTTATATTCCCCGTTCAACTGGCTACCGCTACGTTGCGGGTTGGGAGTATGAAACTTTAAGTCCTTGTCTAGAACAAGCCGGATTTGAGATTGTCGATCACTATTATCGCCCTCCTGGTTTGCCTCGTGAGCAGCAATCCTGGCTAGTTATCGTGGCACGTAAAAGAGGTGAGGGTTGAGGATTGAGAAGCTAGCGATCGCACAATTGCCTATGCTGAAAAAAGATAACAGCATGATTGCAAGGAACTGAAGATGACAGATGCATCCTACATTTTTCTAGCTGGCGCAAGTCGGGGCGTTGGTCGAGAAATCGCTAAATGCTTGATAGAACAAAACCAGAAAGTGAAAGCCCTCCTGCGCTCAGAGGATTCTCGCCCGGAGTTGGAAGCGATGGGAATTAAAGTGGTTATGGGAGACGCCCTGGATGCTGCTGCACTACAGCAGGCAATGCTAGGAGATGAACCCATCCATGCCGTCATTAGCACAATCGGCGGTTTACCCAAAGATGGTGAGCGAGCGGACTTTCTGGGTAACAAGAATCTCATCGATGCTGCTGTGAAGGCGGGAGTGCAAAAGTTTATCTTGGTTTCTTCGATTGGTAGTGGGGAGAGTGTCGTTGCCATACCGCCGCAAGCGCTGGAAACCTTGAGTCCAGTTTTGGTAGAGAAAGAGCAGGCAGAGAAACACTTAGTTGAAAGTGGACTGACTTACACAGTAATTCGTCCCGGTGGGTTAAAGTCGGAACCGGCAACAGGCAATGGTGTTGTCACGGAAGACTACAAAGTTGCTGGGACAATTCATCGTGCTGATGTCGCCCAGTTGGTTTGCCAGTGTCTTGCTTCTGACGCGGCTAATAATAAAATCCTCTCAGCGGTTGATCGAAATATGACGTATGGACAAGCTTCATTTAAGGAACTGACACTGACGTGAACTACCCAACGCCAAGCTTACGCTATGGCGTGGGCTTCTGATTTCACAGGGGATTGCGTTAGCTTAGACTTACGACCAAGCTTCGGTCTCACATCCCCTCCATCAGCAGCAGTCCTGGTTCCCAAGACCGATAGCATTCTGATACCTTCTGCTCTGATATTGATTGCAGCGTTGCCATCCCTATCATGGTGAGTGCTACAGTTCGGGCAAGTCCAAGTCCTAACATCTAGAGGCATCTCACCGACTTGATAATGACAATTAGAGCAGAGTTTGGAGCTAGGAAACCATCGATCAATCTCTACTAACACCTTGCCTTCACGGTCAAGTTTGTATGACAGAAAATTGACGAACATTCCCCAACCCACATCAGAAATTGCTTTTGCTAGTTTGTGGTTGCGATAGCGAAGCGTTAGCGAGTCTTCGAGCGTCACCATGCCAAGAGTATTTAGACTTTCGACTACGATGACTTGGTTATCGTCAACAAGCTTTCGAGAGAGCTTATGCAGGTAGTCTTGACGGACATTACTAACTCGTTCGTGAACCCTAGCAACTAGCTTTCGTGCCTTATTTCTTGAGTTGCTTCCCTTCTCCTTTCTGGCTAATTTTTGTTGTTTCTTCTTGAGATTGCGCTCATGCTTTGCCAAATGTTTGGGGTTGGCATACTTAGAGGTCTTAACGCCATCATTGACAATGGCGAAATCTTTTAATCCCAAGTCGATACCCGCCACTTTTCCATCAGTATTAGAGGCGAGTTTTTCTCCCTCCAATTCCATCAGCACGGAAGCATAATATTTCCCTGATGGAGTCATGCTGATAGTTACAGTCTTGATTATTCCCTCAATTGGTCTGTGGAGTTTTGCTTTGACAACGCCTACACGGCCAGGTAACTTGAGGCAACCATCAACTACTTTCACTGACTGCGGATATTGAATTGACTGCTTATTTTTCTTAGCTTTGAACCTGGGGTATTTAGCTCTACCCTCAAAGAAGTTTCTGTAAGCAGTCACTAGATTGAGTGTAGTAGCTTGCAAAACCTGAGAGTAGCACTCAGATAACCATTGAGTTTCTTCTCGCTTCTTGAGCCTTGGAAGGAATGCGTTCAATGCAGATTGACTCAAACCCTTACCCCGTTGCTTTTAAAGGGTTTGACCCAGTGACGGTGGAGCGCCCAATCTAGAGTGAGACGGGCGATCGCAAAACAAAAAATACTCTCGACACCCAAGACGCCTAATGACCAGAAAGCCTCGGTCAAATTCGGCTTCACCTCCACTGGTGCCAACCCTCGCACCAAACCAAAAGCTAGCACTGCGCCAGACTTGAGGTGCGGATTTTTGTCTTCTCGAATTACATAGCGGTAGGTGACGCCAAAGAGAAAGCCACTTAGCGATGCAGCTGCCACCCTCACTAGCAGATTTACCGCAATGGTAATTTGCAAGCTTGCCAGAACCTCAAACTGTTCTGCCAGCACCAAACTATTGCCAAGCGCTATAACGCTGTAAGCAACTGTAAAGGACAAAGCCGCTAGGGTGCCTGCTTTAAGGGATTCGATGCGATCGCCAGAGGTCATGTCAGGAGACTCGTTCACAATCCTCGTCTCAAGCTTTCATAGAACTCAGATTGAACTATCATAAGGCTTGTAGTCATTTCGTACTGTTATATATCGCTATGGATATTCTGTCCCTTGGTTGGGTTTCGGTACTGGTTCTGTTCACTTGGTCAATTGCAATGGTCATTTGGGGTCGCAACGGTTTCTAAGAGGCATTGTGGAAAGTTCCTTTGTCACGGTTCTGTTTGTAGGAGCCCTGGGATTATTAGTTTTAGTCAGTGGGGGCGTCCTTTATTTAACGGCGGCTGAGTGGCGCGATCGCCGTCGCCGCGATC
>CBDTXL010000456.1:0-4438 GCA_965364435.1 uncultured bacterium
ACCGGGCTTCGGTAGCGTGATTGCTGCATCCTGGGCAGCCGCCTACACCTGGGCACTTGGAGAAGGAGCGTGTGTTTACTTCGGTGACTTAATGGGGGGTAAGAAACCCGATCCTCAAAAAATTCAATCCGTAATGCAAGAAGCGTTTAAGGCAGCGCAAGAACGGTTTAAGGGCATCAAACCTTGAAAATCATCGAAACTAATTACACGCTACTGTCCCGTCTGTAGCACTGATACTGCCGCCACGCGCTCGTTGTTTGAGTGCCGCGACGAGTTCAACACCTGCGATCGCACCAGTACCTACGTTAACCAAAGCCAACTTACACGATCGCGCGATCGCTCCTTGTTAGTTTGGGCTATGGGTAGTCGTTGGGGTATTCAATGAGCAGACCCTCACTTGCTGCGGCTGCATTCAACTCGTTTTCAGCAGATACAAATACAGGGGACAAACTGCTAGCTACTGCCTTACTCTACTGCTTCCTCTAAAAGGTTCCTAACAGTGGTAGCACTTTTTTCTTCAGTAACTCCACCAAAGCTGGCTCCATGTACTCATACTCATCAGGAATATCTAGGCAAATCACTCGCTTGTCTTTGAGCCTGGGCTGAAACTTCTTTGAGAGCTTGCTTCGATGTGACTTTTCCATCACAAAAATGATGTCTGCCCACTCGATCGCCTCACTACACAAAGGTATCTCTGCTTCCCGATCCAGTCCCGCTGAGTCTACCTCTAGCCCCTCATACTCACAGAACACGGCTTCGGCTGTAGGACTGCGTAATCGGTTCTGGCTACAAATAAATAATAATTTTTTCATACGAGTTCCTTTCACCTGCGATCTGCTTAGCTTTACTCGCGTAAGCGCGATCGCACCAGTACCTACGTGCAACCATGCACCAACCTACACGATCAAGCGATCGCTGTGTTCATTCTCGAAGAGCGATCGCTCCTTGTTAGTCTGTTCTATCGGTAGTCATTGGGGTTTTTAATGAGCAGACCCTCACTTGCTGCTGCTGTATTCAACTCGTTGTCAGCAGATACAAAGATTACAGGAGGCAAACGGCTAGCTATGCAGAGAGCATTTATCTCACGACCTGCCGCTAGCTGAACTGCATCGTAGCCTCGTAATCCACGTGTTTCAGCTAATGCCATTGCGGTGTTGATTATGTTCTCTGTGATTTCGACAACTTGGTATTCAGACTGTAGGTCACTCCTGAACTGATTACACGCTGCTGTCGCGTCCGTAGCACTGATACTTCCGCCACGCGCCCGTCGTGTAATTGCAGCGACGATCTCAACACCTGTGATCGCAGCAATCAGTACGTCGTTGTTCAATGCAGGGTCGAACAAACTCAAAACCCATGTTGAGCCAATTTCACTAATGTAGCGTTTGACCAGCGCACTGCTATCTACAAAATAGACAGCCATCTAGCGGCGTTCCTCAATGATTGTCTCAGAAATAGGCTTACCCTGTACCTGAATCAGTCGCCGTTCTGTTTGCCGACTGTCGGAGGGTTGCTTGAGCTGTTTCACTAAACCGGAAGCTAACAGTGCTTTGTGAAATGTTGCGCGTTGAGGAGTTTCTTGTTTATCAGCAAGATATCTCTGAATAGCTTGATTAAGCTGCTGTAGTTCCTCTAACTCAAGTGTTTCAATGTGAGCGAGAATTTGGTTAAGGATTGCCTGCGCCATAGGCTTCTACTTTTTACCATAGCTAGTGTGCCTACTATTCTACGGCAGCAAGCTCTATCCCTAACGTGACCTATGGAAAGTTTGCGATCGCAGTAGAAGTCGTTGCCAAATTATGATTTATTATCCAGTAGAAGCTTTCTCTGTCCGGTGCAGTGCTTTGTTGTTAGACCGAATAGTCTTCGTGTAGCATTAAAATATGCCAATAGTTTTAAGAAGTGGCACTTACTGATTTTGCTTTTACACTCATGATCGCTATCCAGTCAAAAATTGTCTCAGAACACAGAACCGAAGCAGTAAAATTCTGCAATCTTCCATCGCTGGTAAAACTCTGGTATACGGGATTTGATTGCATTCTGAACTGACTGTGGCAGTTGGATTGGCAAAGTTGACTTCATGTTTACTCTAATTATTCTCTAATTTCACTAAGCTCTCAATTAATTTAGGTAAGCCACTACAGCAGGGATTTGAATGTTCATCTAATTCATTCCGTTGAATCTGTGCTGCAATTAGTTCAGCGCGTTGGATAGCTTGCTCAGTTAAAGGTTTCAATGGTTCTGGGTAAAGACACATTGATTTGTCATAGTTAGGTATATGTTTTACCAGTAAATTAATCACCCGATCACGAGTAATTTGTGCGAAATAGTTTTGAAAATGAATTAAGTACCAAAACTCAAAACAGGGATTTGTAATCGCAAGCTGAATCTTCTGCTTTTTGGCTAGAGCGATCGCACTCTTCCAGTTTTCCGGACTCTGCTCAATATGCTCATCTCCATCAAAAACTGCCCAGGCATTATCCCCTTCAGTCCATGTCTGATTACGTCTCATCTCCTGCCGTTCTTCGATTACTCGTTCAATGATGCTGCGTGGATCGGTTCTGCCTTGATGACGTAACACAATAATTTGTAAGGTTCGCAGACGTAACTCTCTACGGATACTCTCAAAATAGCCTGGTTCTGTTTTACTTCCCTCGCAAGCAATTACGATTTTTCTAACAATATCTCTGCTAGGTGGACGACGATTTAGCTTTCGTGGCACTGCTCCTCATCCTTCAAAATCATTTCTTGATTAGATGGGAGGAAGGGAACAGCCCCGAAGCGACCATCTAAGTAAGCTTTGTCAATTGCCAAGTCGTTTCGTACATGGAAATCAGTCAAAGGATACAACTCAGTGCTTTGATCGGGGCGCTTTTGAGTAAACCAAATTTGATCGCGTCGTAATAAATTATTTCTTTGTAGCGTATTATCGTGACTTGTAAAAATAAGCTGAGCGTGGTCTGGATTTATTTCAGTATTCTGAAACATTCTTACAATATGGCGTACAATATTTGGATGAATATTAGTCCCTAATTCATCCACAATTGTCAATCTCCCTTCGTCAAGAGCTATTACCATTCGATACGCCAAACTAAAAAGACGCTGGGTTCCAAGAGATTCTTCCTCGAAAGACCAACGAATTTCATTGCCATCAGATGTCTGATGCCAAGCATATATATCATAAGTATTTTCTTCCTCAATTTTATTCTTAATATCAATTCTAGAAATTCCAGTATCAAATTTTTTTATTAATTTCAATACTTCTTGTAAATCTTCATCAACAATAGAACGATCCAGCTCTTGTAGGCTAACGATCGAGAATAGATCATAATCTTCACTTCCCAAGCTAGTCCCCGACCAGCGCCATCTTAACCAAGAGCATAGGCGTTCAATTACATCGACTTCAAGCCTCGCTATCAGGCTGATAAAGAGTTCATTTTCTCGAATATTTCGCTGAAGTTTAGTATGGGAGCCAGCAAAATATGAACCATTTTTCCAGATATACTTTTCAGCTTTGTCATCCCAATTGCGATGGAATAAACGGCGAGTACGCTTAGTCTCGGCTAGAGCATAATCTAGGTTTTCTGAAATAATACGATTTTGATTAAGAACTAGAGAGTAAGTATAGATAGCCTCATCGAATGCAACTCGTAGTTCAAACCGTGTAGGTTTTTTAGCAAATTTACTATCCAATTTGAAGGGAGTTAATTTTGCATACTTAAGAAATTGCTGGAACTTTCGAGTTTCCTGATTACCGTGAGCCATTAAGAGTAACAAATAATCGAGAGCTTGGATAACGTTGCTCTTACCCGATGCATTAGCTCCAAAAATCGCCAGAACTGGCAAAAGCTCAATATCCCAGCCTTTAAGAAGATATCCAGGCGTAATTTCCCGATCTGACTTAACCCGCTTGCGTTTGCTGCTTTGCGTCGTCTGGCGAGAGCTTTGGCGTTGAGCAACTGCACTGAGGGTAACGGGTTCTTTTATAGAGCGATAGTTTTCGACTGTGAAGTCTACAAGCATAAATTTAGTCCATGACAGGCAGTTTTTTGCGATCTATTCACGTAAATCCTATTGTAAAAGTGGAACAGTCACCATTTTCACGTCAGCGAACGATACTAATATTCCGCCCAGATTAGAGACGATAGGCGCAGCCGGACGCAGCACAGCGAGTATAGACTTTGTACAAGGCAGTCTAATCGAGGCAGGCATAGGGCAATGGTGCGATTAAAACCTTGGCAGTGGGTGGTGTTGGCACTCCCGATCGCTTCTATCACCACCTTCTTACTGATATCCGCAGGAATGCAAATCCACGAGTGGGGCATTAATTGGATTTGGGGTGTAGTCACCCTTCTATTAGTTGGTTGGCGTTGGCTGCTGGTGAAATGGACTCGATCTGAGGTAAACCAGCTAGAAGCCGCATTAGCAGAAGTCAACC
>CBDTXL010000457.1:0-4434 GCA_965364435.1 uncultured bacterium
ATTACCCATTACCAAAGCTTCTCATCGGATTTCCTGTTAAAAGAATTTGCGGCTGAAACATGGTATGGCGGTCATTGCTGACCACTCCCTTAAATACCCTTTCAGTAGCATGGGCAAATGACAACCACTCATCCATTCATCATCGAAACCCAGCTGAGGCTTATCAGAGCATTTCAAAAGGGATACATTGAAGCCCTCGAAGCAGGAGACTGGCAAGCAGCAGATTACCGAGGTTCCCACTTACAAAAGTTATGTGAAGGGCTATACCATCTCACCCAGTCGCTGGATAGGAGAAGCATTATACCGGAGGCGGTGACACAAAAGAGTGTTAATAGCTGGGTCGGTAGTATTCGTTCTATTGCCCCTACTACCTCCCCGAATCCTTCCCCTAACGCTGCCGATAAGCCTATGGTATCGCCACCATCTCCACCCGATCCGGCACGTTATGTATGGGGCATGAGACCTGGTGAAGGTTCAGAGTCGCCACCGCTCGATGAGGTGTGGCACTAACTGTTCTTGGGTATCACCCATGGGCTCACGCTGGCGCAGGTTCAGATTTTACCAGCAATTGGGGACTGACTCCTATTGCTGTTTTGCAATTCGTTCCACCGCTAAAAGCCTCTGGGCTTTGGTAAAAGTTTTTTGGGAACCTTTCTGGAAGGGCCCAGAGATACCTTGTAGATAAGATTAACGTAGCAATGCTTGAGCTTGTCAAGTCTAAAGAAAGTTTTTGACCTAAGTCTCTAGGATTTCCTCCCAGTTTTTGAATGCCGGTGGTTTTGCACTTTTTGCTTTGCAACCGCCGGTTTTTTTTACGAAGTTGAAGGTTGGAAGGTTTGAAAAACCTGTTCGCCCTGCAACCTTCAACCTATATAACCTGCAACCCTCAAACAAAAACCCGGTGTTGTAGGGAGGGCATCTGGCGGCGGACTTGTTCGAGGCGAACGGGGTCAATTTCAGCGATCGCAATTCCTGGTGTATCTCCGGCATCGGCTAAAATGAGTCCCCAAGGATCTATAATCATCGCGTGACCGTGGGTTTGGCGCATGGCGTAGTGAAAACCCGTTTGTGCCGGTGCAATGACATAGCAAGTGTTTTCAATTGCTCTGGCTTGGAGGAGGATTTGCCAGTGGTCTTTCCCAGTGTAGGCGGTGAAGGCCGCGGGGACAAACAAAATGTCAGCGCCCTTATACGCCAAGTGTCGGTAAAGTTCTGGGAAGCGGACATCATAGCACACAGAAAGTCCAAAGGTGCCTAGCTGTTGGGAGGAGTAGACAGGGGGCAGCTGGGTACCGGACATCACTGTGCTGGATTCTCGATAGGTGTTGCCATCGGGCAGGTTAACATCAAATAGATGGACTTTCTGGTAACGGGCAAGTTCGGTTCCGCTGGGGTCGATGAGCAGAGCAGTGTTGTAGACTTTGCTGCTGTTTACAGGAACAGGGAAGCCGCCACCCAGGATAGTCACCTGAAAGCGCTGTGCCATCGTTTTGAGGAATTTTTCACTCTTGTGAGCGATCGCTTCTGCCTGATCAATTTTGTCTTCCTCTGTGCCTAGGAAGGAGAAATTTTCGGGTAAGCTTACGAGTTCGGCACCCCGACGCACAGCAAGTTCTATGAGTTCTTCCGCCTCAACCAGGTTTTTTTCCAGGTCAGGCAGGCTGGTCATTTGAATTGCAGCGGCAAGATAAGACTTCATTTTTACAGCGGGACGGACAGTTTTAGATCTGAGTTTCGGAAACTATAACAGGCAAAGCGGTTAAGGGCTATACAAATGTCTAAAAGCTGGGGTGATAGCTTTGGTTATAGGCACTGCCTTGATTGCTAGTCGTTGGCGTGAAGACGAGCAACCACCTGACGCCTTGAGTGTAGCGTGTGATACTTCGTTTTTTTAGACGAGCTTGTGGTCACTAGACTTCTTGCATACATGACAAGGAAAAGGATGATGAGTATGACATCGACTAGTAAAAATTGACTTTTGCAAGAACTCTTAGGTTATTGGCTTTGCTGAGGGAGGTTCGGAATGTGGATTATATTACCTCAAGCTGATAATTGGTCAGTGCCGATTATTTTGCTTTGCCTAAGTTCAACCGTTCAACGCCAGTTCAGAGGATATAAATAAATGTAACAAAATACGGCTATTTTTTCTAGGCATCAGGAAAGATGAAACAAAACTTAAGTGCATGCGTCCTTATCGGCAGGAATACTGCTTTGGCATCAGTGCTATCGGGTAGACGATCCACTCTTAAGGGTATCTATTGCCTTTAGGCTCACAGAATTAATGGCTCCGCTGATGTCTAAGACTTCACGAGATAAACAAAAGCAACCTTGAGTGAACCGAAGGCTTGAGAGTCTGTAATCAGGATGGCTCAGGATTGTGGATTGAGTGTTACCGGAAGTCTGATGTTACCTTCATCTACCAAGTAAAAGAGGAGATATGCGATGAGTTTAATCCGTGAAATTGTCCAACAAGCTTTGACAACTGGTTATCTGACGGTGGAAGCCGAAGAGCAACTGCGCCAGCTGTTATTGACGAAGTACGACTGGGAAGACTTTAAGGCTTTCATAACATTGCAGCACGAAGCGATGGAAGGTCAGGTGAGGCAAGAGTCTCGTGAGTTACTGAACTCTGGGCGGAATTCCTGTAGAAGTTTTAATGAGGAGGTAGCGATCGCTAGTTAAATGCTCGGTGCAATAGTCACGCTCTTCGCAGCCAGATGTAGTCCAGCCAACCGCTTCGGCATCGCAAGGCACAGATGAAAACCGCTAAAGCGCACAGGACATACAGTAGGAATACAGAGCGAACCGCTGTTGTCGGTATCACTGGCATCGGATTGAAGCCAGAAAGTTGCTCATCCCAGCTGAAATGCTCCGGGCAACAGTTCAGCCATATGCACTTGTTTGAGACTGTCGCCCTCCTGAAGGAGAATAATGGCATCTCTCCCAAACTCAAACATTACCTGTCTGCAAGCACCACAAGGCGGACAGTAAGTACCCTTTTCATTCACAACTGCAACAGCCCGGATTCTCATATTGTCTCCCCCTTCTTGAGCCACAGCTGAGACGATTGCTGTTCTCTCAGCACAGATGGTTAGACCGTATGAGCTATTCTCAACATTGCATCCGGTAAACAGATTACCCATATTGGTAAGGATTGCTGCCCCAACCCGGAATCCGGAGTAGGGGGCATAAGCTTTTTGTACAGCACTCCGGGCTGCTTCTAAGAGTCGGGATTTCTCTTCAGGAGCAAGGTTGAAAGAGGTCATGAAACGTTTTGTTGGGTTGGGAATTGGGATGGGTAGTAGGCGAATCGTCAGCTTTTTCTCCTAGAGTAAGTTAGATCGACCTGCGGAATGTGGGAAACTAGAATGCATTAACGTTAGGGTTGAGGAAACCTATTCTAAACTCAATCTGTGGATACATCTATCCTGGTCAAAACCTTTGTTGCTGTGTTTGTCTTGGCGGATGCCGTGGGCAATGTACCACTTGTTTTGGTTCTGACTAAGGGCATGGAACCAGAGAAAAGACACAGTGTAGTGGATCGAGCCAGTATCGTAGCGACAGCCGTGCTTCTGGGATTTGCCTTTGCGGGTCAATGGGTTTTGGATTACTTGCAAATCAGCATGGGGTCTTTGGAAGTAGCTGGGGGACTACTCCTACTGTTAATTGCCTTGCGTATGCTAGAGGGAGAACTAGATACGCCAGTCGTTGAGGAGGAGCGAGATGTGGCGATTACTCCACTGGCTTTGCCTCTGTTGGCTGGACCGGGAACACTGACCACAGTAATGCTGTTGATGTCAGAATCTCCGACTCCTCATTTAAGTGTGGTGGTCGGTATTGTCGCTGCTATGCTTGTAAGTTGGCTCATATTGCGTCAGGCATCCCGCATTGATGAATGGAGCGGCCCGGAAGGTGCGTTGATTATCACTAAACTTCTAGGTTTTCTGCTGGCAGCACTGGCAGTAGAGATCGGCAGTGCTGGAATTCGTGAACTGTTTTTGAAGTGAATCTGAATATTGGGGATTGAGACCACCTACTGGGCTAGTATTATCCTCTTGCCCAGTCCCTAACCCCAAGTCCCTAGACCCTTTTCGCTCACCAATACTAGTCCTGAAGCTTTTTGAGGTCTTCCTGAACCCCTTGGTAATTTCTCTTATTCCCTTCCTTTAAGAAAAGTTTTGCGGCTTTCTGATAATCCTCGATCGCTCCCTTCTTGTCTTTGAGGGCAACTCGCACCCGACCCCGGTTAGCATAAGCGCCAGCATAATCGGGTTTGAGGCTCAGTGCTTGGTTGCAATCGGCGATCGCTTCTTTATATTTTCCCGCAAGATAGTAGGTAACACATCGGTGGTTATAGATCACCAGTCCGTTGGGCTGGAGAAATAGAGCCTGAGTGTAATCCTCGATCGCTTTGTCATACTCTCCCAGTTGAGT
>CBDTXL010000458.1:0-4417 GCA_965364435.1 uncultured bacterium
TAGGATCAGTAGTGATTTTGTGACCAATGGGATGATTTTCCAAAATGATGAAGCCCCCTCGCACGACATCCTTAAGAGAGCGCTTCAATATTTCTAGATTAGCGATCGCCTACCCCTGGCTGACACTCGGCTTCTGGATTGCGGTAACGGTGGCTGGGCTTTTGGCGTTCAGTTCCCTCAAATATGCCTTGTTCCCTGATATTACCTTTCCCGTAGTTGTGGTGAATAGCACAGCCCCTTTCCCGACTGCCTTGGAGGTTGAGTCAAAGCTCACCAACCCAATCGAGCAGCAGTTGCGATCGCTCGAAGGACTCGATCAAATTCGCTCCTCTACCTACCCAGGTCAAACTGTTGTCAGTCTCTCTTTTGATGTGGGGACAAATCTAGAGGAATCAACCCGTCAAGTTGAAACAGCGATTAAAAAACTCAGCCTTCCTCAGGGAGCAACGTTCAAGGTTATTCCCCTCAACTTGAATGAATCCGCTGTTATTAGCTATGCCATCCAGAGTCCCAATAAGACGCTACCCCAGTTAACCCAAATCGCCCAAAAGCAGATTGTGCCGGAAGTCGCTCGGTTGCCGGGAGTGCTGAAAGTCGATCTGTTGGGAACTCCAAGCGTTGCCTCTCCCCCTCAAGAGGCAGCAAGTCGTGCAGCTTTACCCCAGGGGGGTTCGGCAGTACGGTTTAATGGTCAGGATGCTCTCGCTTTCCAGGTGATTAAGCGTGGTAGTGCCAACACGCTGGATGTAGTTAGCCTGGTGGAGAAAACCGTGCAGCGGTTGCGCTCCAGTTTGCCCGATGTCCAACTAAACTTGGCGGTGACTCAGGCAGACTATATCCGTGAAGCCACCCAATCGACGATTGACGCGCTATTATTAGCGATCGCTTTATCTGTCATCATCATCTTTCCCTTTTTGTGGGACTGGAAGGCAACTCTGATTTCAGCCCTGGCGATTCCGATATCCCTGTTGGGGACATTCATCGTCATGGCAACGTTTGGTTTCAACCTGGAGACGATTACCCTACTCGCCTTGACTCTAGTGATTGGCATTATCGTTGATGACGCGATCGTTGATGTAGAGAACATCGTCCGTCACCTGGAAGAAGGAGAATCTCCCCGCAGTGCCGCGCTTTCTGCCACTGATGAAATAGGACTAACCGTTACAGCCGCAACGTTCGCTATCGTCGCAGTGTTTCTGCCCGTTGGGTTAATGGGGGGTGTTATCGGTCAGTTCTTTAAACCGTTTGGACTGACTGTCTCAGCCGCGGTGATTACTTCTTTATTAGTCGCCCGTAGCCTATCTCCGTTATTAGCGATCTACTGGCTTAAACCGAGAACCGCTAGTAGCGAGGAGCCTAGAAATTCAGGCTTTGTTCAAGGCTACCGGGATTTACTGCACTGGTCTTTAAACCACCGTTGGCTGGTGTTGGGTTTGGCTGTACTAAGCTTTATCGTGGGCATCGCGCTAATCTCACTGGTACCCAAAGGGTTTATCCCCCAACTCGATCGCGGTGAGTTTAATGTAGCCTATAGCGCTCCCGCTACCACTTCTTTAAGTGAATCTCGCACCATTGCCGAGAAGCTAGAAGCGACGTTGCGTCGTTCACCCGAAGTTCAAACTGTGTTTACAACTGTGGGTTCCCGCCAAGGTGAGCCGAATAAGGGGAACCTCTATGTTAAGTTGAAGAGCGATCGCACCCAACGGACTCCGGAACTGCAAAACCAATTCCGGAACTCATTACCCGCGATTCCCAACGTCACTACGAGCGTAGAAGACATTCAATTTGTGGATACAGGGAGCGAAAAACCTGTCAAAATTAATCTCTTTGGTGACGACGCCGCCGACCTTAACCGTACTGCTAAGGCGATCAAAACTCGGCTTGAAAGTCTGCCAGGATTTGCCGATGTGACAGCCAAAGGCGGTGAAGCAGATCCAGAAGGCAAAATCTTTAATATCGAACATTTAAATACCCGAAGGACTGCCTTTGTGAGTGCCAACCTCGGTAAGGGAATGGCTTTAGGAGATGCCACAAACCAAGCAGTAGCTGAAGCCAAGAAAATCCTGCCCCCGTCGATTTCGTTGGACTTGGGAGGAGACTCTGCCCGTGCGGATGAGATTTTCGGCAGTTTCGGAACAACGATGGCGCTGTCAGTTTTGTGCATTCTACTGGTGCTGATTTGGCTGTTCAAAAGCTGGGTTGACCCACTGGCAATTATCTTCTGTTTGCCCTTATCGCTGTTTGGGGCAATGCTGTCGCTACTGGTGACCCGGAGTGACTTCGGTATCATTTCAGTGATCGGCATTATCTTTTTGTTGGGTCTGACTAACAAAAGTGGCATCTTGCTCATAGACTATATCAACCAATTGCGCGATTCTGGGATGAATCGAAGTGAAGCGATTCTCAAGGCAGGACCAGTGCGTCTACGACCGATTTTGATGACAACCGCTTCAACTATCCTGGGTATGCTACCGATCGCTTTAGGATGGGGAGCGGGATCAGAATTGCGATCGCCTATGGCTATAGCAATTATCGGCGGGTTAATCTCCTCCACTCTCTTAAGCTTGATTGTTGTTCCAGTTGTCTATACTCTTTTAGATGATTGGCAGCCTCGAAAAGTGAGATGAACCCGGGAGCATCCCAATCCTTCTTCCCCTGTTCCCTATTTTCAAGCTAGTTTTAGAGGTAATTCTTCAAGAGGTCTGATTGTGGTCTTTGCTCAAACCAGTCCCCCAGATGTAATAACAAATCGCCTCACATTAAACGAGTATCGGGCTATGGAAGAAACCCATCCAGAACGCCATGAATACCGCAACGGAGAGATTATTACTATGTCGGGAGGTTCTGAAGCCCACAGTGCGATCGCCAGTAACTTATTAATTTACTTGGGATTTTTGCTGAGAGACAGCGATTTTCGTTTGTATAACAGCGACTTGCGAGTTTGGATTCCGGAATATCAGTGTGGTACTTATACCGATTTGATGATTGTTAATGGCTTCCCAGAGTTCAATGGCGAGCGCAATGATGAAATTCTCAATCCTTTACTCATTGTCGAAGTTCTATCACCCTCTACCGAAGCCTACGATCGAGGCGAAAAGTTCAGAAAATATCGCTCTCTTGCCAGTTTTTGTGAATATCTGCTTGTAAGTCAAACTGAACCCTACATTGAGCAGTATCACAACCAGGATCGTAACAGTAATGATCGCTGGCTCTGGCAAGTTCACTCTCACCTCGAGCGGGCGATCGTTTTGCACAGTTTAAATGTAGAAATTCCCCTGACTGAAATCTATCGTCGTATTAATTTTTAAGGGTGGCTAACTCTATCTTGAACCTTCGTTGTGAGCTGTCGCTCACGGTGTCTCTTGCATCAATCCTGGAATGCCCCCTCGCATCCCCCAATTATGGGGGACGCAAGAATGTATTCTCCCTCTCTTGAGCTTGATTGTTGTTCCAGTTGTCTATACTCTTTTAGATGATTGGCAGCCTCGAAAAGTGAAATGAGTTCTGAGTTAAACAGTCAGTCAGTTCACCCAGAGAAAACCTCATTCGCTAATTTAAGCGTTGAAAACAGTTTTCCGACAAGCTTCCTCGTGAGTGCGCCTCTGCTCTCAAGCCAAAATGCAGGTTGGGATGGCATTGTCCTCGAACATCACTATCAGCCTGCCCAAGAGACTCCTGAACAACGCTTGACCAGACATAGTATCAGCATTTACCTGGGGCGAAAAGCGAGGTATGAGCAACGAGTGATGGGAAGGTTGGTGAGCGATCACTTGCGTTATGGCGATATCATCATCAACGGCTATCAAAGGACACACTGGCACGATGCAGGCGAATACCTCCTCCTTCATCTTGAACCCGCCTTTGTCGCCCGTGCCGCAGCTGATTTGATTGATGGAGATCGCGTCGAGATTGTTGAGCAGTTTAAAACACGCGATGCACTAATTCAACAAATCGGGCTAGCCCTCAAGTTAGAACTCGAATCAGATGGATTGGGCAGTCGTGTTTACGCCGAGTCACTGTTCAATGCCCTCTCGGTTCACCTGATTAGACACTATTCTGCATCCCGGCAAAAAGTCCCGAATGATTCTGGCACTATTCCCCAGGATAAGCTGCGGTGCGCGATTGAGTATATTAACGAGAATCTTGAGAAGGATTTGACGCTTTCGGAGATTGCCTTCTCTGTGGGGATGAGTCCCTATCACTTTGCACGGACCTTCAAACAGGCAACTGGACTTCCTCCTCACCAATACTTGGTCAAATGCAGGATTTCAAAAGCGAAACAGTTGCTGGCTAAAACAGATTTAGCGATCGCTGAAATAGCCTATCGTGTCGGTTTTGCCAGTCAAAGCCACTTGACAACGCTGTTCCGCAAGCACACAGCGACGACACCGAAGGCATACCGCGACTCGTTGTAATA
>CBDTXL010000459.1:0-4400 GCA_965364435.1 uncultured bacterium
TTAGCGATATGTAGCTGGAAGCCTGCCCCTAGTGCGTTTATCCGATCTTCGGCTCTAGCATACGCCGTTAATGCTACAGCTGGAATTTGTCCGCCTTGCTCGGCATCAAGTAACCTTACTTTACGAATCAGTGCATAGCCATCTTCTCCTGGCATGCCAATATCGCTGACTAATACATTCGGCTTCAAGCGTTGCAGTGTCTCAAGTGCCTCGCTAGCTGTTGCTACAGCTATCACTTCAGCTCCGTATTGTCCCAGTATTGTAGTGAGCAACTCCCGTGCGTCGGCTTCATCATCCACAACAAGCACCCGCAAGCCGTTAAGGATTGCAGGGGAGAGGGTAGGCACTTCCTTCCTAAGCATCGGTTGAACCGACTCCGGTTCGCTTGCTGCTAGACGAACAGCTCTGATCGGAAGATTTACAATAAATGTCGCTCCCTGTCCAATGCCTGCGCTTTCGACGTGAACTGTCCCACCTTGGAGTTCCACGAGGTGGCGCACAATTGCCAACCCCAGTCCAAGTCCACCATGCGATCGCGTCGTTGTACTATCAGCTTGGCGGAAACGCTCAAAGACATAGGGGAGAAACTCCGGACTGATACCCTGTCCTGTATCGCTCACCCGAATCTGCACACGAGAGTCAATGACTTCAAGTCGAACCTCAATGCGCCCCCCTTTAGGTGTGAACTTGACAGCATTGGAGAGCAAATTCCAGACAACTTGTTGTAGGCGGTTCGCATCCCCTAAGACTGTGCCCGATGAAGGGTCTAATCTAGCCTCAATCCCTATATTTTTAGCATTAGCGGCTGGTAGGACAGTTTCGAGCGCTGCCTCAATCACGGGTACAAGTTCAACCGGACGAACATTCAGGTGCAGCTTGCCTGTAATAATCCGTGAGACATCCAGGACATCCTCAATTAGTTGAGAAAGCGACTTTGTATTGCGATCGATTGTTTCCAGTGCGCGAGCAGCCTTGGCTTCATCAAGCTTGCGGGTGCGGAGGATCTGAGTCCAGCCCAGCATGGCGTTGAGGGGGGTGCGAAGCTCATGCGAGAGTGTGGCGAGAAACTCATCCTTCATTCGGTTTGCCGCCTCAGCTTCTGCGCGTGCCGCTTGCTCACGAGCCAGCAGCAATTCACGCTCCTGTTCAGCAGCTTTTCGCTCAGTTATGTCGATTGTCGCACCGAGCATACGCACTGGAACACCCGTTGCGTCATAAATCACACGCCCTTTTGTGGAAATCCAGCGGACGGCACCGCTTGGCTGAAGGAGACGAAACTCGATCTGGTAAGGAGTTTTTTCCTCGATCGCCTTTTGTATCGCTGCGGACACCCGCTCCTGGTCATCAGGATAGACCAGATGGGCGTAGTCTTCGATTGTGCCACCAAACGTTCCAGGAACCAAGCCGTGAAACTCGTAGATGCGTTCCGACCAAGTTACCTGATTATTGGGGATATCCCAGTCCCAGACTCCAGCTTTGCCAGCATCCAACGCCAACCGTAACCGTTCCTCGCTTTGGCGTAAGGTCTCCTCTGCCTCTTTGCGATCGCTAATATCTGCAACGATGGACATACAGCTACTATTGCCTTTTGCGTCACGCAGAGGTGCTGCCCAGACACTGATGTCAATCGCTGTACCGTCTTTCTTCTGACGACGTGTCTCTCTACCCGTCAATGCCTTGCCTTGCTTTATAAAAGCGAGGTTTGCCAGAAACTCATCTTGTTTGTCTTCAGGGACAGAAGGAAGAAAACGACCCAATGCTTCTTGTTCGCTCCAGCCGAAGATAGTCTCAGCGGCCCGATTCCACATCTTTACTTTTCCATCATCCAGACTAAAGACCGTAATCGCTAGTGGACAGGCTTGAATCAACGCTTGAAGAGTCTGGTTAGTGTCTTGCAACTCCTCTTGGGTTCGTTTGCGATCGCTAATGTCTTCAACCATACCCAATCCATAGCGGACGTTCCCATCCTGGTCACAAATTGCCGTAGCTGTCAGATTAATCCACAAAATTTCCCCGTTCTTCTTGATGTAACGTTTTTCGGTCTGATAGCTCCCGATCTCGGCTTTGAATAGTTGCTCTGTATAGCGAAGATCTTTATGAACATCTTCAGGGTGGGTAATCGCCGCAAATGTGAGTTGATGCAGTTCTTGCTCCAGGTATCCCAGCATCTCACAGTAGGTTTTATTCACTTTGAGGAACCTACCATCCAAGTCAATAACGGATATACCAATGGGTGCTTCTTCAAAAAATTTGCGGAATCGTTCCTCACTTTCTCTTAGCGCCGACTCCGCTTGCTTGCGCTCCGTTAGATCCAAATAGAACACAACCATTTCCTGTTGCTGATCGTAAGGTTCTTTTAGCAGAGCACGACCAATCAGGATCGGAACGCGCGTCCCGTCTTTGCGGATGTATTCTTTCTCAAAGGGAGTGGCAACACCAGAGGTTTTTAGTTCTTCTGTCGCCCGTGCATCCAAATGCTGAAATTCCGGTGGTGTCATCTGAGTCCACGAGAGTTGGCCCTGCATCAACTCCTCCCGCTCATATCTCACCATTTTCAGGAAATAGTCGTTGGCGTAGTGGATTTCACCACTGAAGTTGCCGAAAGCCACGCCGAAAATATTTGATTCAACCAGCCGTCGGAACCGCTCCTCGCTCTCAAGTAATGCTTCCTGGGTTCGTTTGCGCTCAGTGATATCGGCGATTACTGCCATAGTGGAGTAGATGTTGCCTTTGCTGTCCTTTAGCGGAGCGCCCCAGAGGGCAATGTCAATGGGTGAACCGTCCTTCTTCTGACGACGTACCTCCAACCCAGTGAGTGAGTTTCCCTCTAACTTGAGCTGATGCAACCTCCGGAACTCTTCCTGTTTGTCTTCTGGTACAAAGGGAACAGGGCGGTCAAGCACCTCTTGTTCAGTCCAGCCAAAGATGCGCTCAGCTGCTGGACTCCACGTTTTAAGGTTCCCCTCAGCATTGACGGTAATAATTGCCAGTGGCGAGGCTTGAATCAGAGCGTGAAGGGTTTGGTTCGTTTCTTGCAGAGCCTCCTCTGCTCGCTTGCGGTCAGTAATATCGCGTTGGCTTCCCCATGCTCGGACTAAAAGACCATTTTCAACAATTCCCACCAGATTATTCAAGAAGTACTTCGCTAACCCATGCTTATCGACTTCATGGGATTCTGCATCATTGAGTCGGTAGCCAGAACGGATAAAGCTACGCAGGTATTCGATATTATGTGGATCGGAGGGAACGAGGAAGTTTGCTAACCTTACCCCTACAATCTCTTGAGCCTCTGAAAAGCCATACATCTGTGCCATGACTTTGTTGCATTCAGCTAGGTAACCATACTGGTAAAAATGCTGAATTTGCTCATCCTCTGGACAATCGGTTGGGAGCGGTTGCTCAAGTTCAAAGCGCCAAATTCCTTCTGAACTCTGCTCAATAAAAGCACGGTAACGTTCCTCGCTTTCCCGGAGTGCCTGCTCTGCCCAAGAACGTTCGCTGTCGATTCGATCTAGTGTCTGAGCATTCTGCCAAATCCAAACGGCGAAAACAACAATGCTCACCATCACCAGGAGCGACAATCCAAAGGTGCTATTGTAGAGTCCTGCTCGATAGCCTTGGACTATTAACCAGCCCAGCCCTGAGGGAAACGCGATCGCGGCAACCAATAGACGACGTGCGATGAAGCCGCCAGTCGTATTGCTTGTTACTATCTTCATCACTCCTTGGTCTGGACGCGCAAACAAAATGCCAATACACAGGACAATGAACGTTAGCACTGTGTGTAATGCCATTTGTGTGTAGGAGGCGATGCCGTAGAGGGATTGGACTCCGTAAACATAGCCAATCAAACCGGGCAAGGAAACCCAAGCAGCCGTGAGTGTGAGGAACTCAACGGACCAATCGTCTCGGCGAGTTCTCCCATGCAGAAGCAGTAACGCCAAACCGAGCAAGAGAAAATTCACTGCCGTATTCGGTGCCATCCTGCCGGGATGAGAGGTTCCAATCGCTCCCGGCATCTCGCGGAACACTAACTGATCAATGCCGAGGTTCCAGTTGAAGAGATACTGGCTGAGTGTGAGCAAGCCGATCATTGCAACTGTGAAGGCGCATGCTTTGGCAATCGCACGCCTTGAAAAGATCGAGGATAAAGGAGGAAGGATGAAGGAATTATTCTGTCTCTCACCTCGATGCGATCGCCTCTCGCCTTCGTTGTGCAACAGCCACAGCGACACGCCAGACAGCAGGAAGGCTAAAGCTGTGTTCGCTTTCATCGTGACCAATCCGGGGAGGACACTCTTGAAGATTGGAATATCCAGCATCCAGCCAACGAGTACCATGCCGCCAACAAAGATAATTATTGTACTAGCAGCGTTTGGAACGGCTTTAAGCGTAGAGAT
>CBDTXL010000460.1:0-4388 GCA_965364435.1 uncultured bacterium
AGCCTCAACTCCTTTTATTAAAAATACTTATCACCCTGACTCCTGGAGAGCCGTTTTCTCAACGGGTTTATCCTCATCAGCAACAAGTTGACCATCTGCTATCGAATTAACCCATATCTTCTGATTCCCGATGTATTTTCCGACCCATTTTCCAAGAATACTGTTGAGTAGCTTAAGATAAAAACTCATCTGAAATACGCTCTTGAGCAAAGCTGAGAAGTGTGAGTAGCGACAGACGATTGTTTCGTGGTAGGCGAATTACTCAGGCTGAACTAGAAACCAACCTGCAAACTATTATTGTAGGTCAATCCTTTTTTGCTAGAGTTGGTCTGACAATTCTCATCAGTGTTCTATCAATGGGGTCGGGATCACTGGCAGGAATTTTGGGTGGGTATATTAGTGTACATGCCGTTTTTCCGAAGATGGCAGACACACGGTTAACGGCTATTTGGGTTGCATTTGCGATCGGGGTATGGATGTACTCAACCCTGCGGAAAGGGTTGGTGAAAGGATTGCAAAGGACGATTTTAGCTACAGCTGTCACCATCCCTCTAGGTGTGATGATTGTTACCATTGGTCGTCTCGATGCCACAATCATCAATGCTGCTCTTTTCTTCATTGCCGTCGCTCTTACCCTGACCTTTCTCAGTCTGATAGGAGCTGGCTTAGCCACAACGTTAATTTCTGTGTTGTTTGCTCAAACACAAAAAATTCTTCAGGCAGGCTTCACGACGTCCGTTATTGGTGCCGCAGTTTTGTTTGCGAATCTTCTCATCCGTTCGATTGGGCAGGAAGTAGCGGCGATTCCCAACGAAGCGACAGCGCAGGGGCTATCTGTCGCAGTTGGATTGGTGTTTGGTGGTGGGCTGGTGGCTAGTGTGATAGCTAGCCATCTCGACAGCAGAGGCACGACAAATCCAATGTCCTTTATCCGGCAGTGGGCGATCGCGTTTAGCACTTGGGGCAGGACATCTTTTTACAATCTAGACTTGAGTCATGTAGATTTTACAGGTGCTCAACTGGCAAATACCGATCTACGGGCACGGACTTTATATCGAACCTGCTTTAAGGATGTCGAAGGCTTGGAGCGAGCCTGGGTGGATAATTCCTATTTGGATTTAGAGAACGCTAAAGTTCAGCATCTTCTAGTTCGTAGTCGTAGTGAAAATAAAGATTTTAGAGGCCTAAATTTGTCGGGAGCCTGTCTAAAAGATGCTGTCCTTGAAGAATTTGACTTTACTGGAACCAACCTAAACGGGACAGATTTACGAGGAGCAAATTTGCGAGGAGCAATTCTGGTGAAAGCCCAATTGTTAGGTGCAGATTTATCAGGAGCCTGTCTCACCGATGTCTGTATTCAAGACTGGAATATTAACCAGACAACCTGTTTCAGTGGAGTGAAGTGTGAGCGAGTTTACATAAAACAAACACTTCAGGGGCATTTTCTCGAACCTAAGCCAGATAGCGGCACCTTTCGCCCTGGTGAGTTTGAAAAGTGGCTGGCAGATATTCAAGACACGGTTGATCTGATTTTTCAGAATGGCTTGAATTGGCGGGCATTTGCCTTTTCCCTAGCACAAACGGCAATCAATCACGATGCGTTGGGTTTGTCGGTACGAACTATTGAGAACAAAGGCGATGGGGTTGTGGTGGCGAAGTTAGCCGTTTCGCCAGAGGTGAGCAAGGGCAAAATTCATCAGGAAATTATGACGCTGTATCCAGAGGCAGTTAAGGCGATTGAAGCCAAATACGAACTGGTGCTGCAAGCCAAAGAGGGAGAGATTCACCGTCTCAATCACCAGTTCAAGGAATTTTATGAATCACAGCAGCAGTTTGTCGAAGGGTTGGTGAGTAGTATTGCTGAAGCAAAGGGAAATGTGCTAATTCAAGGAAAAGGAAATCGAGTGTATATGATTGATCGGGCAGGAAACATTATGGAAAACGTTGAGAAAAACATCAGTGCAGGCGGTAATCTCGATCTATCAAGTGGCTCTCGCATCAGTATTGGTGGGGATGTGGTTGGTTCTAACGTGGCTCTAGCCGAGCGCAACAGCCAAGTGACGAGTTCTATTCAGCAACTTAGAGATGTTAAAGCCAGTGACAGCGATGAGCTAGCCAAAATTCTATCTACCCTTCAAGAGTCGATCAGCAGCGCCCCTGTCCTCTCAGATGCTCAGAAAAAAGATGCGCTGGATGCATTGGAAACCCTTGCCGAGGAAGGCAAGAAACCCCCTGAGAAGCGCACAACCAAATTCTGTTCTATGGCTGTGAATGCATTGAAGGGATTGATTGCTACTGTTTCTAATGCCAGTCAACTGGCAGAAACCTTCAACACTTGTCTGCCTGCTCTAACAGCCTTGCTACACCTGTAGGGACTTGTTCTGCTATTGACCATTTCATATACTTGGCTTCGGATGCCGTTGCTCCGACCTTGCGAGCGATCGCGTATTTCCTTACAAGAGCGAAACGGGCCGCGATCGCCTCCTTCACCTATCAAAATTGGGCTGAAGATTTTAAGTTACGACTCACCTAGAGGGGGACTCAGGAGGATCTTAAGGGGCGGAAATACCTGAAATTTTGTAAAGGGTGCGTAAGTTTGAAATACAACTCTCCTAGTTGCCCTCCCCTATGAGCTATTGCCTGAAGCCTGATTGCCGGAAGCCACAGAATCCAGCTACGGCAAAGTTTTGCCTGAGTTGTGGGTCAAAGTTACTACTCAAAGAGCGTTACCGTGCCATCAAGCTTATTGGTCAAGGTGGCTTTGGCAAAACCTTCTTGGCAGTGGATGAGGACAAACCCTCGAAACCACGCTGTGTAATTAAGCAGTTTTTCCCTCAAGCCCAAGGCACGAATAACGCCCAAAAAGCTGCTAAGTTATTTGAGCAAGAAGCGGTGCGGCTGGATGAGTTGGGCAAGCATCCCCAGATTCCGGAACTCCTGGCGCATTTTGGGCAGGATAACCGCCAGTATTTAGTGCAAGAGTTTATCGATGGACAAAACTTAGCCCAAGCTCTAAGCTGTTGTGCATTTTTAATGCACAACAGCTGGGAGTAGGGAATAGGGAATGGGGAATAGGGAAAGAATCTTAAAACGGTTTCTGGAATCATGTTTCCTGCAACTCCCGACTCCCTACTCCCGACTCCCTACCCTCATGAAAAATATGCGATTTAAACGCGCAACAGCTTAGAAGCAGAAGGCGCTTTCAGTGAAACACAGATTCGAGACTTACTCAAGAGTTTACTGCCTGTCGTTGAATTCATCCACTCTCACAAAATTATTCACCGGGACATCAAGCCAGAAAACATTATTCGTCGAGTTTCCCCTTACCAAGGGGAGGAAAGGGGGAGTGAACTCGTTCTGGTTGATTTTGGTGCGGCTAAGTTTGCAACGGGAACTGCCCTACTTCAAACCGGAACCACTATTGGTACTCCTGAATACATTGCACCTGAACAAGCCAGGGGGAAAGCGGTTTTTGCTAGCGATTTGTACGGTTTGGGGGTGACATGTATCTATCTACTGACTCAGGTGTCTCCTTTTGATCTGTTCGATACCAACGAGGATACTTGGGTGTGGCGGCATTTCTTGTTTAATAATCCGGTTAGTGATGAACTCGGTCGTATCCTGGACAAGCTGATTGCCAATGCCACCAGTAGGCGCTATCAATCCGCCACTGAGGTACTCAAAGCCCTGAAGCCTGTAGAGATGCGAAATTTCGTGTTTGTACAAGGAACTGCCACACCAGCGCTTAGGCAAGCCATGCCCGCTGTTAGGGGAAAGCTAGTTGCACCGGCTGTGATTACCTCTGCATTTGAGCCGCCAACCCAGAACTGGTGCTGCGTCCACACCCTCAGGGGTCATACCAAGTTTGTTTATTCGGTCGCTTTTAGTCCCTATGGGCTTCTTCTTGCCAGTGGCAGCCATGACAAGACTATCAAGATTTGGCGAGTGAAGGATGGTCAGGAAATCCGCACGCTCACGGGTCATACTATGGGGGTTAGTTGCGTTGCTTTTAGTCCGGATGGGCTTCTTCTTGCCAGTGGCAGCCATGACAAGACTATCAAGATTTGGCAGCTGAGTACCGGGAAAAAGCTACGCACTATTGGCGGCTGGTTTTCTGGGCATTCCTTGCAGGTTAATTGCGTAGCCTTTAGCCCGAATGGGCTTCTTGCTAGTGTCAGCGAAGGACCTATCAAGATTTGGCGGATGAAAGATGGTCAGGAAATCCGCACCCTCAAAAGTGATAAATACAGTTATTTTTCTGTCGCTTTTAGTTCGGATGGACTTCTTCTTGCCAATGGTAGTGGGGACAGCACGATCAAAATTTGGCGGGTGAAAGATGGGCAGAAAATCCGCGTCCTCAAGGGTCATACCGCCCCAGTTCGTTCTGT
>CBDTXL010000461.1:0-4382 GCA_965364435.1 uncultured bacterium
ATATCAGCTTCTTAGCTTTTACGTCGATAGCAAGTGCTGACGCTTTTGCAGTAAAGCCGCCTTTACTTTTTCATACTCGATTTCCATTTGGGACACCATTGCTGATAATCCTTCCAGGTTCCCAATCTGTGCATTAGCGGAGCCTGCCGCTAGGCTTATCTCTTCCAACTCATAACAAAATAGAGAGAGGCGTGTTGCCCCTAGGGTGGCACTGGTTGACTTGAGGGTGTGAGCTGCCCGCTCCATGACTGCCGCCTCTCCTTCAGCTACAGCCGCAGTGTGAAGCGTTCCGCTCAGCGCAAGGCGCATCGCTTGCAACAGCTTGGGAGCTTCTTCCAGAAAGCTATCAATCACCTTCACCAAGACTTCGTCTTTGTCTATCATTTCCTGTAAGGTTCGGAAAGCCGTAGCGTCGATTACTACTATAGAGGGGTTGAAGGTTGTAGGGTGAAGGCCTTCCGGAAGGGTAGGTTGTGTGGGGGTTGACGCTTGTTCGCCGGAGGTCTTTCCGTTGCCCAAAGGGTATGGTGCGCTAGAAGGTTGAAGGTTGTTTTCCAAACTTTCAACCTGCAACCTGTTAACCTTCAACCCTTCTTGACACCTACTCAAGGCACGACTGAGTTCCTCCACTCGGATGGGCTTGCTGATATAGTCGTCCATGCCGACTTCCAGACACATCTCCCTGTCCCCCAGCATCGCATTCGCTGTCATGGCAATAATCCGAGGACGCTCTTGGAGTGTAAACTCTTGGTTGATACGCTGTGTAGCCGTCAATCCATCCATCTCTGGCATCTGTACATCCATCAACACCACGTCATAGGACTGGCGTGAGAGAGCTTCCAACACCTCCAAACCATTGCCTGCCACATCCGCTCGATACCCCATCCGCTGCAACAGGTGCAATGCTACCTGCTGGTTTACCACATTGTCTTCCGCTAGGAGAATCCTTAGGGGCAAGCGTTGTGCCAAGTGAGGGTCAATGCCTGGGGAGATAGAACAGCTAGGTCGGACTTTGATAGGCTGTCCCACCAGAACCTGAAGTAGAACATCGTGGAGATGGGACTGTTTAATCGGCTTGTTGAGGAAGGCAACAAAGTTAGTTTTGACGCTTGGGTCGCCGGTTTCTGACTTGCCTATCGAGGTCAGCATCACCAAGGGCAAGTCCTCGCCACCTGGTAGCTTGCGGATTTCTGTTGCTAGGGTTAGCCCATCCATCTCTGGCATCTGCATATCCAGAATCGCCAGGTCAAACGGCTCTCCCTGACGCAGCCAGTCCAGGGCTTCTGAGCCAGACTGGGCGGCACGGGTCAGCATTCCCCAAGACTGTCCTTGCAGCGTCAAAATTTGGCGGTTGGTAGCATTGTCATCCACAATCAGCAGTCGCTTGCCTTCTAATTGTGGATGTGTGACATCAAGATCAGTCGGATAGGCGCTCTGCACAGCTTGAGTGACCACACTGAAGTAAAAGATAGAGCCTTGACCCACTTGACTTTCGACCCAGATTCTGCCGCCCATCATTTCGCTCAACCTTTGAGAGATCACCAAGCCCAACCCAGTGCCACCATAGTGGCGACTGGTAGAGGAATCAACCTGACTAAAGGCTTTGAATAAGCGGTCTAAGCGGTCAGTTGGGATACCGATACCCGTATCCTTGACGGCGAATTGAATTTCGTAACGGGGGTGTGGGATGTGGAGGGTACGGTGTGGAGAAGCTTCGCCTACATCCAACTCCCTACCTCCTACACCCTTTGCTGTTACTGACACCGTAACTTCTCCAGCAGCAGTGAACTTGACGGCATTACTGAGCAAATTCACCAGGATCTGCCGTAGCCTGGTAACGTCTCCCACTATACTAACGGGAGTTTGCGGATCAATTAGATAGGCTAACTCCAGCCCTTTTTCTGCTGCTTTAGGCGCGAGTAGGTCGAGGGATTCCTCAATACAGGTACGCAGCTTGAAGGGGTGTTCCTCAAGTTCCAGCTTGCCTGACTCGATTTTGGAGAAGTCGAGAATGTCGTTAATGATCGTTAGGAGCGCCTCGCCGCTATTGCGAATCGTTTCAACGAAGTTACCCTGTTGGGGATTTAGCTTAGTGTCGAGCAGCAGCCCAGTCATACCAATCACGGCGTTCATCGGGGTGCGGATTTCGTGGCTCATGGTTGCCAGGAAGTCACTCTTGGCCCGGTTGGCTGCCTCTGCCGCCTGTTTGGCTTTTTCTAGGGCAATGTTTTGCTCAGCTAGTTGCTCCCGTTGGCGTTTTTCTTGCTCCAAGAGACGGGCTTGGGCAAGCGCAATTCCCACCTGATCTGCCACGGCCTCTAGGAGTTCGATCTCATCCGGGGTCCAGTTGCGCCGGGAGTCGCACTGGTGTAAGCAAATGATTCCATTTGGTTCTCCCTGATAGGAGGTACGAATTGCCAGCATTGATTTGAGATTAATTTTCTGGCATATAGGGATAGCGGCTTGCAGCAGTGGCTCTGTGTAAACATTAGGGGAGGCGATCGCACAATCCGAGGCGAGCAGGCGTTCCATATGAGGATTGCCAATAACAGGAACAGGCAATTCCAAGATCGACTCATAGCCCGGTTCTAAATATTCTGCGACCGAAGGAATTTGCGGCGTCGGTGTGGCAATATAAGTGTGAATTACACAACGGTTAACTCGGAAGGCCTGACCAATTTGAGTCGTAGTGGTCTGAAAAATTTGATGGGTATCCAGGCTCTGGCGGATTTCTTGGGTAATTTGCTTGAGCAAGAAGGCTCGATTGACTTGCTGTTGTAAAGCTGCCTCACTCGCTCGCAGTCCTTCCTCCGCACGCTTGCGCTCGGCGAGTTCGGTTTGTACCTGCTGATACAGTTCCGATTGCTGGAGTGCGATCGCTACTTGAGTTGCCAACTGCTGCAACAGCTCAATCTCTAAGGACTGCCACTGCCGAGGTTCACTACAGTGATGGGCAATCAGCAGTCCCCACAGCTTCTCTCCTTGCAAAATCGGCACCGTAAGACTGGCGATGACCTGGAACTGAGCCAGGAAGTCAACATAACATGGTCTCAATCCAGCCGTGTAAACATTCTCTATGACACCGACGCGACCTTGCTGGTATTTCTCGGTGTAAGCTTTTCCAAAGCAGGGATCATGGATGGTGGTTCCCAAAACAGCAATCCAGTCATCACTGACAGACTCGACTGAAACAACGCCACTCCAGTCGGGATTGAAACGGTAAATTAGCACCCGGTCAGTCTGGAGGAACTGCCGCACTTGGCTAACTGTAGTGTTAAGAATCTCTTCCAGTTCTAGGGACTGACGAATCCGCAGAGAAATCGCTTGGATTAACCGCTCTTTCTCCGCTTGCTGCTGCAACGCGGCTTCTGCACGCTTGCGCTCAGTGATGTCAGAAAATGATGTAACAACAGCATGGGGTTTGGTTTCACTTGGTCGAAACAAGAGTTGGGAATTAACCAAAATCCAGGTGAGCGTTCCATCTGACTTGTAGACTCCCATAACGATGTTGGACTGGGGTTTCCCTGTACGCAAGGTAACCATTGCTGGGTGATCTTCTCCAGGAAAAGGAGAGCCATCCTCATGAATGGTTCGCCAGGACGGATCAATAGAAGTCCGTCCCATGAGCTGTTGGGCTGTCAACCCAAGTATGCGTTCAGCACTAGCATTACAGCTGGTGATTTTACCGTCAGCCTGCTGAAGAACGATTCCCTCGGCCATCGTCGTAATCACTGAGCGATAGCGTTCCTCACTCGATCGCAGTTCTTCCTCTGTCTGCTTGCGTTCGGTGATGTCACGCATGATACAGACGGCTTCATCAGTACCGCTTTTCACGATACGCGCTTCATAGCTGTGAACCCCATCAGGCTTTTCTAATTCATACTCATAGGTCTGTAGTTCCCCTGTCTCGACAGCAATCTGGAGCCGCTCAAGATGACGTTTCTTTAACGATTCAGGTATCGGTAAGTCACACAGCTTCGTCCCGATAAGCGTTTCGGATGGTACTATTAATTCGCCTTCTTTTGCCTTGAAATCCAAATACGTCCCATCCACCCGTTGGCGGAACATGATATCGGGAATCGCATTCAAAAGCGCCCGCATACGCTCTTCGCTTTGGCGCAATGCTTCCTGAGCCTTGACCAACTCGGTAATATCGGTATGAGCGCCAACCATGCGGAAAACCTGTCCCTGATCGTCTTTTAAGTGAATGGCTCGTGAAAGGATGTAAACAGTAGAGCCGTTTTTATGATGGAAGCGTTGCGTAACCATGAAGCGGGTTGCTCGACCACAATTATAATCTTCGATAAGTTTTAATGCGGCGATACGATCCTCATCAAAGATGACTTTTTCCCAGGAAACCAATTCGTTGGGCAGTTCGTGGT
>CBDTXL010000462.1:0-4381 GCA_965364435.1 uncultured bacterium
AGATGAAAGGATGTCTAGCTGAAGGCTATCCTTTTGCCTTTGGAATGATTGTTTATGAGAGTTTTGAAGGTGACCAAGTCGCTAATACAGGGGTGGTACAGATGCCCTCAGCTGGTGAGCAAGACGTTGGAGGTCATGCCGTATTAGTTGTTGGCTATGATGATTCCCAGCAGAGATTTCTCGTTAGGAATTCTTGGGGAACTGATTGGGGGATGAAGGGTTACTTTACGCTGCCTTATGGATATATTTTAAATCCAGATTTAGCAACGGATTTCTGGACAGTCAGACTTGTGAAATAGGGAAATATAGTCTCTCAAAGAGAGTTTTAAATGCCCTTGTTAAATCCCCTGCTTTACGCCAAGGGGATTCAACTTAAAACTAAAAATTCTTAATTTACAGTCTTTTTCTTAACAAGCGCACCGACACCCAAAGCACCAAATGCTAGTAATCCAAACACAGAAGTCGGTTCGGGAACAGACTTACTCTCGGCTGAGAAAACTTCCCTTGTGCTAAAGCTCAGATTGTCAAAACTGGGATTTAAACAGACATTTGCATTCGGTGGTCGCCCATCAACCGCAACAGTTTGACCTTGTGTTTCCCCTGGTGGTGTATCGGTGATGATGTTAATATGCAACGGCACTTCATTGCAGAAGGACGGCTCGCTGAGATTGATTGCTGCTACCAAGTCCCAGACTGGGTTGGGATCGTTATTGCTTGCAATCACAGTTAGGGCAAAGTCTAAAAATTCTGAGGCGATTAGACTTTCAGGAGTTCCAGTCGCCTTCCATGCTTGTTGATCCTCACGAGAAAATTCAATTTGGTTGGTCGCGTCGAGTGGAGTCAACCGGATATTTAATCCCAGTTGTGCTGCATTAAACACTTCTTGAGCAGCTAGTGGGTCAGCCCAGATATTAAACTCAGCAACCTTGTTTGTCGAATAGGGGGGATTAGGGAGTACGCCGAGATTCCCCGGAACGAAGACTGCGCCTCCCAGAATTTCTAAGACAGAAATATTGTTGATGATGGTGGGGTCAAGTCGCAGTGCCTCTGCTATATTGGTCATTGAACCAGTTGCCAAGATGGCGACAGGTTCTGATGACTGCTTTACTTTCTCCACAATCAGCTCTGCCGCCGGTCTGGTTACAACGGGTGGAGCCGTGTCTGGCAGTGTAACAAAGGGAGACCAAAAAGTGTCCGCTCCCTCTCGAATGAAGTCTGGATAAACATTGTTCCCTTGTAAAGGATCAGATCTGCCAACACCAACAGGGATGCCAGTCACGCCTAGCCGTCCCAGCATCCGCTCCAGATTGTTAACAAAGCTCTCAGGTTGGGCAATTCCTTGGGCGAGGGTAATTGCTTGAATATCAAACTTGGGATTTTGCAGCATGTATGCCAGAGCTGTCATCCCATCTTGGCTGCCGTCATCATCAACAATTAAAGGAGTCCGTGTCAAGGAAGTGGCATTGGCTTTGGGACTATCAATGGCGATCGCAACAGACAAAATAGCACCCGTAGCTGCGGTAGCCGTGATTTTGGTGAAGATGTTTTTCAAGGTCTTAACTCTCAAGTGTATTGACAGTTGTAGGTAACACTGTATTAAGTTAAGGTCAAGCCAGTCTGGTTTTGATGAAATTTTGATGAAGACTAGGGAGTTATTTATGAAGTTTTGATGAAGTTGAAGGATAAATAAGACATTTTCCTTTTTTGATGAGTTGAAAACAGACCCCACGCCGACTCTAATTGAGGGATATATCTTGGCTCATGCGATCAAGTCCATCAAAACTGAGGGCGATCGCTCTCAGCTTAACCCGCTTTGGGATAGCGGTCTGCTTGCAGCAGCGCAACGCTCTCGCGCCGCGATTCCTTAAAGCCTGCAACAGTTACCGGTTGTGCTATTCTGACTCTGAGATTCCTAAGTTGTGAGTTCTTACTCTGTTTGAGTTCCCAAACCTTGAGCAAGATCAGATACTCGTAGAATGCCTGCAACGTACACCAAGCAAACCCAGCCTTACCATCTAAACAGCCACCTAGCATAAAATACATATACAACCAGCGCACCAACGGGCGAAACGGTAAACGCAGAGACAAATCTTTAAGGGCACGGCGTCGTTCGACTTCCGTACCTCCCCATAACAAATTTTGCCAATTGACCTTGTGATGCCTTAACTGATGTAGAGTTTCGGTGGCTTCATCGCTTGAGTAACGATTGTGTTTTTCAATCCAACGACTGAAGCCTTTGCTACAGGTAAAGTGGGGATAAGTCTGTTTGAGAAAGCCTGTTGTCCCATTGCAGACTTCTCGTTCTGTATGACCATAGTCTGTAAACCAGACCTTGTCTTTACGCAACAGGCGAAGTTGGTAACGGGGATACTGGGTGCTGTGGCGAATCCAACGATTCATGAACATCACCCGTTCCGCCACGTAGTAGCCGACATCCTTTGAGCTTTGAATCCTTTGGAGACATTCAGCAAACAGGGCAGGTGTCATCCGTTCATCCGCTTCGAGGATGTAAACCCATTCATATTTAGTGGGGATGTGCTGCAACATCCAAGTGCGCTGTTTTCCGTGAGATTCAAAGCGGTGCTGGACGACTCGGACAGGGTAGTGCTGGGCAATTTCTACCGTAGCGTCGCTGCTGTAGGAGTCTACGACAATCACATCATCCGACAGCAGTGCCGATTCAATTGCTTCGGCGATATCAAGTTCTTCGTTATGGGTGAGGATAAATATGGAAAACATCAGAGGAAAGCCGTTTTTCCGTTGATTGACATCCTCCCCCTGCTGAGGCGAGGGCGGAGGATTCCTGGCGAATTAGATAATCTCTATATTCTAGCCCTCCAATTCATCCCAGGGTTTCTAGAGGTGGGATGAATTGGAGATTTCTGTAAGGACATCCCTGTCTATAGCCAGGGATATCACTTATACTTCCTTAGTTGCCAGAGTCGTTGGGTGTAGCCGAGAGTGCCAGCTTATTACTCTGTTGCCGCTGCCGTTTCAACATTGCACCGATCCCAAGGGACCCGAATACTAGTAGACCACCCATTGCACTTGGCTCAGGTACTGACGTTGGCGTCTGAGAAAACGTCTGATCGACGAAGGAAATGTTGGCTTGAGAAGGAGTGACAAAGGCGGAAAGGCCGATATCTTTCCTTACATTGAGTTTCCGCACTGGAGAAATAAAATCTATCGAGTCTTGCAAGAATTCAGGAGGATTCGTTACTTTAATTTGACCAACGACGTCCCCTGCCGCATTCTGAAAAGTCTCAGTAACGTTAGTTAGGAAGAACCCCGGAGGATTGCCAGCTCCATTGAAAAACAAGTGAGCATCCGAGATCAACTTACCTGGATCGAGACTTTCTACCATGTACTCCACCAAGACATCGATAAGTGAAGTGTTAATCGCCCCGAACGCAGATTGAAGCTGGAACCCAAAGTTTGGTCCAAAAATTCCTCGAACCTCAATGTCATTACAAGTGAAAGGAGTGACCAATTGGTTGCCCCCCTTCACTATATTGCAATCGAAGCCACTGAATTGTTTATCTCCAACAGTGAAGCTGTCCTGGGTAGCGGCTAGCACTCCTAGATTGAGTGATTGACCGGGTTGTAGAGTGATTGCTTGAGATGGAGCCGCGACTAATCCCAATACAGTCGTAGCGGTAGCGGCACAGGCGACAGCGAATGCACGTTGACGGATCATACTTACTTGTCCTTAGGTTAGGAAAATTGACAAAAGGTGTAAAAGCGAAACAATTTGACACAAGTATCTAGAGCAAGCTAGTATGATCCAAATACCAGGATGGAAATCTGGGAATCTGGTGGCTAGGGATAGAAGTCAACCCGATTGAATGGCTATTTTTATCGGGAAGCTGTAGCTGTTAATCCATGTGAGCGCAGGGTTAACAGCTGCATGAGGTTCTATCCCCAGTTTCACACTGACTTACTCTTGGTTTTTTCAAGATTACAGTAACTATATCTTTAGGGAGACGATTTTCCCCTATCTTTACTAAATCTTTATAAAAGAGAGGGAAGTCTTTATAGGTTCTTGGTTAAGAGTATATTATAATAAGCATATTTACTTGAAAAAGTAAAATTATCCCGCAGCAGTCACCTGGAAAAGGAAAAGCTTTTTTACCACCGAATGGAGAGGCTAAACACCCCTCCCTTGTCGAAGCTATGCTTTACCCATAAGTCTCAGGAGGCGGTAGGGGCGAAAGCGTTGCGGTCGCGAAGGAGGGCTTATAGCTGCTCCAAACCCCCCATCTAAATCTTGAGCTACTCCAATTCAGCTAGTTCCAGCCAACGCTCAGTGGCAACATCGATCGCTTGCGTCAGCGCTTCCACCTGCTCATAGAGTTGTTGCACCTTGGTAGCAGAACCTGAA
>CBDTXL010000463.1:0-4373 GCA_965364435.1 uncultured bacterium
CATCAACGATTAAGAGCCTATCCGAAAAATCCTTTCAAGATGACTAAGTATCTGTGTTCATCTGTGTTCATCTGTGGTTCCAAATCTCTTATACCTACTTTTTGGATAGGTTCTAAGTCACTCGAAGGAGGCTCTTACTGTGCAAGACCGCGATTACACCTTAATCATTGACAAAAGCGGCAGTATGTCCACCCCAGACCAACCAGGTGGGAGAAGTCGCTGGGATGCCGCACAGGAATCTACCCTGGCGTTGGCAAGAAAATGTGAACAGTTTGACCCAGATGGAATTACTGTTTACCTATTTTCAAGCCGATTCAGACGCTACGATAATGTAACTTCTAGTAAGGTCGCACAAATCTTTCAAGAAAACGACCCAGCTGGCACCACGAACCTCGCTGGTGTATTGAAGGATGCAACTGAGCAGTATTTTCAGCGCAAAGCAGCGGGGCAAACTAAGCCAGGTGGAGAAACCATTGTGGTGGTAACTGATGGGGAGCCAGATGACCGCAAAGCTGTGATGATAGCGATTGTTGAGGCATCGCGGCAGATGGAACGGGATGAAGAATTGGCAATTTTAATGATTCAAGTGGGTAACGATGCAACAGCGACTCAGTTCCTCAAAGCTTTAGATGATCAGTTGGAAGGCGTTGGGGCGAAGTTTGATATCTGTGACACAATCACGATTGATGACATGGCAGATATAACCTTATCGGAAGTGCTGCTTAACGCCATCAGCGATTAGGGCTGACGTATTGGTTGATAGCTGTGTTTTCGTCGATGAACGTAAAAAAACTTAATCATAAGCGAGGACATTGCTCCTCGCTATTTTTTTCGGGAGTTGAGTCGGGATTAAACCACTAGATTTGGGGTTGCTCCTAGAAGCGTTTCACCACATCTGTGTTTAGAGGCGAAAAAATTTGGCGATCGCTCTGCTTTCATTAGCCAGCAAGTGATCCCACCCTTGGCGGTTTTCCTCACTCAAACCCTCAAAATTCATCTCCCCATTTTTTTCGCAACGATTTAGCATATAGGGGTGACTGAATTGTACTATCCCTTACGTTCCCTAAGGGAGGGTCACTGGTTTAAGCTGATCTGCGGAGCCAGCTACCAACACCTCCCTGCCGTCCGAAACCTCACTTTGGCTTACACCCTCGCCGGGGCCGATTGCATCGATGTCGCAGCAGACCCGGTGGTGATTTCAGCGGCTCTAGACGCCTTACAAGTTGCGGGTGAACTAGGAGGGGAAGCCCAAGCGCGAGGGTTTGGATACAGGAACCGACCGTTGCTGATGGTCAGCTTAAATGATGGGGAAGACCCGCATTTTCGCAAAGCAGAATTTAACCCGGCTGAATGTCCAGCAGGCTGCCTCCGTCCTTGCGAAAAGATTTGCCCAGCACAAGCAATTGTTTTCCAGAAGAAGAGTGAAGGTTTCTCTGGAGTGGTCGATAAACGTTGCTATGGCTGTGGTCGTTGTCTGCCGGTTTGCCCTGTTGAGCTAATTTCCACTCGCTCCTATGTATCGACACCGGAGGCGATCGCAGAACTGATTCTGCAAGCTGGCGTTGAAGCTGTAGAAATCCACACAAAAGTCGGACATTTCCCAGATTTTCAAAGACTCTGGAAGGCGTTGTCTCCGTGGGTAGCTCAGCTCAAGCTCCTAGCGATCAGCTGTCCAGATGGAGAGGGTTTGATTGAGTACCTGTGGGCACTCCACAAACTAATAACGCCCCTACCCTGTCCCCTAGTCTGGCAGACCGATGGGCGTCCGATGAGTGGCGACATCGGCACTGGCACCACTCGTGCGGCTGTGAAACTCTCTCAGAAAGTCTTAGCTGCGGAATTACCTGGATACGTCCAGCTTGCTGGTGGTACCAACAACCACACCGTCGCCAAACTCAAAGGAGTAGGGCTACTTAACAACTGGGGAATAGCGAATGGGGAAGAGTCTTCTCCATTTCCAATCCAAAATCCAAATTCCTATGTTGCTGGTGTGGCTTACGGGAGTTATGCCCGTGTTCTAATCTCACCAATTTTGGACGAATTAGAAAAATTCAAGGGGGAAGAAATTGATGCCACTGAGCCATCGCTTCAAAGTTCAGCAGTTGGACACTTGGAAGAGTTACCTGATCGGCTCTGGCAAGCTGTGGGAATAGCTCATTCTCTGGTTTCACAGCTAAAATCATCCACAAAACTGCTGCAACCAATAGCTAATTAAGCAAAAAAGGTTACTAAAAACAGATTTCAACAAACCCACCGACAATAGCAGCGATCGCTGTCTTTGATACGAGCATATGGTGAATTCCCACGGTATCAACCCCTCTGAGCAACAATTGTCATCTACTCAAGATTCGCCGGTTGTGGATACAAACCTCACGTCAAAAAGGATGCAGATTACAGACGACCTCCAGCAGTTGTTAGATATTTTGCCAGAAGAGATTCGCTCATCATTGGAGCAACACCCACAGCGAGACAGTTTGATTGAGGTGGTCATGGATCTTGGTCGCTTTCCAGAGGTGCGCTTCCCTGGTAAAGCGGAGTACCTTTCGCACACGCCCGTAACTCAGGAACAGTTGAATCATTGCGTCGAGCGAGTGGGACACTTTAGCGGTGACAACCGTGCCGGAATTGAGCGCACTCTGCACCGGATTAGCGCCATTCGTAACCGTCCTGGTGAAATTATTGGCTTAACCTGCCGTGTCGGTCGAGCGGTCTTTGGTACCATTGGCATGATTCGTGACCTGGTAGAAACCGGGAAGTCGATTTTGATGCTGGGGCGTCCCGGTGTTGGGAAAACAACAGCCTTGCGGGAAATTGCCAGAGTCTTGGCGGATGATTTACACAAACGGGTAGTGATTATCGACACCTCTAACGAAATTGCAGGTGATGGTGATATTCCTCACCCAGCGATTGGTAGAGCCAGACGGATGCAAGTTGCACGTCCAGAACTTCAGCATCAAGTGATGATTGAGGCGGTGGAAAACCATATGCCAGAAGTCATTGTTATTGATGAAATTGGTACAGAACTGGAAGCGCTGGCTGCTCGGACAATTGCTGAGCGGGGTGTTCAATTAGTGGGTACTGCCCACGGCAATCAAATTGAAAACCTGATTAAAAATCCCACCCTCTCTGATTTGGTTGGTGGTATCCAAGCGGTGACTCTGGGAGATGACGAAGCTAGACGCCGAGGCTCTCAGAAAACTGTTTTGGAGCGTAAGGCACCCCCAACGTTTGAAATTGCAGTAGAAATGCTGGAGCGGCAACGTTGGGTGATACATGAAAGCGTCTCTGAAACTGTTGATGATTTGCTGCGGGGTCGTCAGCCGAATCCACAAGTGAGGACGGTGACTGAAACGGGCAAGGTGACAATTACCCGTGAATTCCCCAGCGCACCCGTAGCAACGCCACCGGACAGAAGTTTACTATCCTCTACCTCGACAAGAACGACCGGCTGGCGCTCGTCTGGACAGATGAAGCCCCTGGCACGTCAGCCAGCCGAGCGCTCTTCTGAAAACCGCTACTTTGAACAGCTGCTTGATAAATCCTGGCAGCAGTCAGATGCCTTTGGCAATGGTCTCCGGACGCCAGGACCCAATGGTGAGGATTTGCCACTACATGTTTATCCTTACGGTGTTAGTCGCCATCAACTAGAGCAGGTGATTCGGGTGCTAAACTTGCCCGTGGTCTTGACAAAAGACATGGATAGTGCTGATGCGGTGTTGGGCTTGCGATCGCACGTCAAGAATCACGGTAAGCTACGCTCAATTGCCAAAGCTCGTCAGGTGCCGATTCACGCCGTTAAAGCTAGCACCATCCCCCAGATTACCCGCGCCCTGCGGCATCTGTTGGACATGGACGACCCCAGTACGCCCGATGCAGCTGATCTGCGATTATTTACCGAAAACGGCAGTGAAGACGAAATTGAGGCACTAGAGGAAGCCCGCCTTGCAGTTGAGCAAATTGTGATTCCCAAAGGACAACCAGTGGAATTGCTGCCGCGATCGCCAAAAGTGCGTAAGATGCAACACGAGCTAGTCGAACACTATCGCCTCAAATCCGACAGTTTTGGCGATGAACCCAATCGGCGCTTGCGTATTTACCCAGCCTGATCTCAGGGTGGGAAAGTCTGAAGTGTGAAGGATGAAGTATGAAAATCGGGCGAAACGGTCAGGAGACTAACCTTTAACCCTTTTAACCCTTCAGCCTTGATACTTCAGCCTTCTTGAAAAATTGCTTGACACTTCCCTAGCAATAACTGCTAGGATAGGCAAGGTGAAAGCAATGGGGCGTAGCCAAGTGGTAAGGCAGCGGGTTTTGGTCCCGCCATTCCTAGGTTCGAATCCTAGCGCCCCAGTCGTAACGGAATAACAGCAAGC
>CBDTXL010000464.1:0-4371 GCA_965364435.1 uncultured bacterium
AGCGAAGGTGAGGAGATGCAAGGGGTATCTGAATCTGGCGGGGAAGGCGAGAAAACACGCCCTAGGGGGGACTTAAATTGATAAGCCCTTAAAGGGCTTGCGCTCTGAGCCACGCAACAGGCAAAGACAGCAACTTCTGTGGCTTGGGGACGTAAGCTCTTCGGCTAAAGACATCGTACTGGTTGCGTTCAATGACATCGAGAATGCCCTGGTAGAGCATCAATGCTGCCCAGACAGGCCAACGGGAGTCAGGGCTGAGTCCCCGGATTCCACTTTCTGCCTGAGTAAAGAATTTACGCGCCCGTTGAATTTGGAAGCGCATGAGTTCACGCCAACGTTCATCAACAACGCCATTGAACAAGTCTTGCTCTGTGTAGTCAAACAGAGCCAGTTCTTCTAAGGGAAGGTAAATCCGACCCCGACGGGCGTCTTCCCCAACATCTCGGAGGATATTGGCTAACTGATTGGCGATTCCCAAAGCGATCGCTTCTTCCACAGGATCATTGACACCTCGCTGGAGATCCCAGGGCGCTTTGCTACGAGAGTCATCAAAACCCAGAACGGGGCTAGTCATTAAACCCACCGTACCAGCTACGCGGTAACAGTAAAGCTTTAGTTCCTCAAACGTCTCATAGCGACTGCGGTACAAATCCATCCGCTGACCAGCAATCATATCCCGAAAGGGCCCAATATCTATTGGGAAGCGTTCCAGGGTATCGACCAAAGCCACATCTAGGTCGTCTACTGGCTTCCCTCCAAAGACGGATTCCAGCTGTTGTTCCCACCGATCTAGTGTCTCAGGGGTTGTTAAGCGAGACTGAGGACCATCCATCAGTTCGTCAGTCCGCCGACACCAGACGTATATCGCCCAGATAGCTCGACGTTTCTCCTCTGGCATCAGCAGAGTAGCCAGATAAAACGTCTTAGAGTACTTTGCCGTAATTTGACGGCATAATTCGTAAGCGTCCGACTGGGAGACCAGCGTTCTCATGCTTGGAGAGTTAGGCAGTTGGAGCATTCGTAGCAGGCGGCAAGCTAAGGGCTAGGGGCTAGGGCGTCGAGCGTCGGGGCTAAGGTGTAGAAGCTAACTTGACTTCTGACTCCTCTTGTGAACCCTGAATTCTGAGTTCTGAATTCTGACTCCTCGCAATAGCCTGCGCTGTCAGCTTACCAGAAAGTACGGCACCCTCCATACTCGCCAGGTAACGTTGCATGGTGTAATCGCCAGTTAAGTAAAAATTAGGAATCGGCGTCACTTGGGAAGGGCGATGCTGTTGGCGTCCTGGTGTTGCCTTATAGACCGAACGAGGAGTCTTGACGACGTGATATTTTAGCAGTTTTGCTGGGTTCTCGCTGCCAAAGTGGTTGGGGAAGAGTTTTTCCAACTCTGCCATTGTGGCATCTACAATTTCCTGGTCAGATTTGCTAATCCACTCCTTGGCGGGTGCCAGTACGAGTTCTAGCATTGAGCGGTCAGGATTGGCATATTCTTTACAGGTGTTACTCATGTCGGCATAGACACTGAGCAAAGGCGATCGCGAAAATAGTAGATGGTCAATATCCGTCAGCTTGCGATCAAACCACAGATGCAGGTTGATTACGGGGACACCCTCTAAACCATCCAGCTGCTTGAAGAAATCCATGTCATGCCAAGCTTCTGGCAACATCACCTTCAACGGGTCAACTGGCATTGCCGACACATAAAGATCCGCCGTGAGTACTTCATCCGCTGCCCCATTCAAGCCGCGAATTAGGAATCCACGCACCGAGCCATCAGAGTTGAGCAAAAATTCTTTAATGGGTGCATTTAATCGCACTTCACCGCCCCCTTCTGTGATGTAATCTACCAGGGGTTGGCAGAGTCGCTCAGTGGGGGAACCATCCAAGAACGCCATCTTGGAACCGTTCTTTTCCTGAAGGAAGCGATTGAGGGCGGTGAGAATCACCGTTGAGGAAATCTCATCCGGGTTGATAAAGTTTAGCGCCTTGGACATGGCGATGAAGACCTCCTTCTCCACTCGCGGCGGCACGTTTTGCCGCTTCAGCCACTCTGAGAATGAGTACTTGTCCATTTCCTCAACGTACTTCTGCCCGTTAATAATTGCTGGAATCAGACCCAATCCAAAACGAATTTTCTCCGGCCAAGTGAGCATATCGTTGTTCCGCAGAATCGCGATTATGCCATTAATCGGCGCGGGTAAATTGGGAAAATCAAATCGCGAGTAAGTGCCGGGTGTCTCTGGCTGGTTAAAGATCATCGTGTGGTCTTTCCACTGCAATCGGTCTTCAATGTCCAGCTCTTTAAACAGTTGCAGCATATTGGGGTAAGCACCAAAGAAGATGTGCAAACCAGTTTCGTACCAGTCTCCATCTTCGTCTTTCCACGCGGCAACTTTGCCACCGAGAACGTCTCGACGTTCCAATACTATCGGGGTATGACCCGCGTCGGTAAGGTATTTGGCGCAGGAAAGTCCTGCTAGACCTGCTCCAGCGATCGCAACTCGCATGTGATGCTACTACTTTAGATAGGTGCGTATAAGTGTTCTCTCGAACTCATTATACTTTGCATTCCGTTACATTTCTCAGCTAAACCGGATGATTCTCCCAATTTGCTCGTCTCAATTGATTCAGCATGACCAACGATTATTTATATTGACCCGATTTCAGAGGTAATTACCTCACGCCAACAAGGCCTTGCCCTGAATGACGTTTGTGCCGCTGTGTGTTCTCTTGCAACCGTAGCGGTTGATGGCTCTCCCAGAGTGGGCGTCATGAACCCTATGGGAATCTCTGGGCGCTCCTTTGACTTCCCAACGACCTAACCCCAGTCCCTAAGTCCCTTAAACGACTGAGTAACTTTTTTGACCGTAACTTGGTATGAATCGATGTTCTAAAGCACGGTTTCCGAATCTGGAGCAACAATTTCACCCTCCATATTAATGAGGGCGTCTTGGTCAGTAATTAGGTCGGTTAGTTCATTAATTTTGACACCCATGTCGTCACAAGCCTGTTTCAGTTCTTGACTAAAGGTATTGAGATTCTCGCCATAGCCACACAGTTGGGCAGCAGTTTCAATTCCCTGCTTGGCGTTAGCTCTTGCACAATCGACTAATTCTAGGCCTTTGAGGGGGGTGGGGGATGCCATAGCTTTAGATTCTTCCTGTCTTTTTAGATAGCTTAGTCGAAACGCTGCCCTGGCTAATCTATCACTAGGTAGAAAGTCCTAGCCCCGCTTCTGCCAGTATTGGTAGATGGCATAGGCGAGGGTAACAACGCCGGTAACGATCGCGGTTTCATCAACTTCAAATTGTGGGTGGTGCAGTGGATAGTTCGGTTTATCCCTAAAACCCACACCGAGGCGGAACATCGTGCCGGGAGCGTGTTGCAGATATATGGAGAAGTCTTCGGCACCGAGAGATGGTTCTGTTAAGATTTGAACGCGATCGCTTCCCCAAGCTTCTTTCGCTGACGCTTCCAACAACTGAGTCAGCGCTAAGTCGTTTTGCACCGAGGGCACTCCCCGCTTGTAGTTCATCTGGTAGCTTGCGCCGTAAGTATTGCAGATATTCCCAACAATCCCCTCAATCCACTTTGGTAGATTGGCATGAGTTTCGGGATGAAGCGATCGCACGGTTCCCGTCAAACGCACTTGGTCAGCAATCACATTCGGTGCCCGTCCACCACTAATCTGCCCAATTGTCAATACCATTGGTCGCAATGGATTCTGAGTGCGGCTAATCGCCTGTTGGAGTGTTGTAATCACTTGCGAGGCAATCCAAATCGCGTCAATCGCCTCATGAGGACGCGCTCCGTGACCAGACTCTCCCATAATGAGAATTTCCAAATCATCCGCTGCCGCCGTCAACGCCCCATAACGGATACCTACCGAACCGGCTGGAATCGAGGGGAAAACATGAAGACTAAAAATAGCGCTAACATCATTCATCGCCCCATCTTGCACCATCCAACTGGCACCTTGGGCAATCTCCTCTGCTGGTTGGAACAAGAATCGGGTATTGCCTGGTAATACTTCTCCCAACTGAGACAGAACCATAGCTGTCCCTAAACCTACTGTGGTGTGGACATCGTGACCACAGGCATGCATAATTCCTTGCTGGCGCGAGGCGAATTCGAGACGGGTGCGTTCGGTGATTGGCAAGGCATCCATATCGGTTCGGATTGCCACTAGTCGGTCATCAGTGCGACCCACTAGTTCTCCAATGACGCCGGTTTTACCGATTGACTCTTGCACAACGATGCCGCAGGAAGAGAGCACCCCAGCAACGTAGGCGGCTGTTTGCTGCTCCTGACCACTCAGTTCTGGGTGAGAGTGAATATGACGCCGGATTTCTATTAGGCGAGGCGCTAGGG
>CBDTXL010000465.1:0-4358 GCA_965364435.1 uncultured bacterium
CACGGCAGATTGCTGAACTATTGGGTTTTGACGCTCAGGATCGGACACGCATTGCCACCGCTGTATCGGAAATCGCCCGCAACGCTTTTCAATATGCCCAGGGAGGAAGAGTTGATTTTCGGGTGGAGGGCGAATCGCCTCAAAGCTTACTAATCTGCATTCGTGACAAAGGTCCGGGTATCGCGGATCTAAACACTATTCTGGACGGACGCTACAAGTCGGAAACGGGAATGGGGTTAGGGATTATTGGCTCCAAACGACTCATGGAGCAGTTTGAGATTGAGTCTTCACCCAGTAACGGTACTACTGTGCGGATGGGCAAACCCTTGCCAAAGCGAGTTCCTGTGGTGAATGCGAATCGCTTGGCACAGATAACGGATGAGTTGGTTAAGCGATCGCCTAGCAATCCATTTGAAGAAATTCAGCAGCAGAACCAAGAACTACTCCGCGCCCTAGCAGAACTCCAAAAGCGCGAAGAGGCGTTAACTCAGCTCAACCGCGAACTAGAAGACACCAATCGAGGGGTTGTAGCGCTTTATGCCGAATTAGACGAAAAAGCCGATTCCTTAAAGCGGGCTTCAGAACTCAAAACCCGCTTCCTCTCAAACATGAGCCATGAGTTTCGCACACCTGTTAACTCCGTGATTTCCCTATCCCGGATGCTCTTAGACCGGATGGATGGTGAATTAACACCAGACCAGGAAAAGCAGGTTACGTTCATCCGAAAGGCCGCTGAAGGGCTTTCAGAGTTAGTGAACGACCTCTTAGATTTGGCGAAGGTGGAAGCGGGAAAAATTGTCGTGCAGCCAGACGAATTTGAAGTGAGCGAACTCTTCGGAACGTTGAGAGGGATGCTGCGCCCTCTGCTTGCCCACAATTCCTCGATCGCTCTGGTCTTTGAAGAACCCCGTGATATCCCAACGCTTTATACTGATGAGGGTAAAGTTGCCCAGATTCTCAGAAACTTTATTTCTAATGCTCTGAAATTCACGTCCACGGGTGAGGTGCGAGTCGCCGCCGTGCAGGTTGGCAACACAATCACCTTCTCCGTTGCCGACACAGGCATTGGCATTGCACCGGAGGATACTGAGCGAATCTTTGAAGAATTTGTCCAGGTAGACTCTGCTTTGCAAAGGCAGGTAAAAGGTACAGGTCTGGGGCTACCACTTTCGCGTAAGCTAGCCCAGTTATTGGGAGGAAACGTCTGGGTCAGTAGTACCTTGGGAGTTGGCTCTAGATTTTTTGCGTCCATTCCCGTTGTCTACCCGGGTTCTACCGAAGAATCCGCTTTGCCGTCAGTCACTTGGCAGCTAGACCCGCAACGTTTGCCTGTACTGGTGGTAGAGGACAATGCCGAGACCCTTTTCACTTACGAGAAGTATTTCCAGGGTTCAATTTATCAACCATTCTTGGCACGAACGCTCAGGGAAGCCGAACAGGCAATGGCTTTGTTCACTCCCACGGCGATTATGTTGGATATTTTACTGGAGGAACAAAACACCTGGCCTTTTCTTTGTGAACTGAAAGACAATCAAGCCACCCAAGATATTCCCATTCTCGTCGTCACTGTCATTGATAACGAAAAGCAAGTGATGGCTTTAGGCGCTGATGCGTTCTTAGTTAAGCCTGTGGATAGATTTTTATTATTGAACCAAATCAATAGGCTTGTAAAGCGGAATACACCGCAAACGCTCTTGCTCGTTGATGATGACCCGACATCTCGATATGTGTTCAAGCAACTTTTAAGTAATACGCACCTAAATATTATTGAAGCCGCAGATGGACGTGAGGGTATCCATCTGCCTCAAGTCGAAAAGCCAGACTGCATTGTTCTCGATCTCGAACTACCAGACATGAGCGGGTTCGAGGTGCTATCACGGCTCAAAAGCAACTCTACTACTAACTCCATCCCCGTGATTATTAATACCTCACAGCCACTTGAAGCAGAAGAGCAAAGAGTTCTTGCTGATAGCACCATTGCGATTCTCTCTAAAGAAACGGCATCCCAGGAAGTTGCAGCACGGGTTAAGGAAGCACTCTTAAAGGCGGGGATAGCACTGGAGGCTGATGAGGGAAATAATGTCTGAGCAGCAGCTAATCACGATCTTGCATGTAGACGATAACGAAGCCAATCGTTACACGATCAAGCGGATGTTAAGACATGCGGGCTTTAACGTTATCGAGGCGGCTACAGGTGAAGCTGCCCTGCAATCGGTAGCTCAATCTAAAGCCGACTTAATTATCCTGGATGTGAAACTGCCCGATATCGATGGATTTGAGGTCTGCCGCCAAATCAAAGCAAACCCAGCTACTACGATTATTCCCGTACTCCATCTGTCCGCTAGTTTTGTTGAAAGTCGGGACAAGGCACAGGGGTTAGACAGTGGTGCAGATGCCTACCTGGCGCAGCCTGTAGAGCCGATTGAATTAATTGCCACCGTTAAATCTCTACTCCGCATTCGACGAGCTGAGGAATCCGCACTTGCCTTGGCGCGGGAGTGGCAAAGTACATTTGATGCAATGAACGATGGCGTTTGCCTTCTGAATCAGGAGGGCAGAGTTATGCGCTGTAATAGCGCGATGACGGAGCTTTTAAACAAACCCTTGAGCGAACTCGTTGGTTGCCTGCATCAAGAGCTAATGCCAACGACGCTGGGTTCGGTTGAGGCAACTCCCTTCACCCGCGTTCAGCAAACTCGTCAGCGCGAGAGCCAGGAGGTTCACTCCGATAGCCAATGGTTTTCTGTAACGGCAGACCCTGTGTTCGATGAGGGTGGAGCATTCATTGGTGCCGTTTACATCCTAGCTGACATGACAGACCGTAGACAGGCGGAGGAAGCGCTTCGGGTTAGCGAAGAGCGGTTTCGCCTGTTGTTGGAGAATGTAAAGGACTATGCAATTTTCTTCCTCGATACCGAGGGGCGGGTTAGCCGTTGGAGCCTGGGGGCAGAAAGCATTTTAGGCTACCAGGAAGCAGAAATCCTGGGACAACCAGGCTCAATAATCTTTACGCCTGAAGACCTTCAGCAGGGTGCAGACCAACAAGAACTGGAAAAGGCAGTAAGGGAAGGTCGGGCTGAAGATGAACGCTGGCATGTCCGTAAAGATGGCACCCGGTTCTGGGCGAGTGCTATCACCACGCCCTTACGAGATGAGACGGGACAGCTGCGAGGCTTTTGTAAAATCATGCGTGACTTCACTGAACGTAAGCAAGCGGAAGATGAACGCAACCAGCTACTCGCCCGCGAACAGGAGGCACGCGCTGCCGCCGAAGCGGCTAACCGCCTGAAGGATGAGTTTTTGGCGACTCTCTCCCATGAGTTGCGATCGCCTCTGAATGCAATGCTGGGATGGATACGGTTACTCAATAGTCGAAAGTTTGACGAAGCGACTACGGCACGGGCGATGGAAACAATTGAGCGCAGTGCCAAGTCACAGGCGCAACTGGTTGAGGATTTGCTGGATGTCTCCCGGATTATTCAGGGCAAGCTTCGCTTGAATGTCCGTCCGATTGAACTCGTTTCAGCGATTGAAGCCGCGATTGAGACAGTGCGTCCCGCCGCCCAAGCCAAGGAGATTCGTCTCCAATCTGTGCTTGACCCAGCAGCAGGTCCGGTGGCAGGTGACTTTGACCGCTTGCAACAAGTCGTTTGGAATCTCTTATCGAATGGCATCAAGTTCACGCCTAAAGGAGGGCGCGTCATGGTGCGCTTAGAACGAGTGAACTCCCATGTTGAAATCATCGTCACGGATACGGGTAAAGGCATTGACCCGGAGTTTGTTCCCTATGTTTTCGAGCGCTTTCGGCAAGCGGATAGTTCTAGTACCAGAGTCTATAGTGGGCTGGGACTGGGACTAGCGATCGTGCGGCAATTGGTCGAACTGCACGGCGGAACAGTGCGTGCACAGAGTGAAGGTGAGGGAAAGGGAGCCACCTTTACTGTAAAGCTGCCGCTTATCCCCATCCGCGTCGAGCGTCACCCAGGTGAGCGTGTCCATCCAACTGTCGATCTGGGAGTGCCATTCGACAACCCCCCTGCACTCAAGGGGGTACGAGTCCTGCTTGTTGATGATGAGGCAGATTCGCGGGAGTTTCTCGTCGCCGCCTTGGAGGAGTGTGAAGCAAAAGTCTTTGGCGTTGCATCCGCAAGCTCGGCATTGGAAGCTGTATCACAGTTCAAGCCAGATGTCTTGGTGAGCGATATTGGAATGCCGCTTGAGGACGGCTACAGCTTAATTCGTAAACTTCGGAAACTCTCGGCAGAGCAGGGGGGAAAGATTCCCGCGATCGCACTAACAGCCTATGCTAGAGCTGAAGACCGAATGAAAGCGATCGCTGCCGGTTTTCAGATGCACAT
>CBDTXL010000466.1:0-4353 GCA_965364435.1 uncultured bacterium
ACCCCCAAGACCATCCCCAACGTTGCTAGTGGCAGCACTTCCGAAAGACTCAGGTGAGCGATCGCAAACAGCAGACTACTAGCAAGAATCGCTCCCCAAACTGGTACATAACGAGTCAACGATGGCAACAAGAACCCCCGGAAAATAATCTCCTCAAACACTGGTGCCGCCACGCAGGCCGTTATGAAAAATATCAATAATGCCACACTATCTCGTCCCTCCAGAGCCAGCGGCAAAATCGGGTTACTGCCTCCTTGTCCTTTCCACAGCTGCTGGTTAATCAGCGATACGACAATCACCAAAGGCAGCGCTACCAGATAACCTCCTAGTCCCCAGGCAATCCAGTTACTTCGCAGTTTAAAGCGAAACCAATCGTCTGGCAGTGGTAAAAAGAGTTTGATCGAAAAGTACAAAACCAACAAGCCCCCAAAGGCCATCAGTAGGTAGCTTATCAGTACATAGAACGCCTGCATCCGCACAGTGAAACTGGCTGGGTTGAAGCCCAAAACCTCGAACAACACTGGCAGCAACAGTTGACCGATGAAGAAAAAGCCCAGGATAAGTACCTGCCAAACTATTTCCCAATCCCAAGGCGTCTCCCAAGGGACATCGCCGTTGGTCGCTAAAAGCGATCGCTTTCCTTGAAGCAGCCATTGAGCCAATACAAACAGTAAGAGTCCAACACCTAAGAGACCACCAAAGCCTGGTATTCCCCCAATTACTGCTAACTTGAAAATCGCTTGCTCAGCAATCTCTTGTTCTTTGGCTTGGAGAGACAAAAGGGCATCCTGACGCTGCTGTAATTGATACAGCTGGGTTAAAGCGCGATAGCGAAACCAGCTATCTAAGTTTTTTTGAATGATTGGTTCAGCATCCGGTAGGAGGCGGGGTGGCTCACTCCATAGACCGATTAACACTGCCGCTGTTTGTGCTAGGGAGGCTTCAGGTGGATCGATGGTATCGACAGAAGACTGATTGCTCAACTTACTCCAGCTTTTAATTGCCGCGTCTGTTTGTCCTTGTTGAGCTTGGAGAATTCCCAGCCGCAAATCTAGCTCATCAATTAGCTGTTTTACCTGAGACAATGACTTCTGCAACTGCTGTCGCTGCGGGGAGGCACTAGCGGGGTCGGCAACAGGAGGCATTTGCTGTTGGGGTTTGGCGACATCTGTAGGCATCACCAACTCCTTGGAGGAACGTTCTTGAAGTCTTTCTGTGATTTGCGACTGAGTTGTCTGAGCTAATTGACGTGATTCTTGATACTGCTTTTGGGCAGTTTTGAGAGGCTGACTACCAAGCAAGGCGTTACGGGCAGCAGTCAAATCCGGCGTTGCGTCCTGGGACTTCGCAGCGTCGGCGTTTTTACCCTGCCACTCGGAGGCATGGAGTAGCAGATTAGTTTGGTAAAGTTCTAGGCGACTTTGAATCTGAGGCTGACCCCAGCTTCTGACTAAGGAAGAGGTTATATTGGCGATCGCAATAATCGTCAGTACAACCAAAATCAACCGCCTGATGACCACAATTGGCTGCTTAATGGTCATGAATCCCCCAAACGCAGTAGACAGTGATAAAGTCAAGAGCCAAGATTTGTTGCTCCCCAACAGTTAGCTTTTGCAAGCCTTATGAAATTATCGCATTGCTGACTCAATCAAACGGCTCAAGCTTGAGAGGCGTATCCTATTGCAAGTTAAAATGACTCTGGCAATGGGAAATGCTCAAAGGACGCTACGAGCCTTTGTGTGAAACCGGGAACTGTCCACCCACTTGGTAACGGAGGATTTCGAGATTGGCTACTCGCGTCATTATCGTGCGTCACGGTCAAAGCAGCTACAACAGCCTGAAGATGATTCAAGGGCGCTGTGATGAGTCAGTCTTGACCGAAAAAGGTTATGAGGATGCCCGTAAAGTTGGCGCTGCCCTCAGTAGCCTCAAGTTTGATGCTGTCTATAGTTCTCCCCTACAACGGGCAAAGCAGACGGCAGAGGTTATTCTATCTTATTTGCCTGGGTCTCCGGAGTTACTGGCACCTAGCAATCTGATGGAAATCGATTTGCCGCTTTGGGAGAAGCTGCCCAAGTCAGAGGCGAAGGAAAAATTCTCAGAGGACTACCTGTGCTGGAAAGAACGACCCCATGAGTTCTGCATGGTCATCCCGACAACAGAGGGGTCAAGGGAACACTTTCCCGTGCTGGCACTTTACGAACAAGCGCAGCAGTTTTGGAAAGAAATTCTCCCCCGTCACCAGGGAGGCACAATTTTAATCGTCGCCCATAACGGCATCAATCGCTGCTTGATTACGAGTGCCCTTGGTATTCCCCCAGCGCGTTACCATTCCATCCAGCAATCGAACTGTTGCATCAATGTGCTGAATTTTGCTGGCGGTTGGGGCGAACTTGTGCAATTAGAGTCGCTCAATCAGACATCTCACCTCGGAAACCCCTTGCCGACACCGCGAGAAGGTAATCGAGGATTGCGTTTATTGCTCGTGCGCCACGGCGAAACGGAGTGGAATCGCGTCTCGCGCTTTCAAGGGGGAATTGATGTGCCACTTAATGACAATGGTCGCGCTCAAGCACAGCAAGCAGCTGAGTTTCTCAAGGATGTCCCGATTGATTTTGCCATTAGTAGTCCAATGCTGCGTCCCAAGAAGACGGCTGAGATTATACTACAGCCTCACCCAAATGTCCAACTCGAATTACAAGAGGAGTTTAGGGAAATCAATCACGGGCTTTGGGAAGGGAAATTAGAGACAGAAATTAAGCAGGAGTACCCAGATTTATTGCGTCAGTGGCAAGTTGCACCCGAAACGGTACAGATGCCTGAGGGGGAAAATTTACAGCAGGTATGGGATAGGGCAGTTGCGTGTTGGGATGCGATCGCCCAATCTGCTGGGGTATCAGACACTGAACTGAAAACGGGTCTTGTTGTTGCCCACGATGCTATCAATAAGGTGATTCTCTGCCATGTCCTGAGTTTGAGTCCAGCATCAATCTGGTGTATTAAACAGGGAAATGGTGCTGTCACGGTTATTGACTACCCCCACGGTTTAGAGAAAGCGCCGATATTGCAAGCGATGAACATCACTACACACCTATCTGGGGGGGTGCTGGATAAGACAGCAGCGGGTGCATTGTAGGAGATTCCCCAGTAATTTGCAGGTTACGCATCACGGGGTCAAAAGTGCGATCGTCAGCTAAGAAATCCTCAAAAGTCATGCCTTGGGTGTAGCGCGATCGCCTCTTGTAGATAAACTTATTCTCCAGCCTGTTGCTTCAGCAAATTGACCAAATCATCGGACAACCACAAACCAGCATCACGCAATAATTGAATTCTGGAAGATACGGTTGGAATCAGTCCCCGTCGTTTCGCAAGTACCAATACCCCGCCCGTGCCAAGGGTAACAATGCCCAGAGATTGAGCGCATCGTCGCGCTGCTCTATCATCAACAATAGCTCCACAATCAGGGGTTTTCAGGCTTAGGCTCAATACTTCCGATTCTCCTGCTCCTAAATCCCAAGCAGCGACTTCAGGTGCGATTACCTCAACTTCTACTCGTTGCACCCAAGAGGTACTAGGTAATTCTTGGGAAGCTACGTCGTTTTGACCGGCTGCTGTGATTTCATTCCAGACCCCTTCTGGAACTAGGATTTCGGTAAAAAGTTGCGGGAGTAACTCTGCTTGTTGACTTTTGAATAGAACAATCAGAGGTGATGAGTTGATGATGACGCGATTAATCAAAATTAGCTAGTTCCTGCGCTAACTCTTGAGCAGTATATTGGAGGAAAGGAACTTGGTAACTGGATAAGGCATTGATAAAGTCTGAGCGGGTAAGTCCGGCAATTTCTGCTGCCTTTCCTTGAGATATTTGCCCTAGTTCGTACCATTTAACGGCTGCTGCAATCCGCATTTCTTGGACAAATTCCTCGGGGTTTCTGCGGAGAGCAGAAAATACAGTTTCTGGCAGTTGAATTGAAACAGTTTTCATAAAAATATTCTAATTTTGAGGCTATCGATATGCTATCTTGATTCAGACCTTCATAGCGATCGCTTCTCCCAAGTCTGTTGTGTTGCGCGATCGCACCCTTACCTTGTCACAAGGCGATCGCTCGTTTCCTTGTCTCTTGTCTTGTCGATCTCGCTACACGCACTACAATCATGCGATCGCAAAGCATCTCGTTAGGGCGATCGCTTCCCCTTTTGAGGTGCTTGCAGTTGCCCTTATTGCTTATGAGCAACTAACTCAGGATAGACAGGAATGAAAGGCAGTTTTTCCTTGCTGAATCGAACCGCAAGTGTCCTTGCTAAAGAAAATATGGCAGGGTCATAAATGTCTATTTCAGGGAGTTGGATCAG
>CBDTXL010000467.1:0-4352 GCA_965364435.1 uncultured bacterium
GCTTGCCGCCAGTCTGCTCAAACCTTAGCAGATAGTTTGACAACCTGGCTCAAAGCTGAGTCGTTTCGCCCCATTCGAGAGAAATTACTCGAAAAACTGTCCCCATCTGATACAGTGCGGCTGATTCTGCAAATAGAAGACAACCAGCTGCGACAACTCCCTTGGCATTTATGGGATTTTTTCGAGTGTTACCCCAAGGCAGAAGTGGCGCTGGGGGCAATGGCTTATGAACGGGTGGAAACCTCAGCACCTTTTCGGGAAAAACCAAGAATTTTAGCGATTTTGGGTAATGGGAATGGGATTGATATTGAAGCAGACCGACAGCTGCTTTCGAGTTTACTCTGCGGTGCAGAAATTGTCTTTTTAGTAGAACCGCAACGCCGCCAGCTGTATCAACAGCTGTGGGACTCAGCAGGCTGGGATATTCTCTTTTTTGCGGGACATAGTTCCAGCCTCTGTGATGGACAAGCAGGTCAGATTGAGATTAATGGTAGCGATCGCCTCACTATAACCGAGTTAACCTATGGTCTGAAAAAAGCGATCGCACGCGGCTTACAGCTAGCAATTTTCAATTCCTGTGATGGACTAGGCTTAGCACGTTCCCTAGGAAGCCTCCACATTCCCCAAATCGTTGTCATGCGCGAACCAGTCCCTGACTTGGTTGCCCAGGAATTTCTCAAGTGTTTTCTCACCGCTTTTTCCAGGGGTGAGTCTTTTTATACCTCTGTCCGAGAAGCACGGGAACAGCTGCAAGCCTTAGAAGATCGATGTCCCTGTGCCAGCTGGTTGCCAGTGATTTGCCAAAACCCAACCGCTGTGCCCGTCATCTGGCAAGAATTAATTGATAGAAAAGCGACTGGGCAAGATTGTGACGCTACCCCAATATCTAATTTCTTTTCCCCAATTCTCCCCTGTCCCTACCGGGGTTTGTCGGCATTTCAAGAAGCCGATGCACCGTTTTTCTTTGGCAGGGAGGCTTTCACTGAGAAACTGTTGAAAGCGGTATACAATCAGCCACTCGTAACCGTGATCGGCCCTTCCGGTAGCGGCAAATCCTCAGCTGTGTTTGCAGGATTAATTCCCAGTCTGCGTACTACACAAAACTGGCTAATTGTCAACTTTCGTCCGGGAAACCGTCCCTTGTTGAAACTGGCAGAACAGCTGCTCCCCCTATTAGAACCCCAGCTGAGTGAAACGGAGCGCCTGGTTGAAATTAACAAACTGGCGACGGCAATTCAGCAGGGTGACTTGAGATTAACAGCTGTGTTGGAGCGCATTCTGGACAAAACCCCCACAGCTTTACACCTGCTTTTATTTGCCGATCAGTTTGAGGAATTGTACACCCTTTGTCAGGAAGCAGAAGTCCGTCAACGCTTTCAAGATGAATTATTAACAGCGGCTAACCAGATACCAAGGTTTACTCTAGTCCTGACATTACGAGCGGATTTCTGCGAATACGCACTCTCTTATCATCCCTTTGCCTCTGCGTTGCAGCGCTTCCCCCCAGAATTTTTGGGTCCAATGAGCCACTCCCAACTGCAAGCAGCGATCGAAAAACCCGCCCAAGATTTAGGCGTACAGATCGAGCAAGGACTGCGATCGCGCATTCTCGATGCCGTCAGCTGCGAACCCGGTCAGCTGCCCTTGCTGGAGTTTGCCCTGACCTTGCTGTGGGAACAACAATCCAATGGTATCCTGACTCATGCTGCCTATGATGCCATTGGAGGTGTCGAGCAAGCACTTGCAAGTTATGCCGAACAGGTCTACACGGCACTCAAACCGGAAGAACAGCAACAGGCAAAGCGGGTCTTTCTCCAACTGGTGCATCCCGGTGAAGGCACCGCTGATACTCGCCGCATCGCCACCCGGACTGAGGTAGGACAAGACAATTGGAACCTCGTCACGCGCCTAGCTGATGCTCGTTTGGTTGTTAGCAGACAAGATGAGGCAACAAGGGTTGAAACCGTCGAAATCGTCCATGAAGCACTGATTCGGGAGTGGCAACGCTTGCGCCAGTGCGTTGAGGATGACCGCAGCTTCCGTACTTGGCAGGAGCGGTTGCGGACAGCCCTACGTCAATGGGAAATGAGCCATCAAGACGAGGGGGTACTGTGGCGAGGTGCGCCGTTATTAGAAGCCCAACATTGGTACAGCGAACGTTCAGCCCAGCTTAGTTCAAAGGAGCAGACTTTTATTCAGGCGAGTCTGGGACTGCAAGCACGAGAGCAGGCGGTACGCTCACGCCTCCGACGACAAGTTATCCTGGGACTCACTAGCGGTTTGGTAGGAGCAGGAGTGCTGATTGCGATCGCCACAAAGCAATGGCAGCGAGCAGAAATCGGCGAAATCGATGCCCAACTTAATGCTTTAAGTGCCTCCTCAGCTGAACTGTTAGCCTCGAATCAAGAACTGGAAGCGCTGCTGGAAAGTTTAAAGGCAGGTAGACAGCTGCAACAATCCATCGAAGCCAAACCTGATACCCGCATTCGCGTTGTCGCGGTTCTACAGCAAGCCGTCTACGGGGTGAGAGAGTATAACCGTCTGGAGGGACATCACAAAACAGTCATTAGCGTCGGTTTCAGCCCGGATGGTCAGACATTAGCCTCTGCCAGTGATGACGATACGGTTAAACTTTGGCGTCGGGATGGCACACAGCTGGCAACCCTTGAGGGACATACCGACAAGGTCAGGAGCGTTGCTTTTAGCCCTGACAGCCAAACGGTGGCTTCTGGGAGTTATGACAATACTGTGAAACTTTGGCGTCGGGACGGTACACTGCTCGCCACTCTCAAAGGGCACACCAACAAGGTGAATAGCGTTGCTTTTAGCCCGGAAGGTCAGACACTAGCCTCTGCCAGTGCCGACAAAACGGTGAAACTCTGGCGTCGGGACGGGAGCTTGATCGCAACCTTGAAGGGTCATCGCTCTTGGGTAACCAGTGTTAGCTTTAGCCCAGACAGTCAAATTTTAGCTACAGCTGGCACCGACAAAACAATTAGACTCTGGCACCGAGATGGTAAATTGCTGGGTATTTTAGAAGGGCATACGGCTTCGGTCAACAGCGTCAGTTTCAGCCCCGATAATCAGACTTTGGCTTCTGCAAGTGTTGACAAAACCGTGAAACTCTGGCAACGGAACAGGAGTACGGGAGGGTTTGAAACCCGCCCCTACAGAACTTTGACAGAACACAACGATCTAGTCTGGGCTGTTAGTTTTAGCCCCGATAATCAGACTTTGGCTTCTGGCAGCGCCGACAAAACCGTGAAACTCTGGCGTCGGGATGGCACACTGCTTGCCACGCTCAAAGGACACAGCGCTTCGATTTACAGTGTTAGTTTCAGCCCCGATGGTCAAACTTTGGCTTCTGCCAGTGCAGATACTACAGTCAAACTCTGGCACCCTAACCCTGAGAAACTTCCCACCTTGCATCGGCATGATTCTCAGGTATGGGGTGTAAGTTTTAGTCCAGATGGTCAGACTTTGGTTTCCGCCAGCGCCGACCAAACTGTGAAGCTTTGGCATCGGGACGGCACCCTGCTTACCACTCTCAAAGGACACAATGCTGCGACTTACAGCATCAGTTTCAGCCGGGATGGGCAAACGTTTGCTTCAGCGGGTGCAGACAAAACGGTGAAACTGTGGCACCGAGACGGCACACTCCTGAAAACCTTCAAGGGACATAGTGCTGATGTCAGATGTGTCAGCTTCAGTCCAGATGGTCAGACTTTAGCTTCAGCGAGTGCTGACAAAACCGTGAAGCTCTGGCGTCGGGATGGGACACTGCTCACCACCTTCATAGGACATCAGGAAGGGGTAACAAGCGTGAGTTTCAGTCCTGACGGTCAAACTTTAGCCTCTGCCAGTGCTGACGAAACGGTGAAGCTCTGGCGACTTAACGGAAGCCTGCTAAAAACCCTGGAGGGACATAGTGCTGATGTCTTGGATGTCAGCTTCAGTCCTCAAGGTAGTACCTTAGCTTCTGCCAGTGCTGATGGAACTGTAAAACTTTGGAGCCTCAGCGGTCAGCAGCTCAAAACCCTAACAGGACATACAAATAGCGTAAATAGCATCAGTTTCAGTCCCAATGGTCAAACTCTAGCTTCTGCCAGTACTGACGGAACTATAAAACTCTGGAGCCTTAGTGGTAAACTGCTCAAAACCTTCAAGGGACATAGTGCTAGCGTTTTAGCTGTGAGTTTTAGCCGGGATGGTCAAACAATCGCTTCAGCCAGTAGCGATCGCACCATTATTCTGTGGAATTTGGATCTTGATGCCCTACTGGTTCTAAATTGTGCTTGGATGCGTGACTATCTGCGATCGCACACCCTCCTCCGTGAAAGCGTTAACGAAGC
>CBDTXL010000468.1:0-4344 GCA_965364435.1 uncultured bacterium
TGTGAAGTACTTTTTTCTCTCCGATGGATGGACTGTGGGTCGGGTTTGGGAGTTTGGCGGACTTTGGAACGTAAACGCTTGGCGACGCAAACCCGAAATTGAGCGCCTAAACCTTTGTATCCTAGAGCAAGGGGAAAAATTGTGGCTCTATCGGGTGGAAGACGCCGTTCTCATGGTTGAAGTTAAACCCACCCCTAACGCCTCAGCCGAGTCAGCCCAAACAATTGGTCAAGTCGTCCTCAAACGTCTGATTACCGCAGACCAAGCCATAGAGCGATTGGCGATCGCACAAACTTTGTTCAATCCCCCATCTGTGGAACCATAATCGCTTATTGTAAAGAAAGGTTGCAAAACCATCCCCAATGCGGGATCAAAAGTCCCAGATTTACTTGCAATCAACTCTAACAATAGTTACACTTCTTTAAACAATCTTCAGTTTCACGGATGCCTCGTCCGAAAATCTATGTTGTCTTGCCTGGAGTTCATTAGTAAAGTCTAGGCGGGTAACAGCAAGTTCTAACATCTTTAACAAAGAAGCGTCGAAGTAGAAACTCTATCTGAGGAGGAGCGTAGTCAATGGGACTACCTTGGTACCGCGTACACACAGTCGTCCTGAATGATCCAGGGCGTCTGATTGCTGTACACCTGATGCACACTGCCCTTGTAGCGGGCTGGGCCGGTTCAATGGCCCTGTATGAATTGGCAATTTTTGATCCCAGCGATCCAATTTTGAACCCGATGTGGCGTCAGGGCATGTTTGTCATGCCCTTCATGGCTCGTTTGGGAGTGACCCAGTCTTGGGGTGGTTGGAGCATTACTGGCGAAACCGCAGTAGATCCAGGCTTCTGGTCATTTGAAGGCGTCGCTGCTGCTCACATCGTCCTCTCTGGTCTATTATTCCTAGCTGCCTGCTGGCACTGGGTTTATTGGGATTTGGAACTATTCAGAGACCCTCGCACCGGGGAACCCGCTCTGGATTTGCCAAAAATGTTTGGCATTCACCTGTTCTTATCTGGTTTGCTTTGCTTTGGCTTTGGTGCGTTTCACCTGACAGGGCTATTTGGTCCTGGAATGTGGGTTTCTGACCCCTATGGAGTCACAGGCAGCGTTCAACCCGTAGCTCCGGCGTGGGGACCAGAAGGCTTTAACCCCTTCAACCCTGGGGGGATTGTAGCTCACCATATCGCTGCGGGTATTGTCGGCATTATTGCTGGTTTGTTTCACTTGGCTGTCCGACCACCGGAGCGGCTGTTCAAAGCCCTGCGGATGGGGAATATTGAAACCGTACTTTCTAGCAGTATTGCTGCTGTATTTTTTGCCGCTTTTGTTGTGGCAGGTACGATGTGGTACGGCAGTGCGGCTACACCCATTGAACTGTTTGGTCCGACCCGTTACCAATGGGATCAAGGTTATTTCAAACAAGAAATTGACCGACGTGTGCAAGGCAGTCTAGCGTCAGGAGCGAGCTTGTCACAAGCTTACTCAGCGATTCCAGAAAAGCTGGCTTTCTACGACTATGTAGGAAACTCTCCAGCCAAAGGCGGTTTGTTCCGCACGGGCGCAATGAACAGTGGTGATGGCATCGCTCAATCTTGGCTTGGTCATCCGGTGTTTACGGATGCTGAAGGTCGCGAGTTGACGGTTCGTCGTCTCCCCAACTTCTTTGAAACCTTCCCTGTGATCTTGACCGATGCTAATGGGGTGGTTCGAGCAGACATTCCGTTCCGTCGGGCAGAATCAAAATATAGCTTTGAGCAGACTGGAGTCACAGTTAGCTTCTACGGTGGCGCTCTGGATGGTCAAACCTTAAAAGACCCAGCTGAAGTGAAAAAGTACGCTCGTCGTGCCCAACTGGGTGAACCCTTTGAATTTGATCGCGAAACCCTGAACTCTGACGGTGTGTTCCGTACCAGTCCACGGGGTTGGTTCACCTTCGGTCATGCGGTGTTTGCGTTACTGTTCTTCTTTGGTCACATCTGGCATGGCTCTCGGACTCTCTTCCGGGATGTGTTTGCTGGTGTTGAGGCAGACCTTGAGGAGCAAGTCGAGTGGGGGCTCTTCCAGAAGGTGGGCGACAAGTCAACCAGACGGAAAGAGACTGTCTAGAAAGGCAATTGGAGTAAAAGGCGAAAGGCAAGAGGAAAAATTCTTTTTCTTTTGCCTTTTGCCTTTTCACTTTTGCTTGGCAAGGTAGACTGGTAGTTAAGCAGATAATCAGGAAATATTGACATGGAAAGCGTTGCTTATATCTTTATCCTGGCCTGTGCGATCGGCACACTCTTTTTTGCGATCGCCTTCCGAGAGCCGCCTCGGATCGAAAAGAAGTAGTTCACCGTAATCAGCTTGCTCCGTGGGAGCCACTGTGCTAACACCGGGGTATAGAGCGCCATCCCGTGACCGCCATAACTTTAATAGCTTTTTAGGATCTCCTGAGCCGCAACAGTCTATCTCCTCCTCTGTAGGAGGAAATTGGATAGAAAAACACGGCTCAGCTTTTTGCATATATTTACAACATCCCCGTCAGAGCAAGATTGAGATTTGCTGCCTTTGAGTCCACCTAGTAGGAAAGGCTTTCCTATATGCGATGCCCCTATTGTCAGCACCCCGAGAGCCGCGTTCTTGAGTCCCGTTCAACAGAAGCAGGACAAAGTGTTCGACGACGTCGGGAGTGTTTACGCTGCAAACATCGCTTCACTACTTATGAACGCATCGAATTTGTGCCTGTGACCGTTATCAAACGGGATGGGAATCGGGAATCGTTTGACCGCTCTAAGTTATTACGTGGAATTGTGCGGGCGTGCGAAAAAACTGGCATCCCCCAAAGACGCCTCGAAGCATTGGTCGATGAGATTGAAGCTGAATTACAGCAGCGATTTGGACGGGAAGTTACTAGTAATGAAATCGGCGAGTTGGTACTCCCATACCTGCGAGACGAGAGTGAAGTTGCCTATGTGCGTTTTGCCTCTGTCTATCGTCAGTTTCAAGGTGTTCGAGATTTTGTCGAGACCTTAGATCATCTCAAAAGCCATGCCGAGCTAATCGAGAGAGCAAAAGTGTCAGCAACTGTTGCCCCCCAGGGAGATGAACTGGAAACACAAGCCTCTCTCAATCAAGCTCCACAAAAGCCTTATAGTTGTGCAGAAATGAACCAACTGTAGGGTGTAGGGTGGTAGAGCAAACAACAACCGAATCCATCTTGAGTTATAATTACCTGTCTGGACTTTATTAAATCTTTTAAAATAGGGTTTAGACAAAGCAATGTAGGTGTAGGCAGCACAATGCCGACGTGCGTATACATCGACAGGAGGCATAGTCATTACGGAGACAAAAGTAGGAAACGCAACGCACATGCTCAGTCAGAAAACAACCACTACAGATATTGGCTTCACTCACGAGGATTTCGCCGCCCTCCTCGATAAGTATGATTATCACTTCAGCCCAGGTGATATTGTCGCTGGTACCGTATTCAGTTTGGAGCCGAGGGGCGCTCTGATTGACATTGGTGCTAAAACTGCCGCGTATATTCCCATTCAGGAGATGTCAATTAACCGGGTTGACAATCCTGATGAAGTTTTACAGTCAAACGAGACGCGGGAATTTTTCATTCTGACTGACGAGAATGAAGATGGTCAGCTGACACTTTCAATCCGTCGCATTGAGTATATGCGAGCTTGGGAGCGAGTACGGCAGCTACAAACGGAAGATGCTACGGTGCGCTCTCTTGTTTTTGCCACCAACCGGGGGGGTGCCCTGGTACGAATTGAGGGGTTGCGTGGCTTTATTCCTGGCTCTCACATCAGCACTCGCAAACCAAAAGAAGATTTAGTTGGAGAAGAACTGCCACTAAAATTCCTGGAGGTTGATGAAGACCGCAATCGTCTGGTTCTCTCGCACCGTAGAGCACAAGTTGAGCGTAAGATGAACCGCTTAGAAGTCGGTGAGGTGGTAATTGGTTCGGTGCGTGGGATTAAACCCTATGGTGCCTTCATCGATATTGGTGGCGTTAGTGGGCTGCTGCACATCTCTGAGATTTCCCACGATCACATTGATACGCCCCACAGTGTGTTCAATGTCAATGATGAAGTGAAAGTGATGATCATTGACTTGGATGCCGAAAGAGGTCGCATTTCACTCTCTACCAAGCAGTTAGAGCCAGAACCAGGGGATATGATCAACAATCGTGATCTGGTGTACGACAAGGCGGAAGAAATGGCAGAGAAGTACAGGGAGAAGATGCGTGCCCAACAGCAGCAAGCTAGCACTCCTGAACCTGATGAACCTGATTACGAAGTGCCTGAAGAAGAGGAAGAGTTGGTGGCGGCGACTGAAGAATAAGAATTTTGT
>CBDTXL010000469.1:0-4342 GCA_965364435.1 uncultured bacterium
AAGCGCTAGAGTGGGCTTTATATGGGGGTGAAGACTTTGAACTGGTGCTGTGCTTATCTCCTGAACCCGCTAAGGCGTTGGTAGAACAACTAGGAGAGGGAGCAGCCGTTATTGGTCATATTACGACGGGTAAGGAGGTTTGGTTAAGAGACAGCACCGGGACTTATGCTGATGAACAGCTGACGCTGACGCGGGGATTTCAGCATTTTTAGCTCTTTTTCTGATAGAGGCGATCGCTTCTCTCATTCTCTCGGTTTCCGGGATTGGAGGTAATAAAATTTATACCTGTGTAATTACCTGTCCAATACGTTTTAGAATTTGCAAAACATCATAGAGTTGGTTGTGACGGTGGTAGAGAGAGAATTCATCAGACAGGTCATATTGTGGCTCTCTAGATTGAAGCAACTTAAGAAAGAGAAAATGGCTGCCGTTTGTGACTAATCCAAAAATGGGTTGCTCTGGATTAGGGTTAGCCATCATGTACGCTAAAGCTTGTGGTAACGCTACATCTGTAGAGAAGGTTGTACGTTTCGACTCAATCACCAGAACCCAGAACTGTTCCTGTATAACTAAGGCATCAATACGTCCCCGCAAGATTTCATCCCGATCTTCAATAGCTATTTCAACACCTGTTTCTGTGCGGAACCGGAAGGGAGGGTCATAGAATCTAGCTAAATCAAGGAGTTTAGCCAGCACTACCATTTTGACAGCACCTTCTGCTAAGGGGCCATCTGCCCTTTGATAAAAGTATTGTTGTTTAATCCCGTCGAGAGCTTGCTTTTCTGAGTCAGTGAGTTGGCTTAGACCATTGAACCATTCAGTGAAGAATTGGTCATCGTCACTACGCCTGAGATTGAACCTGGATTGTAGCTGGTTAAGACTGGTGATGTTCTTCTCAATCGCAATAGTCTGAGCCATGAAAGCGTCTGTTGGAGGTTGCTGATAATACTACTATGCGATCGCTTTCACTGGATGTCGTCTCTCATCTGTTGCACTCTGGCGATCGCTTCCCTCACTTTCTCAGCGTCAGGTGATTGGAGACGCTGCAATATCTCTAGGGATTGCTGCAAACAATTTAGGGCTGTGGCAAAGTCCCCTTTCTCGTATACCAACAACTGTCCCATCATTCCTAATGTGATTGCCTTGCCTTGGGCATTACCGATACGTTCATCGATTTCCAGGACTTGCTGATAAAGTGCGATCGCATCTTCGATTTGTCCAGAGTCGGCTTTGAGTCTCCCTAGTTCGTGCAAAGTCGATGCCTTGGTTTTGACATCACCGATACGTTCAGTGATTTCCAACGATTGCTGATAAAGTGCGATCGCATCTTCGATTTGTCCAGAGTTGGCTTTGAGTCTCCCTAGTTCGTGCAAAGTCGCTGCCTTGCCTTGGGCATTACCGATACGTTCAGTGATGTCCAACGATTGCTGATAAAGTGCGATCGCTTGTTCGATTTGTCCACAGTTGGCTTTGAGTCTCGCCAGTTGGTGCAAAGTCGCTGCCTTGCCTTGGGCATCACCGATACGTTCAGTGATGTCCAACGATTGCTGATAAAGTGCGATCGCTTCTTCGATTTGTCCAGAGTTGGCTTTGAGTCTCGCCAGATTGTGAATAATGGCTGCCTTCTCTGTTTCGTCGTCTTGAGGGCAGCTATCTAGGGCTTGTTGATAATAGGTTTGCGCTTTACCAACCTCACCCAATTCTTGCTCAGATCGAGCCAAAGCGTGCAGCACTCGGTAGTCTTGTGTTATTTCTAGAGTCGCTTGGCACAACTCAACGGCTTCCCGATATCGGCTTTGATTCTTCCAGCGATTTGCGAGGGTAGCTGCCATTGCTACAGCAATCATTTCTACCTTCCCCCGCAACGCCAACCGATGAATTTCTAGCTGTTGTTCCTCGGTTGACGTTTCTGCCTCCTGCCACCAGAGACGATACAGCACCTCTGCCGCTTGCTGGTATAACCTCTCCCCCAACCCCTCTCCTACAAGGAGAGGGGAGAAAGAGGAATTATTCTCCCGGTTGCCTCCCTGTTGGGCATCTTCAGCAGGAGTAAAAGAGGACACATTCTCCCCCTTGCCTCGTTCTTTCTCCCCCTTGCCTCGTTCTTTCTCCCCCTTGCCTGGTAGGGAAGGGGGCTGGGGGGTTAGGTTTTTCTCCAAAATGCGCGGCACTCGTAACGACTCATCAGGACTAACCTCCAACAATCCCAATGCCACCGCCCGATTAATCTGCTGATCGAGATTAGGTATACCTTCACAAACTGCTGCTATTGCCTCCCTCGGTACAGGCAACTCAAACACCAATCCCCGCCACAACATCTCTTCTAGCGGTTGATCTATCTGTTCCAGCAGCGCTTCTGCCAAAACTTGCTCCCGCAACTCCACTGGATCAGCTTCCAAACTTGCCAAAATCTCCGCCACTGTATTTTGCTCCCCCCTTACCCCCCTAGCCCCCCTTACTAAGGGGGGAATATAAGGAGAAACTTTTGTTCTGGGGGGTTGGGGGGGATCTAAATTCAGCAGCACCTTATCCAACCATTCCAATAACCGAGGATTCCCATCCGCCAACCTGCGTGCTTGAGACTGTAACGCCTCATCCACCTGAGATTTTGCATCAAAGGCAGAGAGGCGACTACACTTTTTTCGCAGATCCGCCCCCCGCAATTCATCCAACGGCTGCTTGTAGAAATCCTGCAACAGAGTAGACTCAAAATCGTAAGGGCAGGTAAGGATTAAACGGTGAGGCGCGTAAGTATCGTCAATTGCCCAGACTAACGCCTCTAATACTATTACCGCTTCGGGTTGCAGCACATACCCACCATCGCGCGGTTCCAAATTCGCTTCAAAGTCATCCAGCACCAGCAAAAAGGGCTTTGAACTCCCCCCTTGATAAGGGGGGCTGGGGGGGTCTTCCAACTGCCGAAACACCCGTCGCAGCAGAAACTTCAACTCTTCCTTGTCATCCTGCAACTCTTCCCGCAGTTCCCGACTATCCAACGCCGCCGCTAACTTATTCACCAGACTGGGTTCATCCACTCTCCCCACCCAGACAATCCGCTCAAATTCCGGGAGGCGATCGCACAACCTGGCTGCTAAACTACTCTTACCCAAACCTCCCATACCGTGAATCAATACCCCTACTCCTCCTATGTTCCCCCCTTGATAAGGGGGGCTAGGGGGGTTCTTCAATGCCCTTAAGCAGTTTTGCAACTGACGGCGACGCCCGACAAAACTCTCACGAGTAGGGACTTTTATCTTTTGGGTAGCCGGATCTAAAAACCGTTCGGCAACCGAAGGCTTTGGTGCAGGTTTCCGCCCAGGAGTTCGCAACGGCGTTACCAAATTTCCCGGTAACGTTCCCGCCGCATACAACCGCAACAAATGCCAATCCCGCGCCTGATTTTCAATTAGTGCTTGGTAAGTACAAACAACAGCCTCAGTTACTGCCTTCCCTGCCGACAACGCTTGATACAACGTCGATGCGGCTACCGTTGCCTCCGATTCTAAAACCGACTGCCCCCAACCCAAAACCGCTTTTGCTCCCTTAGCTAGCAACTCCTCTGCCATCGAAGGCACCGCCCCCGACTTGCCTGCTTGCCCGGTGCGACACCCGGATAAGAAGATAAGTTTGGGCAGTCGAAATAGCAGCTCTTTTGCGATATCAGTAGCGCTGGCGTAGTTAGCGTCGCCCGTTTCTGTTTCTGTAATGAAGCGAGGTTCCCATCCGTAAACGTAGCATGACCCGTCAGATGGAAAACGTCAAAATACCCCTGACCGTAATCATCGACTAAATAGCCCAGCTCCGACAAACAGCCACTTTCTTCCACCGTCAGCGCTAAAGGTTGCCGTGCCGTCGCCTCCAGAATTCGCCCTTCCTCTGCCTCAAAATCCAGTACGGGTTCCACTCCCAGTGGAGAAGTTGCCATAAATAAGACTTGCAGCGCCCGATTTTCCGGTTCTGCCTCAATAGACAACTGCTTCACCGCATCCGACGACACCCACCGCACGGGGATAAACCCAGGCATTCGCTCAACCAGAAAGCTGTTGCCATCATGCAGCACCTCCCAAGGTAGATGAGCGAGTTTCTCTGCCATTGAATATCTGCCATTGCTTGGTCTAGGAAACAATACAGGGTAATTTTAGCTGCTATAGATATACAGATGAGGGGGCGGGGTAGGGGGCGATAAGATTGCGTCTCTAGGGATAAAAAATAAACCTGGGAACTAATTCCCAGGTTTATGACTTACATTTGGCTCAAGTTAACTAATGTTGTAGTCAGTTCAACCGGAAGGACTAACTCTGCCACTTCTGAGCCATGAGTTCAGCCAAATCCACAACTCGCT
>CBDTXL010000470.1:0-4326 GCA_965364435.1 uncultured bacterium
ATTACGAATTGCTCTTATATCTCTATCGTAGAACTTCACTCCTGTTCCTAACTGCCTACAAATCTGTGGATAGTGTCGAAGTATTGCGATCCTCCGAACATCATCTTCTTCCCCCGCGGAGACCCCCGCTATAATCAGCGCGGACATATCGAGCATGGAGGGCGAGTACCGCGCATTGATTTAACGGCGGGAGGAAATGGGGGATATTTTATGGGGATAAATCCCCAAGTTATTGCTTCAACTACAAAAAGAGAATTCGATATCCCTAGGGCGTGTTTTCAAACCCTTAGATCCCCCCCAGCTCCTCACCTTCGCTCCGGCCTTAAAAAGGGGGGAGAAATCGGTCAAAGTCCCCCTTTTTAAGGGGGATTTAGGGGGATCTTCTCAGCCACTCACAGAAAAATATAGAGTTTGAAAACACGCCCTAGCGGCACCTCGTGCCTTCACAAGCACAGCTCTTGGATGCAGCTACATTGGGTGGGCAATGCCCACCTTGTTTGCTATTGTTTATCGACTAGGAGAAGGGCTGGCTTCGCCGCCTTCGCCACCTTCGCCACCTTCGCCGCCTTCGCCACCTTCGCCACCTTCGGTGGTTGGAGTTTGTTTAGGGGTTTCCCCAGCTTCGCCGCCTTCGCCGCCTTCGCCCCCTTCAGTGGTTGGAGCTGCTTCACTTGGCGGGCTTTGTGGAGAGGTTTCTCCAGCTTCACCGCCTTGGTTACCTGCATTACATGCACCAAGGGTAGCTGCCAAGCTTAGCGCTAGAAATAATTCAATCGTCTTTGAACGCATTGTGACACTCCTCAATCGATACTCTAGAACCTTTAAGGTTGAGTTAGACCGTCTTTAACTATAAAATAATTGATAGTTTTTATCTATAGGAGATTGACATAATAAACAGCACTTTGAACCATGAAGTTATCGCTTTTGCCTAGCTTCAGCCTCGGAGCATGTTTTAAAAGTTGAGAAAATGACATGAGGCATAGCTCCTATTGACAATTTTCATCATGATTTTTTCCATTGACAATGTTCTTACTTCAGAAGAACTGAAATTTCTAGTTGACAGTCTTGAGCAAGCTGACTTTGTAGATGGCAAAACTACAGCAGGGTGGCATGCAAAATTTGTTAAAAACAACATGCAGCTCAAGAGTGAGACAACTTATACCAGCGCTCTTCGGGAACTCGTGAAGACTGCCCTAAAACGCAATGCCTTATTTCAAAGTGCTCTCCAGCCTAAGATTATTCACTCTATGCTGTTTAGCCGCTATGAAAAGGGCATGTCCTATGGCAGGCATGTTGATAACGCCCTCATGGGAAATCAGGAGTTTTTGCGCTCGGATGTATCCTTCACCCTATTCCTTAGTTCCCCCTCTACCTATAAAGGGGGGGAGTTGGTGATTGAAAGCAGCGATGGCGATCGCACGTACAAACTTGAGGCAGGTTCGGCGATCATATACCCATCCTCAACCCTGCATCAGGTAGAACCCGTGACTGAAGGCGTGAGGCTGGCGGCTGTGGGATGGATTCAAAGCTTGGTTCGCGATCCAAATGAGCGGGAAATTTTGTTTGATTTGGATACAACTCGTCGGTCAATTTTTGCAAAAGAGGGTAAGACCATAGAGTTTGATTTAATCTCCAAAAGCTATGCGAATCTGCTGAGGAAGTGGGCTGAGTAAAAGCTACAAGAATCTAGTTCAGCTATCCTGTATTCTTGGCTTGTTGAGGGGAGAGCGATCGCACCACTGCCTCTCTTGCTTTAGTCATATCACCCCCAGTACGGTAGAAGCGGAGTTGGCTTTGTGCTGCTTGCTGCAAGATGTGTTTGATTTCTTCTTGCAATGAGCCTCCGTGGAGTTTTGCAAGGATTTCTAGCTGCTGAATTAAGATAGGGCTGAGGTCTTCAACCTGTAATTGAGCCATAGGTATAGGGAATTTATCTGGTCATCGAGAATTTTGTGTAAATCTTGTGTAAATCATAGCCCACTGCGCTTTTCAATATCAGCGATGGCAACAACAACGTTTCCTCAATCTCCTGCCTAACTTCCCGGCTGACGTAACAATCGCTCTCCATGCACTCCAATAAAAACTCATTGGCATCGTAGTACTGGATCAACAACTCTATCTGCTCTTCACTGAACTGCCAATCATAACCAATGTTGCAGTACTTAATCATGATCGATCTTAATTGTTCAGTCCAACTCGGACGGGCATCTGCCCACACTTCTTGAAATTTTTCTTTGTCTCGATCCGGATCGGGCAATTCAGGTAAGTTATATTTGAGTTGCTGTAGTTCGTCTTTCAGAGCGGGAATCAATTTAAAATATTTCAAAATATTGTCAATATTTTTAGCAATTGCATCTTTTGGCTTAAACCAACTAGAATCACAAGAAAAATCTAGTAATTGATATAATTCCCGCTCAAAGTCTAAACTGGCAATTTCCAAGGGAATACCCTGAGCATGAACTCCGAATCGATTAGCTAAATCTATAAATTGGTCACAAGTAAAAATTCCAAATCTATAAATATACTCAATAGACAGATAAAATACTCGAATCGCTACTGGTTTGTAATAGTCATCATCAACCAAAGCCGATTTCCAATATATCCAAAATAAAAACATTTCTAATTTTTCATCATTAGCTATCAGTGAATCAACTTGTTGTTTCATCAACTGCACCAAAGTATCGGCACTATCTAACATGCCAACGGTCAGTAAAAACACTTCCCGCCAGCGCGTCTCCGTCAGGTGAGTGACCAAGCTTTGCAGCGTTGGGTCATCAGCAGCATAAGGATTGCAACTTGTCACAATCTTGCGGGCAGTGAAATACTCGTGAAACGTTAGGTGCGAGAAAGAATAAATCCCTCTTGCCCGTTCTACAAATAGCCCATGATGTGCCTCAATTGACTTCAACACGGCTGCGCTATCAAGTTCCAGTGCTTCCGGGTCAGTGCTGGCGTCTGGTAAATTTTGGATGTACTGGGTGATGTAGCGCTCTACTTCCCTTTGCTTAAAGAAGTAGTTGCCTGCTTCAAAGGTGGTGCGGGCAATTTGGCTGAGCAAATCTTCCTTCCGCTTTAACGATAGCCGTTTGTAAACCTGCTCCCGCTCAATGTTGCGCTTTACGTCCCATTTTTTCAGCAACACATCCACACCTGTCTGATACAGTTCGGCGCGATTGGTGGGAAAGCTGCCGGAGTCTTCAAACACTAGACACAACAGCGTCAGCAATAGTGGATTCGTTGCCAGCTCCAGGATTGGGGCGTCTTCTCTCAGCTTTTGCAGGAAGCGTTCTGCCTTGATGAGATCGTTTTTGCTGCGGAACCATTTGTCGGAAAAATCAGCAATTTGCTTGTCGTCAAAGTCGGCAATTTCCACCTCGGTGAATCGCTCGAAGGTGTATTCTCGTGCTGCAAGGCGACAGGTGATGACAAATTGATTTTGGGGAAACTGCTGCGAAAATTCCCGAATTTGCCGCAACACCCGACTGTTATCGGCGTCTCTAACCTCATCCAATCCGTCTAGCAAAATTAACGCCCCGCCTGCGCTGAGGATTTGTTGCAGATCCCCCCTAGCCCCCCTTGAAAAGGGGGGAACCGAGCCTTCTTCATTGCCCTGCTTGTTAAGGGGAGTTGGGGGGATCTCCGCGAAATTATGCGATACCAGTCGAGAGATATAGCCCAACAAATCCGGTTTACCATCAGCTTCTGCAAAATCCTTCAGCGTGATAAACACCGGAACCTGATCGCCCTGAAACTTCCCGCCGATGCACTGAATTGCCAGATGCTTCAGAAATGTCGTCTTCCCTGCCCCCGGTTTGCCCAGAATCATCAACTTCGAGAACGTCTCAATCGCCTCCAGTCCAGGTACTCGCCGTTCCCGCACATCCCCCAGGCAAAAGCGATCGAACTTTTCCGGGGAAACATCCCGCATCAGTTCTGTCAGTTCCACACCTCTGCGTCCTGTAATTTTCTCCAAAATGTTGACGCTGGTGTAGATTTCGCCCAGTGCGATCGGCTGGTTCATATCCAGCACCCGCATCGTTCCACATCTTTCCTGGATGTACGGTTGTACCCTCTGCCGCACCTCCTGCACCAGCGCATCAATCTCGGACTCTCTACCCTGCTTTGGTTGTGGACATTCAGGTTTTGGTTGTTTAGCTGACTCTTCAATCTCGTTCCACGGCAAGTCCAAAGCTTTACAAATACCAACGAAGTACTTGCGATCGACCTTTTCACCTGTAAGAAATTTGTGAATGGTTTGAATACTAATGGCTGTAGTTGTCTTCTTGCCCTCAATGACAACTCGATCTGCTAAGTCTTGCCGACTCC
>CBDTXL010000471.1:0-4325 GCA_965364435.1 uncultured bacterium
TAGAGTACTGGTCACTGCTTGAACAATCTGGAACAGGGAATGGAGCGAGAACTTTACAACCGAGGGTTAGATAAGGCGCTTCAAGGAGACTTTAAAGGAGCAATCCAGGACTTTGATCAAGCCTTGCAGATTAATCCTCAATTTGCTGAAGCCTATTACAAACGGGGTGTTGCTCGCTTTGACTTAGGAGATCATCCAGGCGCGATCGCAGATTATACTCAGGCTTTGCAGCTCAATCCTGAAAGTATTGAAAATTACTTTGGGCGGAGTCTGGCTCGGTTGGCGATGGGCAATCCTCAGGGAGCTATTGAGGATGCCAATCAAGTCCTACAGCTCAAATCCAACCATGCTCCTGCTTGTAACCTTCAGGGCACAATTTACCGTAGGCTGGGAGATACTCAAAAAGCGATCGCTAGCTTTAAAAAAGCAGCACAACTCTACCTTGAGCAGAAGGATGCTGTAAATTGCCGTCGCTGTCTAGATACTATCAGTCAAATCCAGGAGGCTCAGCAACGTGCTGCAACCCAGGCGGAGACTGAGGCTTTTTTCAATCAAGCGGTAAAGAAGGTTAATCGAGGCAACTACCGCGCAGCACTAGAAGATTTTAACTGGCTGCTCCAGATCGATCCAGGAAATGCCAGCGCTTATTGCTATCGAGGTGTTGTTCTCAGTAAGCTGGGCAATCATCAAGGAGCGATTCAAGATCTCGGTCAGGCAATGCAACTGAATCCCCAAGATGCTCAGGTTCGTAGCCATCGAGGGCTTGTCCGTATCGAAATGGGCGATTATCGGGGTGCAATTGATGACTTTAGTCAGTTCCTGCACAGCAATCCAAACAACCCTGAAGGGTATATGAATCGGGGTCAGGCTTACCACAAGCTTGGCAATTATCGGCAAGCGATCGAGGATTTTTCACGAGCTTTGAGCGTTAAACCCGATGATCCTGAGTTGTATTGTCAGCGTGCAGTTGTTCGTGCCGATTTTGACGATCACCAGGGAGCTGTTGACGATTACCAAAAAGCGGCAAACATTTATTTTGATAAGCAAGACTGGGCAAGTTATCAACAAATTCTGAATAAGATTAAGACGCTTCAATCCTCAAAAGCTGACTCTTCAGCTCAAAGACAAGCCACTCAAACCAACTTTAACGATCGCTTCTTTAATCCCGAACTGGAAATCAAGTTAAGCTCTCAACCCAGTAGTGAATTACAAAACCGACTCCTGAGACTTGTGGGAGGGTACTGGGATGTAGCAGAACGCTTGATTAACCTTGCCAAGCAGAAAAATCCTGGGATGCCAGAGGATTGGTATTGGGAGAAGGTGATTGAGGATATAGAACGCGATCGCTAGGCTGTCATTAGTCATCTCTCATTAGTCATTAGTGACTTCCTATTCACTTTTTGCGATTATTGTCAAGTCAAAAATTGGCTGAGCTGTCAAGCAGTGCCAGTGGCAGGTGAATAAATCTGGTTCCTGAACGCCTATACTTGCGATCGCGGGTACACCTGGAAAAGGCCAGAGCCTATCAAAGACAAGATTTTGCTCGTTATACCCGAACTGTAATAAGTAAACAGCGGGTGGTGCTGATACAGATTGCAGCAACTGGTACGCCAGATGGTAAAGCGGCTGACGCTGGTTGTCGGGTAAATCTACAGGTTGCTGGTAGACGCTGGTTGCCTCTCCCTCGCTAATGACTTCTCCGTAAAGTGGCCCTTTCGCTGTTAGAACCACTGGTAAGTATAAATCCCCTAACCTTTGCCCCCCGCCAACCGTCTCATATCCTAACTGTTGCACCCGTTGGCGTAAGCTTGTCACCTGGCTGCAAGCCTGGAAGATGTTTCTGGCGGGAAATTGCAGGGTGTGGGGCACATCAAGCGTCAAAGGACACCAGATGATGTCCTCAGCCGTCAAATTCCTCTCCTGACTGGGAAGCAATAAGGCATCTGCCAAATCAGTTGATGGAATCACTTCCACCGTTACGGGTGCAGGTGAATGCCGCGCAATCGCGTCTTTCAGTGCATCCACCATTCGCGCCTTAGTCGGTGAAGCCCCAACTAATTTTCCCGTCTCTTCCAGCAGGGCATCGACGACGATGAGAACCCTAGACATTCCCAAACGTTGGAATCGGACCTCCGTGTGGGCGAGAGAAACTGGGCAAATCAATTCGCGTGATGTTGCGGCTTCTCACGGCTAACCGATAGCTGACACTTTGCAGTTCGGCGTGAAGTTGGCGATTTTCCCGTTGTAACATTGCCACCTTCTCTCTTACGGGTGCCATGCGTTCGGCAAACTTCTGGCGGTAAATGTGCGGCAGTTCCTGTACCACCTGTTCTAGCATGCGTGAGCGATCGGTTAATTCCTGAACCGACTGGCGCAATTGATAAATTTCCCCATCACGGCTGGCTATCTGCTCTTGGTAGAACGTCACCTGCTGTTCGACATCTTGCAGCTGTTCTCGTAAGACTCGCATCTGTGCCTGGTGGCGCTCAGACACCTCTGGCTGGGGCATGAAGTTGGCGTTGCCCTTGACCAGGCGGAATAATTCTTGAGACAGCTGCTGCACTAGCTGATCTCTAAGTTGCAAATCTTCCCGCAGACGAGAAACTTCAGCTTGAACCGCTTGTAGGGTTGTGGTTTCAGTCTGGATCACGATGGCTTACAGCTCCGATACTATAGTACTCCCAGTGGCAGAGGGCGACGGGCAGCGTTAGTCGCTCTACGAAAATTCCTGTTGGAGATAATGTACCATTTGAATCAGGTAAATGACACCTGATAAGCGGCTGTTGTTTTGAATTATTCTGAAGTTGGGGTTTTAGGTGTTAATCTTCATCAAAGTGAGCTGACTTTTGGGTCGTGGCAATAAATCCAGTAGGCTTATCCCTCCCCTGTTAAGAGGATAAGCTTCGATTACTATTGAGTGGAAACGACAAAAAGTAGCTTAAATGAGTGCAGCAAACAGCGCAACAACGATTAAGTTTGGCACCGATGGATGGCGGGGGATTATCGCCGATGATTTTACCTTCTCGAATGTCTGCAAGGTGACCCGTGCGATCGCCACTTATCTAGAAACTGCCTATTCTAAAGACCGCCCTGTTTTAGTATCCTACGACACGCGGTTTCTCGCTGATCAGTTTGCCCGCACTGCCGCTGAGGTTCTGGCAGACTTGGGATGGAGGGTGAAAATTGTTGCTCGGGATTGTCCCACGCCGGTAATTGCTTACAATGCCCGTCACCTCAACTCAGCTGGGGCATTGATGTTCACCGCTAGTCACAACCCTGCACCCTATTGCGGCATCAAGTACATCCCCGATTATGCCGGACCCGCGACACCAGAGATTACTGATACGATTGTTGCCAATATTGAAGGGGCAGATGATTCGTCGCCTAGTGGCAAGAACAGCGATAAAATTACCACATTTGACCCCAAACCTGATTATTTACAGTTCATCTACACCCTGCTCGATGTTGAGCGGATTCGTAGCGCCCAACTGAAGGTAAAGTATGACGCCCTCTACTCCACCTCTCGCGGCTACCTGGATACGGTTCTAGAACACTGCGACTGTGATACAGAAAGCTTCCACACCACCCGCGATGTCTTGTTTGGGGGTGGGATGCCGGAACCGAAGGCAAAGCAGTTGGTGGGGCTGGTAGAGGCTGTAAAACAAGATAATGCTGATTTGGGTCTAGCTACTGATGGTGATAGCGATCGCTTTGGGATTGTCGATGAACAAGGGAACGTCCTTACCCCCAACACTGTGCTGCTGTTGCTGGCGCGTCACTTGATTAAGAATAAAGGCAAGACTGGCGCAATTGTCCGCACCGTTGCCACTACTCACCTGTTAGATAACTTTGCGCTTAAGTACGGTCTGCAAATTTATGAGACGGCGGTAGGCTTCAAATACATCGGTGAGAAAATGCGCGAAACTGATGTGTTGATTGGCGGGGAAGAATCAGGCGGATTGAGCATTATTGGGCATATTCCAGAAAAAGACGGGATTTTGGCAGATATGCTCGTTGCCGAAGCGATCGCCTATGAAGGGAAGCCCTTGAGTCAGCTTGTGGAAGAAGCGATCGCTGAAGCTGGTGGCCCTCTCTACAACAAGCGTCTCGACTTACATCTAAATGATGCTCACAAAGCTGCTGTTTTGCAATCTTTCACAGACAATCCACCCGCAAATATTGCTGGCATCAACGTCAAAGAAATCGGACGAAAAGACGGCATCAAACTCTACTTAGAAGAAGGTAGTTGGGTGCTACTGCGTCCGTCGGGAACTGAACCCCTGATGCGCGTCTACATGGAGACCAATTCTCTAGAAAAGCAAAAC
>CBDTXL010000472.1:0-4323 GCA_965364435.1 uncultured bacterium
TCGCTATCTCAGTGCCATTCAACCAAAGCTCGACTCACCGCTCAACTCGCGAGATGCAGCACCTGTACCAAGCAGGCTATCTTAGTAGACAATCCCCAACAACAGCCAGGGAGGAACAACGTTATTGCGTGACCAGCAGCCAATGGCAGGAACCCTTCAAAGTCAATCCAGTCAAACCCTCCAGCAAATCGTAGACCGAATTTTTAATATCGGTCAATTGAGCCGTTCGGAGCATTTGCAGTTGGTCACTACCATCCTTTCTGACTATAAAGTCACTGATGAAGAACGCTCCCAGCTCAATCGCGTCTTTGACGAACTCCAAATGGGACGCCTAAAGTTCATTGACTAGCTGTTCATGGAAGCTGAAACTATTGACATTCGCGTCCATTTCTCCTGTACCAGGGCTAGCTGATTCCCAAATGAACTTTCAGAAAGATACGAAGAAATTGAAGGTTGCAATCCTGGCACCGGATTTATCTGGAGGTGGAGGTACTAGAGCTTATCTCCTGGGACAGGTGCTTCAAGAATTAAATTACGATGTGAAAGTATTTGGATTTCTCTTTGGCAAAAGTTTATATCCCATTCCACCCGATAGTCTGCCGGTTCAATGGGTACCGGGTGGTAATTATCCCCAGTTCTTTTCATTGGCAAACAAACTCCTAGGAGAAATAGAGGGAGATATTCTCTATGCTGTCAAACCTAGATCTACAAGCTTTGGGATTGCTTTACTAAAACGCTTACGAAGCCATCAGCCTGTGATTTTAGATATAGATGATTGGGAGTTGAGTTGGTATGGCGGGGGTGCTTGGCAGTATCATCTAACCCCTAGGCAGCTGGCTAGAGACTTACTTAAACCTGAGGGTGCCCTTCGACATCCAGAGCATCCACTTTATTTGCAGTGGATGGAAAAACTAGTGAAGCGAGCTTCTGCTGTTACCGTTGATACACAATTCCTCAAAAACCGTTTTGGCGGAACCTATCTCCCCAATGGTAAGGATACAATCTTGTTTGATCCTGACCGTTTCAAGCCGGAAGTGAGTCGAGCTAGTTATGGTCTTTCAGAATATCGAGTGTTATTGTTTCCAGGGACAGCGCGACCTCACAAAGGGCTTGAGGATGTTTTAATGGCGCTTGAGCAGTTGAATCAACCTGATCTCAGGCTGGTTCTAGTGGGGGGGCGAGATATCGGCGACGGCTATGTTGAGCAACTGTTGGCACGGTGGGGTCGCTGGGTGATTAAACTCCCTCAATCTCCGATGGAAAAAATGCCTGAAATCGTCTCGGCAGCCCATGTAGTAGTTGTTCCCCAGCGCGATACGGTTACGGCGCAAGCCCAGTTTCCCATCAAACTGACGGACGGTATGGCGATGGCTAAGCCGATTTTGTCAACACGAGTGGGAGATATTCCAGAGATTTTGGCAAATACAGGTTATCTGGTTGCTCCAGGCGCTCCTGAACAACTTGCTGAGAAGATTCAGTGGATATTCCAGCATTTAGAAGTGGCGAATGCTCAAGGAAGGCAAGCAAGGGAAAGGTGTGTGGCGTATTACAGTATTGATGCGATGGGAGCTATACTTTCAAAAATAATTGAACGTTTATAGGAAACAGGGTATTTTTCAGGGGACTGTTAAAATCTACACAGACTAGATTTGCCTGATCAAGGGAAGAATTTAAGCGAAGAGCTAGGCGTTTGAACGGGGAATTGATTGTAACGGTTGAGGTTCAGTCACTTTTAGAAGGAAGGGCTGTATGTTTTCAAAGTTTCTCTTAAAATTTGCTAGTCGTTATCCTGGTTGGATTGTACTAACGATCATTCTGGGATTTTCTGGTGGATTATTTAACGGCGTGAGCACAGCCCTAATTGTACCTATAGTTTTAAATTTTTTAGGTCAAAATGTAAATTTAAAGAGTGGTCCCCCGATTCTTCAGACCATTATGTCTCCATTTGATGCCATCCCTGAAGACTATCGTCTGGGAGTGATGGCAGGGGCAATTGTACTGATCATTGTTTTGAAGAACCTTGCTAGCTATGCCAGTGGCTTAGTATCGAGTTCTCTGATGCGGACGCTAACCTGTGATCTGCGCGAAGCAGGATTGCGGTTGTTGCTAGAGGTGGACTTGGATTTTTACTCCCAGACGAGAGTCGGAGATCTAATCAACCGCCTGGGAGGCGAAGTTGGTCGTGCTACCGGTGCGATCTCAACATTGATCCGGATAGTAATTACCGTGATTACCGTGTTGGTGTTTGTGGGTTTACTGCTAGCCATTTCTTGGCAACTGACAGTGGCTTCAACAGTTTTGTTGGCTTTAGTCGCGGGAGTCAATCAATACTCGATTAACCGTGCCAAAGCTTTTGGCAAAGATCTCTCAGAAATGTCTAAAGCTTATTCCATCGGTGTACTAGAAGCGCTACAGGGGATTCGACTGGTTAAGGCAACGGGGAACGAAGAGCGAGAATATCAACGACTTCATAAGTTAATTCGCGATCGCGAATTAGCGGATTTCAAATCGAATGCAAACTATGCGGCTATTGCACCCGTCAGCGAGGTTACTGGGATTGTGGGTCTCCTGGCGATCGTTTTTCTTGGTCGAACTTTTTTTGCTCAACAGCTTGAAGCCCTATCGACAGTACTACTCACTTACTTATTGTTGCTTTCCCGGCTACTGCCGTTTATTTCCCAGTTAAACGGTGCTAGGGGTTCTTTGGCTAATATCAGTCCCAGTGTGGAAATCGTGCATGACTTCTTGCGCCGGGATAATAAGCCATTCATGGGCAACGGTTCTGTGATTTACAAACCCTTGCGAGAAGGCATTCATTTTAATCAATTATCTTTTGCCTATCCCAGTCAGCCTGATTTAGTGCTAAAAGATGTTGATTTGTACCTACCACGCGGCACTACCTTGGCTTTGGTGGGATCATCAGGTGCTGGGAAATCAACCTTAGCAGATCTTTTACCCCGGTTCTATGACCCCACCAAGGGGTGCATCACCCTAGACGGAATCGACCTGCGGGAGTTCGATATCAAAAGCCTCCGAAGTGTCATGGGGATTGTTAGCCAGGATACTTATCTGTTTAATACCTCGGTTCGTAATAACATTGCCTATGCGCGGCCTAATGCAACGGACGAGGAAGTAATCGCCGCAGCGAAGCGGGCGAATGCGTATGAATTTATTGAGCGACTACCACTGAAATTCGATACGATGATTGGCGATCGCGGTGTCCTCTTGTCGGGTGGTCAGCGCCAGCGTCTTGCGATTGCTCGCGCTCTCGTGCAAGACCCGGACATCTTAATTCTTGATGAAGCTACGAGTGCGTTAGATACTGTTTCTGAGCGCCTGGTACAAGCAGCGATTGAAGAGCTGTCCCGCGAACGCACCACCCTGGTGATTGCTCACCGCCTCTCGACTGTGCAAAAAGCTGATCAAATTGCTGTGCTGGAGAAAGGGTGTGTTGTGGAAGTGGGAACCCATAAGGAACTTTTAAGTAAAGGTGGCTACTATTCACGTCTATACGAGATGCAATTTGCTGAAAATCCTGAAGGTTTTGCCACCAGAAACTCTTACGAGATCCGGAATCGTTCTTACGAAATGCGTACACGCCTTAACAATATGATTGGTTCGATCCGGTTACTGGCTGACGATTTGGTAGACACGCCCGAAGAGCAGACTGAATTACTTGAGGAATCTTACAGCTCAGCCATCAGCATTCTCAATACAATCGAGTTTTTTGAAACTAGCGCTAAGGTAGCGATGAAGTGACCAAAAAGGGCGTCGGGAAGAATCTTTAGCCAGTCTAATGCAAGCAGGAGAGTTGATGAGTGTGAACAGTCGCCGCATTGAACCAGAACCCGGTCAAGAGTCTGTATGGGATTATCCCCGTCCGCCTCGCTTGGAGGACTCACCCAAGCACATCCAGATTATCTTCAATGGCGTCGCGATCGCAGATACTCACGGTGCCAAGCGTGTCCTGGAAACTAGCCACCCACCCGTCTACTACCTTCCTCCTGAAGACATCAAGATGGAATATGTGCTAAGGACAACTCAAGGCTCGTTTTGTGAGTGGAAGGGTCGGGCGATTTACTATACTGTCGTCGTTGGTGATAAACAGGCTGTCAACGCTGCTTGGTCTTATCCCAGCCCCACACCAACCTTTGCTTCGATAAAAGACTATTTAGCCTTCTATCCCCATTTGATGGATGTATGTTACGTCAATGGTGAACAAGTGCAGCCACAGCCGGGGAATTTTTATGGGGGTTGGATTACTAAGGATATTGTTGGTCCCTTCAAGGGTGGGGCTGGGACATGGGGCTGGTGATCCTATTT
>CBDTXL010000473.1:0-4302 GCA_965364435.1 uncultured bacterium
TGGACCTGCGGGTTCTTTGCCAAAATCAACGTAGAAATCCTCGTTGATTTTCATTCCCCCATTCTCTGTGTCGCAGTCAATCTGCAACAGATAAGAACCAGTCTTCGACAAGTCAGGATAAAACTGATTATCCCAGGTGCTGAAGAGGGAGTTTGTTACATACAGCCGCTTGCCGTCGAGGCTTAGCTGAAGCATCTGGGGACCACCTGCTAACTGATGTCCTTGAACTGTACCACTCTTACCCAGTAATCCACCGCACCAAACTTGACCTGTAAGCTTAGGATGAGAGGGTTCGCTGATGTCATATTGGCGGATGTCACCATGCAGCCAGTTGGAGAAGTAAACATAGCGATCGCTCATTGAAATCAGGATATCAGTGATTAACGACGGCACTGGTATCGGCCAGCCTTCCACCTCCACCGATGGCACATCAATCACCTTCTCAACTTCCCAATGACTGTTGGACTTGTGCCAATGCCAGACATTACTGCTAAGTGCAGCACCGACAAACCCGTGCGTACTGTCGGGATTGTGATGGAAGCGTACTTCTAGAGGGATTAATCCTTCCTCACCCAAGTCAAAGCTTTGGATAATTTCGTGCTTTGACCAATCCCAAAAGTGCAGCTGACGACCATAATTCCCAGCTTCCACATCTTTGAGGTCAAAGCCAGGGTAGTAGGTTTTGGGTGCGCCCCACTCACTACTGACCATGATGTTATGGCGTGGCTGATACCAGAAGTCATAGTTAAAGCGCATCGCGTCGGCTTTGTGTTCCCAGCGCCCAGCAATCTCAAAGTTATCATCCAGCAAGAGGAAGCCACCGGGTCCATTGCCTTCACGATCGCCTAGCATGGAAATCATGATCTGACCATCCGCGAGGCAGTGTACCGTGTGGGGGGCGGTTAGGTTTGTTTTTTCTTTGATTTCTTCTGGTTCAATGACTTTGTGAATCTTGGGCGATCGCACTTCTGCTGTGTCAACAATATAAATGCGGCTGGAACGTTGACCGGGAATCACACTAAAGCGCCGGGATTTGCTGGCATCCCCATGACAGGAACTACAAGCATTCCAGCCAAAGTGATGGAGTTCATCCCCAATGTAGGGCATTGGCAGGCGATGGATGACTTGGGAGTAAGTGGGGGAATTGGGGTCAACGTCTACAGTGGCTAGATAATCTGGTTCTTCGATGCCAGTGCCGGTGTAGAGTGCGATCGCGTAAAGTACCTTTTCATCCTCTGCCTTCATCGCCGCTTCTGGGGAAGCGTAGCCGGGTCCGCAGCAAGCATGGGTCATAGTTTTACACCTCCGAAAAGCCGTTCAAAGTGGGGATTTACAGGAATCCTTACTACCGCTTAATTATAAAAATTTCGCAGAGTTATTAATTTCCCCAACCCCTACATCTTGATGCGGTAGGCATCGGGGCACTACCCTTACTGGCTTACCTCTTTTTAGATTTAAATATTTTTCTTGAAACAAATCTTTTCATAAAAATGTAAAGGCGTATACTAAAATCTTTTCAGGCATTAAGCTGTAGAAATAATCAGCCCGCTTATTTATTCACAAGAAACCCAGACAACACTAGATTAAAGACTTAGGACTTCTGCCAGGACTTCTATTCACAAGTTGTTCACAAGCCTTGACTAGGATAAAAAATCTGGTGCTGTAGGACTTGTGAGCAGAGCGAGCACTTCCCACCCTATTTAGTGACCCTGTGGTTGAGGAAGTTTTATGCTGGAATTTTTGAAGAACTTTTTTCCTTCAGGGCAGTTTATCTTCCAGGATGATTGCTACCAATTGCGCCCAGAGTTGGTGTCGGTGCATATCCTATCCGTCTCTTTAATGGCACTTAGTTATTATTCAATCCCAACCCCACTGCGGTATCTTGTTCGCAAGCGCGACAATTTGCCATTCGACTGGATATTTCTGCTGTTTGGAACTTTCCTGATGGCTTGTGGTATTACTTACCTAATAGGGATTTGGTCGCTTGGGAATCTTACTTATTGGATATCGAGATTACTTAAAGTAATTATTGCTGTAATTTTACTGTACATTGCTCTTTGTCTGGCATCATTAGTTTCCAAGGGACTAGCGCTTCCAAGTCTGACAGCTGCCAACCAAAAACCAGAAAGTAAAATCAGTGAGCAGCAGCAAACAGAAACAGCACTCAAAGCGAGTGAAGAACGACTCCGCCTAGCGCTGGAAGCTTCTGATATGGGTATTTGGGACTGGAATATGGTGAGTGATAAAATTACTTGGTCTGCTCACCATGAACAGCTATTTGGCCTTGCGATCGGCACATTTGACGGAACTTATGAAAGCTTTGCCAAATGTGTTCACCCGGAAGACCGCCAACTCATAGTCGAAGCGGTTACCCATGCTCTCAAAATGGGGATGAACTACAAGAAAGAATTCCGAGTGGTCTGGGCTGATGGTAGTATCCACTGGATAGCAGGCAAAGGGCGATTTTTTTATGACGAAACGGGTACTGCAACCCGCATGGTTGGAACCGTTATCGACATTACTACTCGTAAGCAGGCAGAGGAAGCGCTGCAAAAAGCCAAGGCTGAGCTAGAGTTCAGAGTCGCACAGCGTACCCAGGAATTGAGCCATGCCAACGAGCAGCTGGAATTGGAGCTTTTTGAGCATAAGCGAACCCAGAGGACGCTAGAAGACCAGGCACAGCTGCTTGAGCTAGCTCACGACAGCATCATAACTCTCGATTTGAACCACACGATTACCTTTTGGAATCATGGTGCAGAGGAAATGTATGGCTGGACAAAACAAGAGGCTTTGGGAAAAGAGATCGATACATTAGTGCAAACCTCTTTTCCCAAACCGTTTCCAGAAATAGAAGCTGAGCTTTTGCAGCAAGGGCACTGGGAAGGTGAACTTATCCAAACGAAACGGGATGGTACACAGATAGTAGTCGGCAGCCGTTGGGCACTACAACGGGCTTTATGCGGTAGTCCGATAGAAATTCTCAAAATTAACAGAGACATTACTAAGCGCAAACAGGCAGAAGAAGCCTTACAGAAGAGTGAATCGATCCTCCGCAGCTTCTATGACAGTGCTGCCATGATGATGGGAATTGTCGAGGTTCTGGATAATGACCTCTTGCATATCTCAGATAATGCCGCCACAGGGAAGTTCTTTGGGTGTACTCCTCAATCGATGCAAAATCGACTGGCTAGTGAGCTTGGTGCTGCACCAGAACACCTGCGGGAGTGGATTGATCATTACCGTGAAAGTGAACGCACTGGCAGTCCCGTCCGCTTTGAATATGTTCACAATGCTGCAACAGGCTCAAGGTGGCTGTCTGCTACTGTCTGCCCCATCCCCAAAACATCCGACAGTCGGGCACTTTTTTCTTACATTGTTGAGGATGTTAGCGATCGCAAACAGGTAGAGTTGGCATTGCAGCAATCAGAAGCGCAACTCAGAGAAAAAGCAACAACGCTACAGCAAGCTCTGCACCAACTCCAACAAACTCAAACCCAACTGATTCAGGCTGAAAAAATGTCGAGTCTCGGTCAGATGGTAGCTGGCATTGCTCATGAAATCAACAACCCGGTTAATTTTATCTACGGCAACCTCCACTATACGGAAGATTATCTGCAAGACTTGCTACAGCTTTTGCAGCTCTACCAGCAACAATACCCTAACCCAACTTCGGAAATTCAAGCAAAAGAGGAAGAGATTGACCTGGAATTTTTGATTAAGGATCTGTTGAAAATTCTGGGTTCCATAAAGATAGGAACAGAGCGGATTCGTCAGATAGTCTTGTCGTTGCGGAACTTCTCGCGACTGGATGAAGCCGAGATGAAAGAGGTTGACCTGCACCAAGGCATCGACAACACGCTGTTAATCCTGAATCACCGGCTCAAAGAAAAGATTGCACTCATCAAGCAGTATGGTGATTTACCCCCGATTGTGTGCTATCCAGCCCAGCTGAACCAGGTGTTTATGAACATCCTCAACAATGCTATTGATGTGCTGCTCGATCAGCCTCTCCCAAGAATCCTCACCATCCGCACTGAAATGATAGATGCTAGAGGAAATGTGGGAAATGGGGAACAAGGGGGTAATTCTGACCTACCAGCTACCCCCTCTGTTGTGATTCGGATTCGAGATAACGGCTGTGGAATTGGGTCAGAAATTAAAAACAAGATTTTTGACCCTTTCTTCACAACTAAGGCAGTTGGTAAAGGGACTGGTTTAGGGCTTTCGATTAGCTATCAGATTATCAAAAAACATGGGGGTCAGATTGACGTGAATTCTCAGCCCGGAGAGGGAACAGAGTTC
>CBDTXL010000474.1:0-4302 GCA_965364435.1 uncultured bacterium
AGCTGTTTTTGTAGTTGTTCAACTTCCGACTCAGCCGAAGCAATACGAGAGTTCAGTTCCCTTCTGGCATTTTGCATCCGTGCCCGTTGTGCAGGACTGAGGTTAGCACCTTGAAAATCACCATTGAGTTGAGTTCGATAAAACTGATTTTCGGCAACCAGCGCTTTTCGGCTTTCAGTGAGCGAACTGATTTCTTTTGGAAGTTGCAGCTGTGGGAGTTCTGGTTGTGCGAGGGCCAAGGAAGTGGGATTGCTCATTGCTGAGCGATAAAACTGGTTTTCTTTAATTAAGGCGGTGCGAACCTTACTGAGGGAAGCCAGTTGAGCTTGAGCGGCTGTGGGATCAAGTCTGAGTAGCAAATCGCCTTGCTTAACGCTCTGCCCATCCTTGACATAAATTTCTTTAACAACCCCATTAACAGGGGCTTTGACTTCGTTAACAGCGCCTTGTGGCTCTAACTTGCCTTGAGCGGGAACAGCTTCCTCAATTGTGGCTACGCTTGCCCAAATAATCCCGAAGGTTGTCACGCCCATGATTGTCCAGAGGATTGCCCGTGACCAATTGTGGGATTGTCGAAGAATGACAGGTTGGTCAAATTTGCCATTACCATTGGACTGGCTGCCATTACCATCACTGGGCTGGTTGGGGACGGGTGGTGATGTAACAGTAATTTGTTGGTTTAACTTGGAGCCGTTGTTTGGGTTCATAGCTTTTGAAAGCTCGTGGGAGTATATAGGCACAGTAAAAACTAGAGTTGGGCTTCTTGTTGCAGGTAGAGGCAATAGTAGCGACCTTTTTGCGCCATCAATTCTTCATGGGTACCCTGTTCGACGATTGCTCCTTTATCCATCATCAAAATGATGTCGGAGTTGCGAATGGTGGTGAGGCGATGGGTGATGAAAAAGACCGTGCGCCCTTGAAGGGATTGAGCGAGATTTAAACACACCTGCCGCTCAGAGTCATAATCCAGGGCACTGGTCGCTTCATCTAAAATGAGCATTCGGGGTGATTGCAAAACGGTTCGGGCGATCGCAATTCGCTGCCGTTGTCCTCCAGATAGGGCTGAACCCCGCTCCCCAACACGAGTGTTGTAGCCAATGGGCAAGCCCATGATAAAGTCGTGTGCCGCTGCAATCTTTGCCGCCTCAATAATTTCATCGGAACTGGCATCTGGATTAGTCAGGGCAATGTTCTCCTGCACCGTGCCATCAAATAGGAGTGTTTCCTGAGGGACAATTCCAATCTGACGCCGCAGGGAATAGAGTTCTACCTTACTGATGTCGTAGCCATCAACGATGATGCGACCGGACTCTGGCTCATAAAGTCGAGCCAAGAGCTTTGTCAGGGTACTTTTACCAGAGCCACTTTGACCGACAATGCCGACAAATTTGCCTGCTGGGATTTCCACGTTAACATTGCTCAACTGTAGCGGGCCACTAACAGCAAAGCGAAATGAGACATTTTCATACTTCACCGTCCCCTCAATTGCGGGCAGGGGAATATTACCGCGATCGCTTTCATCTGCTTCTTGTGGCGAATCCACAATATCACTGAGACGTTCCAGGGATAGTGCCGTAGATTGAAAGTTTTGCCAAATTTGGGCTAACCGCAGTAAGGGACCCGTGACGTAGCCAGAAATAATCCGGAAGGCAATCAACTGCCCCAGGGTTAACTTCTGATCCAATACCAGATAGGCTCCCACCCAAAGTACCAGTAAAGCAGAGAGTTTGTTCAAGAAATTGCTCGCCGAACCTGCCGCAGTCGAGGTCAAAACATTCTTGAATCCGTCACTCACATAACGGGCATAGCGCTCTTGCCACTTCCAACGCGATCGCAACTCAATATTTTGGGCTTTAACGGTGGAAATCCCGGATAAAACCTCCACCAGATAGGATTGGGTTTCCGCCTGACGTTCCGCTTTGGTGCGTAGTTGTTGCCGCATGATTGGGGAAACACCAACTGTGAGCAAGACAAACAAGGGAATAACCGCCAAAGTCACCAGCGTCAGCAGCCAGCTGTAGATGAACATGACAACGATGTAGATTACAGAAAAGACTGCATCTAACACCACAGTCAACGCTGTCCCTGTCAGAAACTGGCGGATATTCTCTAGCTCATTAATGCGAGTTGCTAACTCCCCAACAGGTCGTCGTTCAAAATAGCGCAACGGCAGGCGCAACAAGTGGTCGATAATTTCCGAACCCAGAGCCATGTCAATGCGGTTCGTCGTATCCACAAATAAATAAGTGCGTAGGCTGGTTAATAGCGCCTCAAAGAACGCGACTACCACCAGGAAAACTCCCAGTACGTTCAGTGTCTTGATACTGTTTTGGACAATGACCTTGTCAATGATCACCTGGAGCATCAGGGGATTCACCAGACCAAACAGTTGCACAAAGAAGGAAGCAATTAAAACTTCTGTTAAGACTTTGCGGTAGCGAATGATCGAAGGGATGAACCAGTTCAGTCCAAACCGCTCTTGGGGGGTGTCTTTAGTAGGCTTGAGCAGTAAAACCTGTCCATCTTCAGCCCAGTTTTCCAGAAACTCGCCTGGTTTGAGGCGCTTGAGTCCGCTTTCTGGCACAGCCACCACCAGTTCCTTTTGGCTGCTTTCGTAGAGAATGGCGAAGCTGCCCTGCCAGTTTAGCAGTGCCGGGGTTGGCAGGCGGGTCACAGCAACAGCAGGCACATTGACCAGTTGGGCGCTCAATCCGATCATTTCGGCGACCCCACCACAGTGCTGGAGGGAGAGGTTCCCACTACGCGACTGCTGGCTGACAATGACGCGGCGTACTGTATCCCGACGGAAGGGCATACCCAAATGCTGACTGAGCATCTGGAAGCACGCCACGGTCGCATCAACCGGACCTCTGCCGCGAATAAAGGGATATTTGCGTTTGGGGCTTCCATCTTGGGACGTGTAAGCCTCTGACGCTTCTGCGGGATGAGCTGGAGCGTAAGGAATCTCTGCTGAGTCAGAAGTGAAAGCAACTGATTCTGGCGTGAGTGTCTGGGTTGGAGGAGAGAAAATAGATGTGGGAATTCCAACCAGGCGAGTCGAACCCGAATCTCTGACCTCTAGGGTTGTAACCGCTTCCGCATTAAGACACGATCCAACTGCTAAGTTGGCTGACGCCCCCCCACTCACAAACCACACCCGATTGGTGTCGAGTTGGCTTGACATCTGGCTACCACGAGGCAAATTACAGATTAGTGCGTTTGACCAAGCCTGAAGGGCGAGTTCTTTGAGATTAGCTTCTCCATCCGCTCGTCGCGCCAGTTCTGCACCCAGCAGGTCGAAAACTTCCACCAAAGCACAACGCGACCGGAAGGCAGCTGCAAGTGCCGATTCACGATCGAGTAGGCTAAAAAAGTCAGCGGCGCTGAGGGTAAGACAAACGGCTTCCGTGGATGCGATCGCTGTTTCACAGGGTACTCCCCTCACCAAACCGACCCAGCCAAGGATTTCTCCCGGTTGCAGCAACTTCAGCGTTATCGGTGCCTGACGGCGGGGTTCATAACCGAGGAGACGAGCTTGCCCCTGAAAGAGAATGGCAACTTGGGCGGGCATTCTCTCCTTCACCACTATCGCCTGACCCATGCGATAGCGAAGCAACTGGCACTGAGTTGACAGTTTTCCTAGTGCTGGCGATGACAACTGATCAAAAGGAGAGATACCCGCCAGAAATTCTTGAAGTGTTGTCGTGTAGGTCATTACCGCTCTTATTAAAGTCAGTTTTTCTTAGGTCTGTGTGGGGCTTATCACCCTTTTGTTTACTATTTATTCAACAAGTCTATTCAGTCACAGAGCGATTAGCGCTCTTGTTTTACATACCTATAGGATATGTAAAACAAGCATTTATTACATTTTTATTAAGCTTTAATAAAGCTTTCTCTAGTGTAATTTTTCTAATAAATCCTAAATTTTTGCTAAGCGAAAATACTGAAGAGCTAAACGCCAACCGCTAACTGCTGATTCAGTTGCTCAGAAAGCCAGGTATTAAAACACTCATTCAGCAATCGCTGACGCATAGAGGCATCTAGCTGGGCGGGGACAAACTTCTCCAAGCGTACAATCACAAGCCAATCTCCTAGGGGCGTCGGCGGACAAACTTGCCCTGGTTGAATTAAACGAAGCATTTGTGCCAGTGTCGGGTGAGGCGTACTCAGCTCTACTGGCCCAATCAACCCGCCAGTCTGAGCCTCTGGACCTTGAGAATACTCCCGTGCTAAATCCGCAAAAGACTGTTCTCCTTCCTGAATTCTGAAATAGAGTTCTTGAGCAATCCCTGGATCTTGAGT
>CBDTXL010000475.1:0-4295 GCA_965364435.1 uncultured bacterium
CTATCAACTCTCAAGAGCAACTTATGTAAACCCGCCCCAAGTAAGTGGGGCGGGTTTACCAAAATTGTCTGATGGATGCAACATTAATCGAAAAACCCGCCCCTACAAACCTTATTGCAGTTAAAAGTCATAATCAAGGTCAGCTTGATACCTGACTTCTCCCTGAATATTAAGTACAATTGCTTATTGACAAACCTAGCAACAATTTTAACCGTTCCGAAAGCTGATTACTAGACAAAATTATTACTTATTTAAAGATTCAGTAAATTTACGTACTGAGCATTAGTGGCATAGAGTATGTAGCCCTATAGTATGTCGCAGTTCAATTAAGCCATCTTATAAAATTCATAAAGTTCCCTTATAGCAATTGGCGCTCACTTCAGCAATCAACTCACCCCCATCTACTACCTGTAAGCAGAAAAACAATATGAGATTACACCTAACAGTGCAGGCCGCTATAGGGCACAAATAAACACAACGATGTAAAAATTTTCATTCTATCTGCATGGTGAGAACAGTTAAACGGCCTTTATTCAGGAGCAGAATTCTTAATGATTAACTTTACTAGTTTCAAAAGCTTGAATCAGATCTGTCTGACATTAACAACTTGTACTGTGTTGGGACTTACAATCTCCAAACCAGTAATTGATGACGTTGGTTATCGCGCCTTTTTGTGGGATAGCACCAATGGTTTGCAAGACCTAGGGACTCTTGATGGCTACACCGATAGCTATGCTTCTGACATCAACAATAATGGTCAAATCGTCGGCTATGCGTCCAGTGCTTTTCGTGCCCTTTTGTGGGAAAACGGTACAGTAACAGACCTCAATACCCTGATAAGTCCTAACTCTGGCTGGATATTGGGAGCCGCAACAGCGATTAATAATCAGGGTCAAATTGTCGGCGAGGGTCTTCTGGATGGTCAAAATCTGGTTCATGCTTTCTTGTTAACACCAATCTCGCAAACTCCAGAGCGCGTCCCCGAACCAACTTGTACGTTAGGCTTACTAACACTTGGTGTTTTAGGTGCTGGTTCATTACTCAAACGCAAATAACAGTAACTAGACCAGCTCGGCAGAAATAACCCATCACTTAGGAATGGGTAATGGGTAATGGGTAATGGGTAATGGGTAATGGGGGGTTTTTAGAACTGGTAGGAAACTTTCGCCACGCTGCACTAGTTACCTTTGTCAGAAAAGCGCAGACAAGCCAAAAACATTGATTTTCCGTAGGGGCAGTGCCCCCAGGAAAAGCCCCAAACTCCAGGAGGGGCAACCACAGCCGGAGCGAAGGTGAGGAGATTGCCCCTACTATTAATTACTCGACTGCTGAGAGTTCTTGGAAGATTGGAAGTAGGAGATCAACATCTAGCAAAAAGACAGTGAGTTGCGCTTCTCCCTTGGGAATAACAGCAACATGTCTGGCGACTTCTATCGTATCAGCACGACGATAGGACTCTGGTAGAACCCGAACCATAGATGATGGCACCTCCATTAAGGTTGGGGTATCAGCCACCGGAATTCCATAGAGTTCACCTGTTGTATTTTTCACAAGCACTAGATAACTGTTTGAGAGAGATTCGCCGTTCTGGCTTTCTTTGAAAAATCGGCGATACAAGTCCACAACAGTGACTTCACCATTGCTCACATGCGCGACTCCCACAGAACCGAGTCCACTGCTGTAAACAGGCATGTGATTCACTACTTTGTGAACAAACTCAATCGGCAAAGCCAGATTGAGACCACCCATGCTAAAGACGATTAGTTTAAGTAATGAAGAAACCTGGGGAGCTTTCAAACGCTCAGGAGCATCAGATTGTAAGTTGAGTAAGTGATTGTTCATGTCACAATTTACTGTGAGAGAAGATGGGTAATTGGTTAATGGTTCATAGTTCATGGTTCATGGTTGGTGGCAATGAGCAATGAACCATGAACCATGAGCAATCATTAGTAAGTTGGCTGGAGAGCAGGCAGGCTTTCCGGTGTACTTTGATTAATGATTTGTTTGATCGCTCCTAGAAACTCTTGTTCCAGGTAGGGTTTAGTAAAGTACGCGGTGGCACCTAATTGCATCGCCAACCAGCGATGCTTATCATTACTGCGGGAGGTGAGCATCACTACGGGAGTTTTCGAGAGTTGAGAATCTTGACGACGATGGCTCAAGAATTCAAAGCCGTTCATATTGGGCATTTCAATATCACAAATTACAAGAGACACCGAGGAACTGCGCTGCAACTGTTCGATCGCTTCCCGCCCATCCCGTGCTTGCAAGACTTGACAACCTGCCCGTTCTAAGGTAAGCGCCAGAGTTCGCCGTAAGGCGGCAGCATCATCGACAACCAGAACGGTAGGAGCCTTAATGGTTTTGATGGCAGGCGTGGTTTTGATAAATGGCGAATTGTCATTCGCGATGCTCGCTTGCGGAAGCTGCTTTTTGATCGCACTTCGCGGACTAAACTCAGTCTTTGTCGCTGTTGCCGTTGTACTTTGCCCCAAGAGCTGATCCAGCAGGACAGTCGCATCAATCACAGGAATCAAACTGCCATCCCCTAAGATGGTGCAGCCGTAAGTACAACTGGGGGGCGCGATCGCTGAACCGAAAGGTTTGATGACCAGTTCTTGCTCAGTGACTAGACGATCGATTTCCAGGGCAAGAAAATTTTGCCCCTGGCTCAGTACCAGCATTGGCGGAGCCCAATTTTCAGGAGAGGGTACTGAGAACAACGCTCTACTGGGAGAGGTTTCCCCTAAGGGACAGCTATAGTGCAACAGATCGGCAAGTCGATAAGTTGGGACAAGTTGTCCCCGCCAGTGCAAGAATCGCTGTGTCCCGGTTTGTTTAATCTGCTCAGCTTTGGGATTGACAATTTCTTCAATACTGTCGGAAGGCAAAGCCAAAGCGCTGGTGCCAATGAAGCAAACGAGTAATTTCGCGATCGTCAGAGTCAACGGTAGACGTAGGCTAAACGTAGTGCCAACTCCCGCACAGGAGGTGACGCTGATTGTGCCTTTGAGCGATCGCAGTTGGGAACGCACAACATCTAGCCCCACTCCCCGTCCAGAAAGTTCGCTAACCTGACTTGCGGTTGAAAATCCTGGCTCGAAAACTAATTCAAACAGCTGATTGTTAGAAATCGTCGCCAGTTGTTCTCTTGACAAAAATCCCTGTTCAACCGCTAGACGACCAATCCGTTCTACATTCAGACCTTGACCATCATCCCTCATTTCAATGATCGTTTGACTGCCTCGATGGTAAGCGCGAATTTCAATTTTCCCTTGCTCTGGTTTCCCGTTTTGACGCCGTTCGTTTGGAAACTCAATGCCATGATCAAAAGCATTCCTCAGCAAGTGGAGCAATGGATCATAGAGTTTTTCCAAAACCGCTTTGTCAACCAACACATTTGTACCACTCAGTTGTAGGCTGACGGGTTTTTTGTAGGTGGTGGATAGATCCCGCAACATCCGAGGAAAACGGTGCAGCACTTCACCCAGGGGCAACATCCGAGCCCACATGAGTTCATCCCGCAGCTGAGTCAGCATTTGCCGCTGTTGTTCAAGGGTTTGATCAGATTGCCTAGCGAAGAGGACAATATCATCAACCGATTCTTCAAGCTGCATCATGTCTTCGAGAAGACCTTGTAGCCGGGAGTGCAAGGCTCCGTAGCTGTCCAATTCCAGGGCGTCAAAATCAGCTCTGGCGCTTGCTATCTCTCCTAGCTGACCAACTGAGGTTGGGAGTTTTTCGTCGTTGTGCCTTAGGGGAGCAACGAGCATCTGGTCTGATAGCCTCCGTAACTCACCCACCATATTCTGAACTCGGCTAAATCGATTCAGCAGATCTCGCACCGAGCCCTGTAGTTGATCGTTCTGGAGGGAAAGACCATTACGGTTGATCGCAAGCTCACCCACCAGGTTATTCATCCGTCCCAGTCGCTCTGAGTCAACCCGCACCGAAAGATTAGAAGCAACGGGTGCTTCGCCTTGGCGGATGTCAGTTGATGTCTGGTTGAGTTCGTTGCGAGGAGAATTGGTAAGTTCAGCAGCTTGGCGACGCTCAACTATTTCATTAAGACTTTGCGGCGCAGGGACTAAACTACCTCCCTTAGATGCAGCAGTAGAGTTTGCAGAGTTTAACTCAGATGTAGGGGTGGGGAGAGCTTGGATAGGTGGCAGGCTATCAAAGAGCTGCTCAATAGATTGAACCGCTACTTCTAGAGTCTCGAAGGTTGAAGGTTGGAGGGTTGAAGACTCGTCTGAATCTTCAACATTCAACTTGTCAACTTTCAACTCTTGTTC
>CBDTXL010000476.1:0-4294 GCA_965364435.1 uncultured bacterium
CGTCAGCCGTCCAAGTACAAAATGCTACTAGGCTCCAAACTTGTCTTGACCCTTTTTGGGTTAACTGTTGAATCCGACGCTGTTCGTTACGAATAAGAACACTTACAGGCTTGATGTGCGCTTTGTCCGCCAGTCTACTCAGTTCTTTTTGGCGCTCGCTATCGTCGCTGTAGCAGCCAGAGCAGAACGTAATTTTTTCTCCTGGTGGTAAGTCCTTCATCCCTTCTTCAATGGAACTGGCAAATGCCGATACTTCGTTTGAGTAAAGTAGGTTGTGAAGTCCCTGAGTACGGAAACCGAATACTAATTGGTACTGTTCACCGTTATTAAGAAGTATTCCCGCTACTTGTCGATTGTCTTTGTTGATTTCGACTAAACAGCAGATGTTGGTTTCGTTCTGGAACGGCATGAACTTACTTTTGCCTCCTTGTTGATTCGGAACAACTTTGGGTTTGAGTTTTGTTTTATGTTCTGAATTTTTACCCCCTTTGCGCCCTTGTGGTTTCGGCTGATTCAGTTGGCTAAGGGGGGATATATACAGGGCATCGCCGTTGCACCATTCGTCTCCTGGTGGGTGACGAAACTTGTCTGTAAACAGGTGTGGCGCGTTACCTGTCAGCAGCCACCAGGAAACGATTAGCCAAAAAGAAACAATGAAAAACCAAGCTAACCCCAAGCCGAATATGCCATTGGTAACGCCGTATGAGATTATTACAAGTACGCACCAAGGTACTATCTGGTTGGCTGGGATGGGACCTATACTTGCCTGTTTGCCAAGGATTTTATTGACACGGACGAAATCTCTTTCTGGCTCTCGTGGCATGGTGATTTCCTAGGTATAATCGACAGATTTATTGAAAGACAATCGTGTTTAAAGCACCTAAGAATGGGAGGGCGAATCCGCCAGCAGCAGCACTGCCCCCGGTACCATCACCGATGAAGAGTTGCGTGACTACATCTATTGCAATTACAATTCCGAAAGCCAATCCAATTTGGGTGACAATTGGTCGCCAATCGTTTCCTTGCTGGGCTTGGTTATAAGCAAACAAAGCGGCGGCAGCGACTAGAAGCAGGAACACACCTCGAATCGCGTTGAAGATGAGTTTAATGGTATCGGCGCTGATTGCTGTACCTCCATTTCCTCCAGCTTTTTGAGCGATGTCGGTCATAAATTTTTCTAGACCACTTAAGAAAATGGCTTGAGCAGGGGTTTCAAATGTACTCAAGAATGCGGCAACAGCAATGATAGCCGTAGCAACGTGCCAAAATCGGATTTTCCTGCCAACGAGCTTTTCTAAAACTGGAATAGTTTTGGTAATCTGCCAAAGTCCGAAAAATGTGATGCTGGCTGCACTTAAAACACTAATTAGCAGGGGTTCTTTGACAAGGAAATAAACAGCAATTGTTGTTAGCAGAGCGATAAAGATTAAGTCAGTGGGAGTGATTTTTAGCTTTATTAGAAACTGGTTCAACTTCTTGCGTTGCCGTACTATTGCCGAATTTGAGGAGTATTTGTTGGATGTGTTAAACATTTTAGGCTCCGTACTGTAAATTTACATTTCTATTTGGTCGTCTTTTTGCGCTTTGCTTCCTGAGTTAACTCTAGAGCGCTCACGAGTTTTCTCTTCATAGAGAGCTTTTTCCATTTCTTCAAGTGGAATGCTGCACTTGCGAACCTCGGCTCGTTCCCCTTCAATCAGAACTGCGTCGAACACTTGTTTATCCCCCTGGCGTGGATCACATCCAATTAGTTCTTTAGAGCCGTTCGGCAGATCGAGGATTTCAAATTCGTATTTGACAATTCCTTCTTCTTTCCAGGGGAATATTGGGTCTTTCTCTCCACTGAAGCGTTTGGGGAAGGTTTGTTGAAACTTTTCGACTAAGTCTTGAGCCGTGCTTAGTCTGTCGTACTCTTCCTCTGATTGAGGCAGTTTGAGTATCTGATCTTTTTCTGACGGATTAAGTCTGTCAGCAAGAGCTGGTATCGTCCACTCTTCATTGGTTTTAGAACCCTGGAAAATCTCTATACCATTACTGGCTTCTAGAGAGACGGTTACTTTGTTGTCAACTCTTGTAACATACAAAGTGCCGTCAGCTACAGGTAATCCAGTGCTTGCATCTTCCCCTGTGGCCATAGCGTATTTGACTAGAGCTTCAGCAACGATGGGTCTTTGCTGTTCGTTTTTGCGATTGACTACGAATTCATCTATGTCATCTGATGCTTCGACTCTTTTGTGGGAATCAAGTTTTCTCTCTAGTTCTCCAACGACGGCTTCTAGTCGATCTAGTCGTGCTGATAGTTTGTCCAGGTATTTTTCGATTTGGTCAAGCCGTTCATCAATGCTCTTTTCTTTATCGAGTTCTAACGGCTTTGATTTATATTCTGGGTCAAGTTTGCTGGCTAATTCATTTATCTTGCCGTCAATATTTGCAGCAGCTTGAGCTAAGGGGGTGTCTTTAGCAGCGTCTGATGAATGCTGTTGTTCAATCTTCTCTGGATTGGATTTCTTTACAGCTAACGAGTCTAATTTACCTGGAGGTTTTGGTGCATTCGCTTTTTGTATTGAATCGACTGTATTGGTTAAGTCGTCAGCGCGAACGCACAAGTTTTTTATGTAATTTTCTATCTCTTGAACCCGTTTTTCGCGCCCTGCTTCACGCGCTTCATCTATTGTGTTCCAAATTGTTTCGGCAGTTTTGATTCCTACTACTGTTGCTAATGTCGCAAACTGACCAACCCCTCCTGCTAAGTTTACTCCGTCTACAGTAGAGCCTTGGGTAGCAGCACCAGCAGCAATACGGGAGACTTGTTCAGTCAAATTTGTCTGTCCGTTATTGTTTCTGTTCCCCCCAGTGTTCTGAGAGAGTTGTTGCTTTCTAGACTTTGCTACTTTACCCAGCGCTCCCTTGGTTATGGGCGCTTCTTCATCTGTGGATTCCTCTTCTTCAGTTGATAATAGCTCGTCTAAATCCTCCTCTTCTTCGTCTGTATCCTCAGTTTGACGCTTTGTGGCTGCTTTAGAAAAAGCTCTAGGGTTGACAGTGGATTTAGGTGTAGCTTTTCTGACTCTCGACTCTTTTTCCGGCTCTTCTTCAATTTCTAGCCTTTCTAGGAGTGAGCTAATAGTGAATTTAGAGCGCTCAGGGTCGTCTTTATCGTACCCTTGGTTCTCCATTATTTTGGTTCCGCTGGTTGTTACTTTTGGGTCGTCTGCAAAAGCAACGTTGAACCCCGTTATTTCACTATCTTTTTCGTAGTAATTGAATTTTAATGGATATATTCCTCCGTCACTACACTCGAATTCTTCGCTGTACTCTTCGGCAAATTCAAAAAAGCTCTCTAAGTCTTCTACGTTGCCTTGTGCTTCCTCAATAGCGGCATCCAGTATTTCTTCAATAAGCCCTAGGTCATCAGGATGGTCGATGTAGTTTCTTTTTTGAGCCGTGGTTTTTCTGACGCTAGGCTTACTCTGTTTTTGTTGTGTAGAAGACTTTTTTCCTTGTATTTTAGTTGGCATAGTTTTTGTCCGTCATCATTCTTTATTAACCTAGAGGTTTAAGAATTGGATTGAGTTTGTTCTTTCATTACCTCTTGGAGAAATTTGCCCCTTAATTCCAGGTGGTATTCGGCTATTTTTCTGCTGAAGTCTTGTAAAACCTCAAAGTGCGCGGCTGGTATTTGCCCAGTTTTTGCTGCCCTTTCAGCGAATCTGGCAAGTTGGCAAATGTGTGTACTCATTCGACGCAGTTCGGCACAGGCTTCCTCGTTAATTGGTGGAATCGCGTAACTCAGATTGAAAGCTCGTTTTCTGAGATAATTAGATACCGTTCTTTCTTTAGATGAAGCGGCTCGTTTTGCCAATTCTTCTTTCTCGGATGGAGTGAGGCGCACTCGAACTACTTCAGTTCTTTGACACGGCTTTAGTCGTTGTTTATTGGGTGTTGTAGTTGTATACATTGGCTCGTTGTCGTCAGTTTTTTCTACACAGTTCTACTGCCCAGGTTGCTATATGGGCGAAACTCTTTGGCTGAGTCGAAAGGGTTATGCTATTAGTTCTCTTTCTGGACATTACCAAGTATTGTCATTTTGCTGCCTGGTGTGTCTAGATAACCACTTGGGGTGCATTCCACTTTGGCTCAGTCTATCTGCTGGCACTGGGATGCTCCCACTACTTGTTTGTTCTTGTTCCAAAGCTTCTTGGAATTGCTACTACTAATTTTCTGAGTGAATTAACAGATAATGCTGTTTCTTTGGGTAGAGATTCTGTTCTATCAAAAGCTATATTCCTTATTG
>CBDTXL010000477.1:0-4286 GCA_965364435.1 uncultured bacterium
AATATAAGGAGCAACTTTTATTGTTGGGGGAAGCCAGGTTTTCATAAATCTTGTTCCCCCCAAATAATGGGGGGTTAGGGGGGTGGTGCAAGATATGAGGTAAACGTAAGCCGTTGGCACGACATGAGAGCCAACTTTCGCATTCCACCGACTACCGTAGGCATTGGTGGGTTCCTGAAATATCAATAATTATTCGTGTTAGAGCTGAGGCCGTCGGGATCTATCTGGTCAAAAGTCCAGTATGAATCTCCTCCTGGCTGCTTGAGAGGGGGTTGCCAAGGAGCGTTGGCTCGCAGTACCCACAGGCGAGAATCATCTATGTTACGCCGGTTCATACCATTTGGCTAAATAAACGACACTGCTACCTTATTTGTAGGCTCAGAACAGGAGGTTTATGCCTATGGCACAATAGGTGAGTGGTTTGAAATCCTAAAATTGAGGGCTGTTATGAATGAAGTTTTTGAGGAAAAGAATGAGGTTATAGCTCGTGTCTCACCAATCGTAGAAAAATTGATTCAAGGCGATAGTGTATTTAAGGAATTAGATAAAGAGGAAATAATTAAGCTTTTATCAATTCTTTTAGGAGAGAACTTCTCTCCTGAAGAACTCAGAGCAATGTCAGATAAGAATTTAACACACAGAATTAAAGGTGTGATGGCGGTAGAAGTCATGTCGGGATTGGTTAGGAATTTCACGCCAGAGGAAATGGCAGAGTTTAATGCAGCTGTATCAAGGAAAGATTGGGGAGCATCTATTTTCTCAATACAAAAATAGTTACTGTTATTTTGAAGGAAAGTGGCATCCTAAAATAGGAATTTGAGCGCACCTGTTGTATACTCATTTCACGTAATCAAATAGTATGCAAGTAAACCTACTTAAGGTGCATCAATAATGCCCAGGTCGCCCCTGCTTAAAATTCTGCGTCAAGCCTACAAAGTTTCTCAGATATCAAGAAAAAGTGGTATTCCTCCAGCAGAGGTACTTGATCGCCTTAACGAAAGAATCTCTCGCCGCAGTCTGCTGCACGGCGGTCTGGCATTAGCAGGAGCAGCGGCTGCAACTACCTTTAGCCGGGAGGGGGATCGTGCTGTTGCCCAATCCGGAAATTCCTCAATCCTAGTGGTGGGTGCAGGCATTGCTGGACTGACTGCTGCCTATCGCCTGAAGCAGGCTGGCGTTCGCGTCGATATCATTGAAGCCAGGAACCGAGTGGGCGGTCGGATTCGGAGTTTGCATAAAGCAGCAGAAACCAAGCTTACGGTAGAGCTTGCAGGAGAATTCATCGACACGGATCATACTTGCTTGCGAGATCTGGCGAAGGAACTTGGCTTTAAGATCGTTGACCTGCTAGCTGCTGAGCGGGGATTGGTAAAAGACACTTTCTTCTTTGAGGGACGCCGAGTTCCCCTCAGGGAAATTATCAGGGACTTTGCGCCTGTTGCTAAGCAGATTGACAAAGATTTAAAAGCGATCGCAAATTTTGAGAGCTATGCAAAACCCGATCCCGCAGCAGCGGCTTTAGACCGTCTCTCAATTACCCAGTATTTAAACCGCATCCCAACAACCTCGACTATCCGGAAGCTCATCCAGGTAGCTTACACTGGGGAGTATGGTCGAGAGGCCCAAGAACAGTCCTGCCTGAACCTCCTGTATTTAATCGGCACTGAACCGGGTAAATTTAATATCTTCGGAACCAGTGATGAGCGTTACTACATTGATGGGGGCAATGAGCAAGTCCCCCGACGACTGGCACAGTTATTGTCAAATTCTCTTAAAACCGAGACAGTTTTAGAGTCACTCCGCAGCCTCTGGGATGGTCGCTACCGGGTAGCTTTACGGTCGGGAGGCCGTAGCTATGAGCGAACCTATGAGCGGATTTTGCTTACTGTGCCATTTAGCGTGCTGCGCTCAATTCCACTCAATGTGAATTTACCACCAGCAAAAAGGTTGGCGATCAATACTTTAGGCTATGGCACCAACTCCAAATTAATCACTGGCTATCGGGAAAAAGTCTGGCGAACCCGCTATCGCTCCACTGCTAACGTCTACACAGACCTGGGGTTTCAAAACACCTGGGAGAGTAGTCAGAGTCGCTTTACCCCAGGGGAAGGCTTGCTCACTAACTTCACTGGCGGACGCCAAGGTGTAGTCCTGGGAAGTGCAACACCAGAAATTCAAGCCCAAAGATTGATGCCCCAATTAGAGAGGGTTTTCCCTGGCATTAGTGCTGCTCGGCTAAAGGATAAGACTGTACGAGCCTACTGGCAGGGTGAACAATACAGTCGCGGGTCATATTCCTGCTATTTAGTGGGGCAATGGACTCGAATGTACGGGGTAGAAGGAGAGCGTGTGGGCAATCTGTTTTTTGCTGGCGAACACTGCTCCCAAGACTATCAAGGTTACATGGAAGGAGGCTGCGAAACGGGTGAAGCCGCTGCTAGCGAAATCTTGGAAGATTTAAGATTGCAACCGGACGCTGTCCAACAGAGAACTCGACCCTTGAACCTCCGTAGGGGGCGTTCCCGCCCGTTTGCTCGACCTCGGCAGCGTCGGTGAATTCATGCAACAATCAGGGGTCACGCCAAAACATACTGCACCAGAGATTGAGCTTTTACCTCATCACGGATATAAGGAATCCGAAAGTTAGGTGTATTTAGATCCAATGAATTGGAAGAGCTGCGGACGAAGATTGAAAACTGGAAATAGAGAGAGATCTCTCCCTACTTCCCTCGTTGGCTCAGTTCGGTTCGATAAAGCTAGCCTTTTCTCAACTTAGTGCCGCAGATTTTGCAGAATTGAGCATCCTTGTCATGAAATGGTAACCCACAACCCGAACAAGCTTTCTCTACTTCGTTAGCCGTTTTGAGTAATTGCTTAATCAAATCGCCCAATTGCCAAGGAATCACAGCAATACCCGTTAAAATCATTAAGACTGTCAGTAATCGACCTACCTCTGAAATCGGGGTGACATCCCCAAATCCAACAGTTGTCATTGTTACGACCGAGAAATAGAAGGCATCCAAAAACGTTTCAAAAGCCTCAGTATTGACCGGATGCTCCACTTGATAAATCAAGCCAGAGTAAACAAAAATAATGGTAAATAACGTAAATAATATTCTTGCAAAAATTACCCCATCTTCTGAGTTTATGCGTAAAAAATAAATCTTAAGGTCTATAAACCGAATTAACCGCAAAATTCGGAACCATCTGAACATTCGGATATATTGTATATTAGTTAGCCTTAATACAAAGGGCAATACAGCCATTAAGTCAAGGAGAGAAAAGGGACTAAAAAAGAATTTTATCTTGTCATCAGCACACAAAAATCGGATGATATACTCGGTAACGAAAATTACTCCAATTAACCTATCAATAACATCAATAACATTACGAACCGAATCGGGAATGGCGTAGGTTTGTGCTACGAAAATTGCTGAAGACAGCAGAATGAGTCCCAAGATGAACAAATTAACAGCTCTACCAGCTGGCGTTTCAATGTCTTCTAAGTAAAGGGCAATCTTTCGTCGCAGCAACATAAATCACATCAATTTGAGGCAGCTGAGTTCAGATGGAGTGTAAAGCGATCGCGCTTCGCATTGCTCATCGCCCCTCCACTGATTCATACACAAAGTTGATAAGCGCCCACTTATTGGCTCGTCTCCCTTCGGTTTGGCTGCGTGGCTTGCTGTTCAAGGGGAGCATCTCAGTTTGGCGATACCGAGCCAAGGAATCCGGATCGCTACAAATTTGGTTGGAAATACTGGTATATCCCGGCCAACGTCAGATGTGCCCAACATAAGTTTACTATTCTTTCTTTAGCACAGAATCTCTCTTCTGGAGATGTCTACTAGTCTTCAAGGGAAACTTCCAAGGGATTAGTCACCTCAGAGTATGGAGTAAACTGGAACCGGCAAAGTTCAGGGTGGGACGTTTTTATTGCTGGAGATAGTGAATCATTAGACCAACAGAGCAAGATGGAAATAAATATCCTAGAAGACGTAGCAGTGGTAGGGCTGATTGGTGACTTGGACGCCGATACAGCACCGACGGTTCAAGAGAAGGTTTTACCGTTAGCCGAGCGAGGGAGCAAGATTCTCCTGGATATGACCAAGGTATCCTATATGTCCAGTGCTGGCATCCGGATGCTGCTGTCGCTATACCGGCAGATATCTACTATTCAAACCGGGAAAATCGTGCTTGTGGGGCTTTCGGAAGAGCTTCAAGACACCATGTCCGGGACGGGATTCCTCGACTTTTTTTCGCCTTGCGAAACACTGGGGTCAGGA
>CBDTXL010000478.1:0-4285 GCA_965364435.1 uncultured bacterium
TGGATTGAGAGGTTAACGGATTTGTGCTATGCCACTTTAATATTTGTACTCACTATACCAGTAAGGTGGGTTATTACTGAGAGCTTGCACTGGCGACACGAGGTCGCGTTGGAACAGGGAAGATTGAGAGGTTAACGGATTTGTGCTATGCCACTTTAATATTTGTCACTCACTACCAGTAGGATGCATTATTAGTGACGTACTCCCACACTCAATCAAAGATTAGACTGTGGGCTTCTCCTCCGAGACTTCCCGGAGAGAGCGTTTTATAGTGAGGCGAACGCCCAACCCCACTTTCTTTATTAGAATCCCAGAGTTCAGGTCACGAGGCATGGATGCACCACAAGAGCATTCATGCCACCTATCACTTAACTCCTTGGGAACTCTGTTGAGGCACATTGCACAATGTTGAGATGTTCCGGCAGGATTAACTTTCACGACCAACCGCCCAGCTCTTTCAGCCTTGTACGGTAGGATTTCGTTCAAGAACCCAGCTATCCCCGCATCAGCAAAACTTTTATTCAATCCCGATTTTGCGGATTGACCGTTAGGCAAAAACGTACCCGATTCATCTTGTTTGGGTTTGTTGCGTTTTGCCATATTAGAAACTTTGAGGTCTTCTACAAAGATTACCTCAGCCTTATCCACTAATTTGCCTGCTAGCTCAAAGTGCCATTGCTTGCGTTGTCGAGCTATTTGTTGATGTAACTTTGCAATGCGCTGATTAAGTTTGCGGCGTGCAGTAGAACCCTTTTTTCTTAGCTCTCTTTTGGCTTGCAGCTTGGCTAATTTCTTTTCGGCTTGCCGATAGAATTTAGGTGGTTCTACCATTGTGCCGTCTGAACAGGCTGCGAAATACTCTAAACCTGCATCAATACCTATACTATTTGCTTCAGTTGGTTCAATGTCAATAGCGGGATTATCGGGGACTGATTCGTCTTCTAGAGTCAGCGTCACATACCAGCCATCAGCCTTGAGAGTAACTAATGCCCTCTTAATGAGACAACCATCAGGAATAGCTCGGTGTTGAATGAACTTAATTTCTCCCAACTTGGGAAGCTCAATCCGATTTCCTTGAATGCAGTCGGGTTTTACTCGTTGATAAGCAAAAGTGCGATAGCGATTCTTCCCTTTAAAACGAGGTTTGCCGCTACGCTTGCCGTTGCTGTCCCCCTTGACGAAACGAGTAAAAGCTAAGTCTACCCGCTTCACCATGTCTTGCAAAACATCAGCATGAATATCTTTGTACCACTCGCGTTCTGTCTTGAGAGAAACCAAAGAGCGCTTTTGTCCGTAATATTCAGGCTGTTCTCTTGGGGGCGCAATGCTGCACACCAATGGACAAGCATTAACTAGACACCTGTTCATTTCATACCAATCAAATCTATCAGCTAACAAAAAGTTGTATTGGTGCCGTAGCATATCGAGCCATTTGCTCATACGACACTGTTGCTTAGAAGTTGGCAGTAGTTTGAATTGGTAGGCTAGTTTCATGACATAATTATAGCAAATACCTAGATATTTGCTATATGCAGCAGATTAACTTTAGAATCGCAGACAGAGAAAAAGCTCATTTAGAGCAATACTGCGAGCTTACCGAAAGAACGATTAGCGATGTACTTCGACAATACATTAGGAGTTTGTCTGTCTCTGGGGTATTGAACCCCATCGACAGACCCGCCATTCCTCTCAACACTGAACCCTCCGGGTTCAGTGTTGAGAGGAATGGCGGAATTAGCTGAGAGCTTACATTGGCGACACGAGGTTGCGTTGGAAGAGGGAAGATCTAGCCTCGTCTACAGGTCACAAGTGCACCCATGTTCCTAGTCTAGAAAATAAATATGGGGTTCTCTAGACAAATTCCCCTTTTGCAACCATCACCACCTTACCGCCCACAGACACTTCTATAGTCTGCTCATTCTTCTGAGCTTTGAGCAGTAACAGTGAAGGTCTACCAATTTCATATCCCTGCTCCACACGGACATCCACAGGCTTTTCGCCAAAGTAGGAATACTCAACCAGATACCCAGCTAAACAGCCATTAGCACTCCCAGTAGCCGGGTCTTCTGGAATACCTAAGTACTCAGCAAATACACGTACACTTAAGTCATTCTCTGGAGCATAGGTTTCCGGACAAAAAACCAGAATTTCTTTGGATTGAGTCTTCTCTACTAACTGAAAGTATTTCTCTCTATTTACCCTAATCCGCTTCAGCGATTCGTGTGTTCTTAAGGGAACAATAATGAAGGGAATGCCTGTGGAAACTTCTTGAATTGGATAGCGAGAATCCATCTCATCCAGCTCTAGACTTAATACGGGTGCAAGGTCAGCAGCCTCCAATATTTGATGAAAAGTAGGAGCCTTTTGACGCATCCATAACACCTCATCCCCATCACTTGTGTTGTGCCAAGTCACAGGAATTTGCCCAACTTTCAAATTTAAGGTAACTGTTTCAACGGGTTGCTTAATTATCTCACGTTGAATGATGTATGCGGTTCCTAGGGTAGGATGACCAGCAAAGGGCAATTCTTTGTTTGGCGTAAAAATGCGGACATCATAACCCCCATTTCGGAGGTTTGTAGATTTCATAAAAGTTGTTTCAGAATAATTTATTTCCTTAGCAATTCGTTGCATTTCTTCGTCAGAAAGCGCGATCGCATTGGTAAAGACGGCAAGCTGATTGCCCGTATATCTCGCCACTGCAAAGACATCGACAATATAAAAAGTCAGTTTATTCATACTTTTTTTAACTTCTGTCTCTCAACCCAAGACACTATAGCTTAATGACAATTAAGCGTTCTTGCTATCCTAACAGACTCAAATCAAGGTAACGTACTATCCCGGCTTTATAGGGATCACTCCCAAGATGGATCTATTGATCCCCGATACCTGTATAGTGTATTACTGTTTACTGGCCAGAGTGCATTTTACCTCAATATTTCCCTGCTCATGCCATTTTTCGGACTTGTTTGGGTGACTTCCTGGGTCAGCTATTTCCTTGCGTCCAGTCAGGGTCTATTAAAAGTACCTGATTACCTCACTAGTGTTTTCCCTGCAAAGGTTTTCTCCGCTGTCAGCAGCCCCATTGAAATACCGACTCCTCTTTTTCCAACACAGCTTTATTCAGGATTATGGTCTTCTAACTCTTCTGTTGCAACTATCCCTAACCTGGCCTTTCAGATGGGTGCAAGTACTTCTGAGTTTCGATTCCAGCCAGCCCAAGCGCCTGTCCGTCCTACCTACGGCATCAAGGGAGTAGAAAAGGCTTTCTGCCGTCCCGAGTCAGAGCCAGAAAAAGACTTTCTGTCAGTTGCACCGACACCTCAATACTCATCTGCTTCATGGAGAGAAACATCTTCCCGTGATGTGTCCAAAGCGACGCTCCCTAAGCAGATTTGGCAGGTAATGCAGAATTTGTTGCCTTGGCGTCAGCGAGTTGAACCCGTTGAACCGTCACTAGCCTCGTCGGTTATGGTTGTCAGCACTCACTCTGGCGATCAAGCTGAGGAGAAACAAAACAGTGAAGTACAGCGTGTAAAGCGAGGCTTTTGGCGGTATTCACAAATGTTAATCCGTCGGGTCGTTGCCACTCCTACCTCTACCGATGAGGAGCGGTTTCAAGTTTGGGTGAAGGGACGCTTAATTGCACAATTTCCCACCCAGGAGCAAGCTAATTTAATGGCTCAACGTCTGAAGCAATTCTTCCATGAACCCTCTGACCCCTATTTGAATGCCTCACCAGTTGAACCCGCACTGTTTGATGGGCTACCAGGGGTGAAGGTAGGCTCGCGCCTGTTGTTTAAGGTTGACGATGCCCTAGCCGCAGATTTAGACCGCAATCCAGAAGTGCTTGCCATCGAATGGGCTAACAATCTCCGCCTTGCTTTGGGCAAAGTGCCTTTGAAGCTGGCAGAAGCACAGCGGCGAATGTACAACTTAATAGAAACGCCAAGGACATTTGAGGGACGGGCTTCTTGGTACGGACCCTATTTTCATGGGCGCAGCACTGCCACTGGGGAAACGTATAGTCAGTATGAACTCACCGCCGCTCATACCTCCTTGCCCTTTGATACCTATTTGAAGGTGAGAAACCTGGAAAACGGCAAAGCTGTGATTGTCCGGATTAATGACCGGGGACCCTATGTCCCCAACAGGACCCTGGATTTATCGCGGGAGGCGGCTCGTTGCATTAACAGTGAAAAGGTGGGCATCGTGCCTATCGAAGCCGTAATCATGCAACCGCTCTCAGCTCAATCCGAGGGATACCTCGTCAGGAATTAACTAG
>CBDTXL010000479.1:0-4273 GCA_965364435.1 uncultured bacterium
ACCATGCTGGTGTGCCTCCGCTTGAATAGGCTGATATTAATATATTGCTGAAGCTGGAAACCATTTAGCTTGGGCGGCAAGTTGGGAGTTAATGAATGTAAAGATTTGGGATAAATCGGATATTCCAGCTAGTTCAGCCGCTTCATCTGGTGTTAGTAATCCAGCTTTGCTTTTCTCCAGGAGGTCTTCTAGGCGTGACTGTAGCTCGTCAGTAAACTTGAAGAAACTCAAGTTAGTATTAACTTGCTCCATCTGGAGTCCGGAACCTATAAATGATGAAGGTCTAACCATTAAGTGAGGATTCATATTACTCTTACCATGCTTTGGTTGTAATGGTATCTATTTTAGTTGCGATTCCCTTCGGGATAGCTATGCTGCTAACGCACCATGCTACGCAAACGCTTCACGCTTCCTCTTCACTTCAGAGCCTCCAAGAGACTGTGGAGTTATATGATCTATCGCGAACAGAGCTGCACTGGCTTCTTCTGAGGAATGACAATATTCGCACAAGTACTTGGCTCTTTCTCGTACCAGTTTTCGAGTTGTGTCATTAACTGTCATGACTCAGCAATTATTCTGGCATTGAGCAAAGTAAAAATTCTATCTAGTTCCAACATTCCTGTGAGTTCAGCTTCTTCTTCTGAAGTAAGTATTCCTGCTTTATTTTTCTCTGAAAGCTCATCTAAACGAGACTGTAGTTCATTAGTAAACTTAAATAAATTAAGATTCCTAACTTTGCTAATTTTAATTCCAGATTCTATCCAGGACGATGGTTGAACCATGGTTTTGGTAATCATCAGTATCAATCGCTGTTGGATTATTTTTGTCGATTTTCCCTAAAAAATGTGCTGCTTGGCTAAGGGAATCTTCGTCTCCCTTCTGAAATTCCCCAATTAATTCGGCTAATAGCTGAATAGCTAATTTATCTTCTTTGTAAATAAATCCTAAAATAAAGGTTGCCTCAGCACGAACAGATTCATTAGACCTCTCCCCTAAATCAACTGTAACTATTGTGCCGCCTAGTGTGAAATCTATTTGTTGGAGAGTTCTCTTCTCTTGCTCATTATTGCAGAGTCTCAATAGTGCGTCCTGCGCTATTTGATTATTTTTGTCTATTTTGCCTAAAGTATAGGTTGCTCTAAGTAAAATTCCTGAATCTTGATTATTCTTAATTAATTCTGTCAATCTATCGATGATTACTTGATTGCAACTGCCAGTATTTACTAATATATTTGCTGTTTTTATAATATAAACTGGATTTTTGCTTAGGCTAATTAATTTACCCAACTTATTTCTCAAAATCTCATATTCTTTATTAATTATCTGCTTATTATCAATCTCGACTAGTACCGACGCCACTTGAAGCAAGACAGATTCATCTACAATTTCATCAATTATTTTCAGCAGTTTTGCCTTTATGATAGGGTTATTTTTGCCAATTTTTTTTTAAGTGGTCTTCTGCTGCTTGGTAACGGCAAGTATCATTCGGATGATTCTGCATTATTAAATTAACTAAATTATCGATTACAATTAGATTGTTATTGCCAATTTCTGCCAAACTGGATATTGCCTCCCTAAAATGTGTAAACTCAGGATTATGGATTAAGTTCAATAAGGTAGTGATTGCTAGTTCGTTTTATCAGGAACATGGTTGAGGAAAAAGTGCCAATCATTTATCCCACACGCCGCGAAATATTCCTGAAACGTGGGATGGTAGAAAGCATAAACATCTTCACGCGTCTCAGCATCCTTGTAAACCCAATTCAGCCAACCGACATCACGCGCTAACTGAAAAAGAGATTTACCCATTTGCTTATGAACAAATTTCTTCCGTAGTGGCAACTTCTTATCAATGGCTTCGAGTGCCAACTTCGAGAAAGCTTCATGCAACTCCTCCTGTTTATCCAAATCATCAGCAAGCTGTGGGTGTTGTTTCCACCGATAGAAATACTCTTCTATATATTGCTGGTAAAGTGTGGCTTTCGTCTTGGGCAAATATCCCCGACGGGAATACCAGATTCCACACAACATCGCCAACCGCAAAGGATTTTTAATCAAATCCCGGATGCGATCATTCCTAGTGTCATCTAACTTAGTCTCTAACTCTTCCCCTAATTCTGGCTTACCTTCCTGGGTAAACCACTGTTGAATGAAATCACCCACCTGCTCATCATCAAAATGCAGAGTGCGATATGTCTCAAAATTTAGCAGGATGTTGGGGTTAGCTTCCCAAACATTTGACCGACAGGTTAGCACTACTCGCGCTAAATCGCCCCATCCTTCTAGCTGGGTGGCAATTGCCTGTAAAGGTGATTCATCTGCCCTCATCTCATCCACCCCATCCAACAGCAGCCACACCTTGCCACTCTTGAACAATTCCTCTAGCTTCTTTTGTGCTGAGGTAATGCCTACATCACACTGAGAAATAAGCAGTGCATTCTTTAGCCAAATCTGGAATAAGTATTCTTCCAGAGTTTTCCCTCCCAGACTTGCCAAATAAATGCAGATTGGAAAGCCTTTATTTGAATTATCGACATAAAGAGCAATCTGCTCTAACCATGTACTTTTCCCAGCCCCAGGTTCACCAACAATAGTGAGGTTTTTCTCTTTCCCTTCTATTACCTGTTCTAGAAACTCATCATATTGATACTTCTGCTCAATTTCTTTCTCAGTTAGCTGATATTGCAACGTTCCTCGATCTGCCGATGGTTGAAACTCATTACCTCGACTAGGCTGTTCCTTTGGCTTCACCAATCCCAGCTTCACATAGACATTCTTCGCCTCATGCCCCAAATGTCTGCCAGTGATTGAGCGCCTGAAGTTTTGGTTTTCTCGCTGCTGTGCTAAGACTTTGCCGCAGACATCGTGCCATGCGATCTGTAGCAATGTCTCATCAGGAATGAACTTTGCCCCCTTCCCACAGGGCGACTCTATTCAAGTAATGCTGATATTTGGATGATTGATAACGCCTTGATTAATAATTCCCTTTTCTTGCAACTTCGCCAAGTTTTGGTTTTGGATAGAGGGCTGTTGAGACTTAAGGGCATCGTCTATCTCTCGGAGAACCTTTTGGAGTTGTTCAGCAAGTTTTGGGTTTGAGTTAGCTTCTGCTGTTGCTGCCAACTCCTGCACCACTTGATTGAGTTCAGCGTCTTTTTCCGCCGCTGACTCTACCTCCAGCACGGCTTTACCATAATCCAAGGGTTGCTGTGGGGCTAGTTCAATGGCAGTCACGGTATCCGGAGACTGATGTTTGAGCGACGACAGAAACTTACGAGTCTTCTCACTTACCGCATCCCCGACATTTTCTCCAATTTTTTCCACTGCTTTTGTTGCAAGCACAGTGCCGACTGCCAAAGCTGTAGCCGTTAAAGGTTCCATTTATAACAACATCCTCAATGAAAGAGCAGGAGGTGGGTAAGCTAAACCCTTAATTAGTCATTTCGATTATGGCAGAAACGCTCAGTCTTACTCTTGTCCTCAAAGCAGGAAAATCATCAATTAATCGCAGTCTGATTTAAAGTTGGAATCGAGAAAGCAAGGAGGGTGACATGACTGTAGCCAAGGTAGCAGTAGTTTTGGGTGTCGGACCAGGACTCGGAAGCGCGATCGCACGCCGTTTTGCCTCAGAAGGTTTTGCCCTAGGTTTGATGGCGAGAACCCTTGAGAAGCTGAACCCAATTCAGCAGGAGATTGAAAATAGTGGGGGTCAAGCGTTATCTATCTCTGTGGATGCAAGCGATCCGACATCCGTTGCCGATGCTTTTAAACAGGTGCGATCGCAACTCGGAAACCCTGAAGTTTTTATCTACAACGCAGGCGCTTTTAAAATGGGAGGCATTCTTGAAATTAGCCCCCAACAGTTTGAAGAAAGCTGGAAAGCCAACTGCTTTGGAGCCTTTTTAGGGGCGCAGCAGGTGCTACCAGCCATGATTGAGCAAAGACGTGGCACAATCCTGTTGACTGGCGCAACAGCAGCATTGAGAGGAGGAGCGCGTTTTTCTTGTCTGGCGGTGGGGAAATTTGGTCTACGCGCTCTCGGACAGAGTCTCGCTCGCGAATTCGGTCCACAAGGAATTCATGTTGCCCATATCATTATCGATGGGCAAATTGACACAGCGAGAGTGCGATCGATGTCATCAAACCGCGAGACGCACACCCTGTTATCACCAGAAGCCATTGCCCAAACCTACTGGCAACTTTATCAGCAGGATGCAACGGCTTGGACACAAGAAATCGACCTACGACCTTCCGTCGAGAAATTTTAGCTAAT
>CBDTXL010000480.1:0-4271 GCA_965364435.1 uncultured bacterium
ACAATGGACTTCAAGCTTGAAAGCGTCGTTCCTTGGGGACGAACTCTGGAAGAATATATCAGGATGTTCGACCTGACACCTGACGAACTCCAGCTAAAAATTCTCGATTGTGCTGGTGGTCCAGCCAGCTTTAATGTTGAGATGAATCGCAGAGGATACAAAGTTATCTCGTGTGACCCAATCTATCAGTTTTCCGCCAATGAAATTTCTCAGCGTATCCAAGATACTTACCAAACGGTGATAGACGGCACTAAGGCAACTCGTGAATACTTCGTCTGGCAGGATATCCAGTCACCCGAACAATTGGGGCAAATCAGGATGGCAGCTATGCAGCAATTTCTGGAAGATTTGCCACTTGGAGTTCAGCAAGGACGCTATATCACTGGTGAGTTGCCAGTGCTGCCTTTCGATACCCATCAGTTTAATTTAGCTGTTTGCTCCCACTTCCTGTTCACTTATTCTGATTTACTTTCACAAGAGTTTCACCTCGCCTCAATTCAGGAACTCTGCCGCATCGCAGGTGAGGTGCGAATTTTTCCTCTGTTAAATCAATTTTCCAGGGAGGTTTCGCCTTTAGTGCCGTTGGTGATCAAAGAATTGGCAGCGCAGGGGTATAACCTGGAGATTAAGCAGGTACCTTACGAGTTTCAAAAGGGCGGCAACCAAATGCTGCGGGTGTGGAATGACTGATCGCGATGCAGCAGTTAACTCTTCATCAGTAATGCCTCACATCGCTAATAAGCTGTGAGGCATTTAACTTGCATATTTAATTACTAGCCCGACGCCCTAAAAATTCAAGGCGTCCTTTCTCAAGAAGAACGCCTTGCTTCGTATTCATGACTCATTCAAATGGATTATCTAATAACTTGGTGGAGTTACAGGTACCTGAGGAGGGTACCGTGAAACTCATATTTAACCCTGGAATCCTGAGTCAACTTAGCTGAGTGAAGCATTACTGCGGTCATAGCTGGCGCGGAAGCTGGGATGCAGCTTGCCTTGAATGTGATTCCAGTAATCAACGTTGTCTAGTTCTAGACCTACTTCGGCGGCGGCGCGACCAAGCATAGATTGCTGACGATTTTTGATGAGGTGGTGGTGGCGCATCATCAGGGCACGGGTTTGTTCTTGAGTAGACATTTTAGTGTTCTCCGATCGCTTTAGTGACGTTTGTTTGCTCTTCACTTAATTACTATATCAGATATTTCTGTAACAAAAGCTACAAAAACGACATATTTACAAATATTTAAACAAATTCTTAGAAACACAAGTGGCGTCTACGGGCAAGAGTCCAACGGTAGACCAACACTGAAGAACCTGAGAACAGGCTTCACATCAAGTTTGTTTAATCACAAAGTCTTTGGAGGAATCGGAAGAAACGATTAGATTCCCCTACAGTAGCCATTGTGGGCTTGATGGGGGAATAAAAGCCTCTGCGGGAGAGCCTGGGGCAGGTAAAACACGCACACGGCTAAATCTAAGCCCAGTGATGCCTTGTAGCGGTTCCACGGTGCTAGATTGAATTTCAGGATCTATCCAGCCTTCGCGAGCTAAGTAGCGCAGGTATTGATGATATTCTGTCCACTCTTCTTCAGTCGAATAGACCAGAGTGAGCATCCCTGGTTGGGTGATGCGACTCCGTGACTGCTCATCAACAGCTTTGTCAATGCGCTTTTTAACGATTTCGTAGCGGATATCCCGCGTCCCTCGGACATCGAAGAGTTTTTCGGTGGTTTCGTCATGGATAATGTCCACCGTGAGGTCTTGAACTAAAACCAGATGAGTCACTTCCAGCTGGGTATCGTAGAGGGCTTGAAGGTTGAACGCTGTTCGCGCACAGTCACAAACGGCACGTAACTGTTCGTAGCGCAGACTTCGCAGATGGTAAACGGAAAATTTGGAGTCAATCGATTCCCCGACATAAATCATGTGATTGATGCCGTCAGTGGACTCAATGTCGCAGTAATGGGGGATGATTTGTTGCATGCGGACTTGCCACCGCTCCCAGGTTTCTTTCAAAAGAGCGTTAATCTGGCTAATTGTCTTGTCATAGTTGGCGCGTGCCAGGTAAACTGATTTGTGGTCATTGTTACAGCTTTGTCGGTAAGCTTCGACGGCAGCGAGGGCGTCAGGGCCACATTGAGCAAAGTAGTCTAAGTAGACTTCAAGGCGATCGCTCAAGATTTTCATCGCTGTAACTTCAGCATCCACAGTTACTCGTTCTTGGAGCTGTTCGATGTAATCGAGCAAATCGAGCCGCAGCTGTTCGCCTAAAGAACTCTCCTGATATTGGCAAACAGCTTCCACCACACGCAGAGCAAGCTGGAATTGTTCAAGTAAATCTGCCTGGATAGAACGGTTGCGCTCTTCAGAAGAGCCGCGAATGTCGGAGATGCCGTATAGGGGATAGACATTAGGAAAGACAATTGGTTCTGGTGGCAAACCCCAGCTGCGCCGTTCGGCTTCTTGCATGAAGCGCCACTCCACCGACGGGTGGATGTTGGTCAACCGCTGCTGAATCGCTTGGCGGAGGGCGGCGGTAAAAGCGGGCATCAATTCTTCGGCATATTTGCAGTCAAGCCCATCAAAATTATGAGGGCGATCGCTAAGTAGTCCGACAACTCCAGCCAGCTGTCGCGTTCCCTTGCCAGATTTCATTGGTCTGACTACTAGAGGAATCAGTAACATGGAGCGAAAACCCTGGTGTAGAAGCGATCGCTCACAGTCTGTTTGGCAATCTAGGCTCAAGTCTGGAACGTTCCAAACTCGATTGGCATCTGCCGCCCTCAAAAAGTGCGACCCTGAAAGAGACGCTATTGAGTAAACAGTTGCTCTTAACTCCTTACGCTCCGTACTCATGAACAGCCGCGTCTGCTCACTCTCCGCGCTGAGGATCAGGCTGTTGCTGGCACGAAAGAGCGATCGCAGACGTTTATTAATGCGGCGAAATTTATCAGGACGGAGAATCGAGTCGCGCTCAATCAGTAACCCGGTGATATATCGAATTGTCTCCCGTTCCGTAACATCTGACCCTTCCAATAGCAGCTGTCCTGAAAGCTGATAGTTCTCCAGCCGCAGCCGCTGCCTCCAAGCTTGTAATTGGGCAGAGTCGATCAACCTTGACGAATAATCCTGCACCAACAGCTGCTCCAAATCCAAATCCGCCAACTCATCCACCTCGGAATCGAGACGAGCAATTGTCAGCTGCTCTGAGCGGAAAGCAAACTCAATCAAGCGTGGTTCTGGGTAGAGAGGGCTTTTCAAGGAAACAATCACGGGTTGATCCAGTAGCCGTAAACTAGGAATCCTGACTTGATAGATATCTCGGAGTACTAGATGCAGTACGTGCTGCCGGTATAAAGATTCAACTGCCGAACCTTTCAAGTCTGGCAATAAGTCCGGTAACCGGATTTCACGGGTTCCTAACTCTGAGTAAGTCGCGGCAATGCCCATCATGCTACAGAAGTAGTCATTGGCGTATCGCAGCGTGAAAGTACCAGGCTCCACCACTGCCATCAGCAGTTGGCTATGGCGCTGGAAATGAATCAGCCACTCCAATGGTTGGGTTGAAGGTTGAAGGTTGGACGGTTGAAGCTCTGTTTGGGTTGAAGGTTGGAAGATTAAAGGTTGAAGGTGAAACTCCGATAGGGTAGCGGTAGCGGCACCAAGAGCATCACTTTCCACTTTCAACGTGCTAACCTTCAACTTTTCTTCAGCTTGTGCCTGATTATTAACGAGGTTGTCTGATATGTGAGGATCTAGCTCTGAAGAAGCGATGGACTTCACCTTCTGGCGTCGTGCCTTAAGAGTGCGAGACGCATCGTGAGCCGCAGGCTGGTTTTTCTCCAAATTGGAGCTTGGCTTACGGATAGGCATTGGAAAATTACTCATGAAGGGCAGCTTGTCTGAATGGGTTGAAGGTTGCAGGGTGAGCAGCTTTGTTGGTTTTCTTCCGAACTTTCAACGTTCAACCTTCCACTTCTTCATGTGACAAGCAATGAAATAAAACGGTTTCCACTTGTTCAAAAGAAGTTTTCTTTACTTCTTCTACTCAACCCAAGAGAGCATTTCAGTATTTACACTGATTGCAAAATAGCTCCCCCAGGGCTTAAAGGGCTTGTCCTCAGTACTCAGGACATAGAACTCACCCCTACTGCACTGCATCAGTTGAGTCACCAATTATTGGGTTGAAGAGAATGCACCCAGCTCAATTCTAAATTCCTTAATTCCAGGTCGTCAGGACTTTTAGGTAACGATAAAGTGAAGTTTCACTC
>CBDTXL010000481.1:0-4263 GCA_965364435.1 uncultured bacterium
AGCTGACAGCTCCCCAAAAAAAAAGCCCCCGATCTCTCAAGGGCTCTTCATCAAATATGTTCTTCTATTTTACGATAAGGAATTCAGACCTTCTGTTCTGCGCGTGCTGCTCTTCGGTGCAGTTATCGCCGCAGGCCACCTTAGGCTCTGTCTCCCCGTATCCTTTTCCGGATATGCGGGATTTGTCGACCCCGCGCGAGATCACGTATTGTACCGTGGCACGTGCACGTCTGTCCGAGAGGTCCATGTTATAGGCGTCCGAGCCTCTTGAATCGGCGTGCGACTTGACCATGATCACCATCTGCGGCTTGGCCTTCATCGCCTCAACGAGCTTGTTGAGCTCAAAAGCGCCCTCGCGGGTAATGTTATGGCGGTTGAACTCAAAGAAGATCGGAGGCAGGACGACCTCTGTATCGGTGATGATCTTATCGATCGGCTCAAGTGGCGCCTCTACCCTTTTCTGCCCGCCTTTGTCCATCCTGGCAACGGCGAAAGTCCCCGACTCATAGCCTTGCATCTGCGCCTGGAGCGTATATGCCTTGGCGCATTCCACGTTGTAAGACACCTCGCCTTTGGAATCTGCCGTCTCGGTGGCGATCACGTTGTTCTTGTCATCGAGTATCGATACGCTCGCCCCCGCAAGTGCTTTGCCCGTTCTGGCATCGGTCACAAGTGTGATCACCTCCAGCGCGCAAAGCGGCATGGCGGCAAAGAGATCATCATTGCCCGAGCGGTTCGAGGCAAAGAAGCCCATGTCGAGCTTTTGGTTATAAGTGAAGGAGAAGTCGTCCTTTTCGGTGTTTACCGGCTTTCCGAGGTTCTGCGCATCGCCCGATTTTGAAAGGTCTATCTTGAAAATGTCCAATCCGCCAAGGCCCGGCTTCCCGTTTGAGGAGAAGTAAAGCGTCTGGTTGTCATCGGCGATGTAAGGGAAGCTCTCATTGCCCTCGGAGTTCACCCTTGGACCAAGGTTCTCGGGCGTCCCGTAGGAGCCGTCCGCGTTTACAGAAACCCTCCAGATGTCCACCCCGCCGATACTGCCGGGCATGTCCGAGGAGAAGTAAAGCATCTTCCCGTCGCGGCTCACGCTCGGGTTGGCCGTCGAGTGCTCCTTTGTCGAGAAGGGAAGCCTTTGCACATTGCCCCACTTATCGCCGTCTTTCGAGGCGCGGTAAAGGTTGTTCTTGCCAAGCTTTAGATTGTTCTTCTTGTCGCGCTCGAATTTGTTCTCACGGAACGAATCGCTTGTCAAATACATCGTATTGCCATCGCCGGTAATGGTGATCGGCCCGTCGTGGTACTGGGTGTTAAGCCCCGTCATCGGCTCTGCCTTGGCAAAGGTGCCGTCTGTGTTGCGATCGGCGCGGTACACATCCAGAAAAGGCTGGTCGTTCCATCCGTAGGTCTTGCGCGCCTCGTTCCTTGCCGAGGTGAAGTAAAGCGTGTTTTCGTGCATCACAGGGCCAAACTCTGATTTATCGGAGCTTGCCTCCACCGGTTTCACGTCATATAATTTCTCCTTGCCCAAAAGCTTTGGGACATAGTTCGGGTTTTCCATGAAGCTCTTTGCCCTTTGGTCATTCGGGGCCAGCTCGGCGAACTTTCGCATCTGGCGGTTGGATTCCTCGTACTTGCCGCTGCCTTTGAGCATCTGGGCATATCTGTAATACGTCTCGGCGTCCTGAGGGCTTTCCACGGCCTTGGCATACCAGCGCGCGGCCTCTGTCGTGTCAAAGACATTGTAGTAACTCTCGGCAAGCTGGCGGTAAACGTACGGGTCGGACTTTCCGTCCTCGACAAGCTCAAGGTATTCCTTGGCCGCGTCCACGTACTCATATCGCGCGAAAAGCTTGTCGGCGCGCTCGGTGTCCTTATTCTGGGCCCAAAGGCTGCCCATGGACATCATCACAAAACTAAGTGCTATATATTGTTTTTTCATCTTGGATTTCGCTTTTACTATTAGAAATATCTTGGGCTCTGGGAAACCTTCTTGGCAAAGTTCAGATCAAAGAGAAGGATCACCTCGTGCGAGGACGGGGTGGTGACCTTCAGGTCCGATACGATGTGGTCATAGGCATATCCGATGCGAAGCCCCGGGGTGATGGCAAAATTGACCATCGCGCCGAAGGAATCCTCAAGGCGGTAAGTGGCCCCGAGCTCAAGCTTTTCGTACAAAAGGAAATTGGCCGAGACATCCACCGAGGGCGGGGTCACAAAAGAGGACTTGACCATCGCAAAGGGCTTGAACTTCAAGTTCGGGTTCAAATCAAAGACATATCCGCCGGTAAGGAAATAATGCATCTCCTCGGCCCCGTAGTTGGTACCGTCATAATCAAGATATTTCGCCTTTATCATGTTGGGTACCGAAAAGGCGATGTAGTAGTTGTCGGTGTAATAGAAAGCGCCCGCACCCACGTTGAAGAACGTCTCGCTGGGGTTGCCCGAACCGAAGACATCATCGTCAAGATCGGGAAGCGTCGGGTAGATCGTATTGAAATCGACCTTGTGCATCGTCACGCCCCCTTTGATCCCGAAGGCGAGCCGGTGCTCACCGCCAAGCTGCAGGGTGTAGGAGAAGTCGGCAAAGATGTTATGCTCCTCGACAGGGCCGATCTTATCTGTGATGGCCGAAAGCCCAAGGCCCACGTTCTTGCCCACGGGGCTGTGGATGAAAAAGGTGCCCGTTGTCGGGGCATCCTCGATTTCGACCCACTGCTTGCGGTACAAAAGACCCCCCGAGAGGCTTTCCTTTGAGCCCGCATAGGCCGGGTTGATCACATTCATGTTGTACATGTACTGCGTATAATGCGGGTCCTGCTGGCTGTAGCCCTCAAAGGCCATCAGTGCCACAAGCGCCGTAAAATATAGTTTCTTCATCTGTGTGTGTTTTGAGTATGTTTGGTTTTGGGGGCGCCGCATGTTTTGCTGCCGCGCCCCTTTCTCCTGGTTTAGTTTTGTGCCCTGTTTATGTAGATCCAGCCCGTTATCGATTCGCCATTTCGGCGCTCTATCATATAGTAATAGGTGCCGTCGGGAAGCTCCTCGCCCTTGTCCGACTGACCATACCACTGGTTGGTGTAGTTCGACATCGAGTAAACGCTCATCCCGTAGCGGTTGAAGACCTTAAGGTTTCTTACGTCCTGGCCCTCAAGATCGAAGAAATCGTTCTTGCCGTCACCGTTGGCAGAGATGCCCTTTTGGATCGTACATCCCGTGCCTATGGCCGTAAATGTCTCACTCCATGAACATCCGCCCGAGGTTATCGTAAGGGTATAATCACCATCGGTAAGGGCAACGGCCGTTGGGCCATTAACCCCTGCGGTCTCATCAAGGTCGCCCGTGCCCGAAGTGGTCCACTCATAGCTGGCCGTAGCCGCATCGAACGAACCATTGAGAATCGCAAACTCCATCACGTACTCATTGCCCTGGCATCCGCCATCCAAAGCGAACTCAGGCGTTGTGCCCACGTTTACCACAAAAGACTCCTGGTCAGAGCAGTTGCCCTGCTGGATGAACACATATATCGTCTGGCTCTCTGTGATCGGCGTGCCCACCGCAAGCTGGGTTCCGCCCCCGCCCGTGGCCGTGTAATAATTGCCCTGTACAAGTGCAGGAAGCAGATACTCATCGCATACGCTCACATCATCCACAGGGTCAAGGCTCACCGCCTGGTTGATCGTCACAACAAAGCTGTCCTCGGCAAAACAGTTAGGGACAGTATTCGTCTCTGCATAAACATATATCGTCTGGCTCGAAGAGATGGCCGAGCCCGCTGCAAGCAGTGTTCCCGTAGCGCCCGGGCCTGTGTAATACGAGCCATTGGCAAGGGCAGGCAAAATATAATCCCCACACCATGTGATATCCTCAAAGCCCGCCACAACAGGCGTCTGGTTCACAGTCACCACAAACTCGGTCTGGGCCGTACATGAATCTATCTGTGCCCAGACATAGATCGTCTGAGAGGTGGTCACAGCGCTTCCAACGGCAAGGTTCACACCGCCACCGTTTGGAGCCGTGTAATAAGCGTTGTTTGCCGAAAGGGCCGGCAGGATGTAAGAATCACACACCGTAACATCGGCAATCTCATCGGCAGAAGCGCTTCCGATGGTCACCGTAAAGCTCTGCTCCGAGACGCAATCGCCGCTCGCGGCATACACGAAAATCGTCGTATCCGAAGAAATTACCGTGCCCGCAGGGATCTCAACTCCAGTACCGCCCGCAGACGGATAGTAAGCACCTACTGTAAGGGTTGGAAGCGTGTAA
>CBDTXL010000482.1:0-4257 GCA_965364435.1 uncultured bacterium
GCTTTTAAATCTGCTAACTTAATATTTTCACCATCCTCTGCCATTGCCGCCTCTGCATTCTCTACATCAAAGCGGTCTTCCATTTCTTCTATTAGGGCTAAGTCCTCAAGCGGCACTAGAACAGCTATATCCTTCCCTTGGTGATGCACGACAACCCGCCTTAACTCACCAGCGACTCGCTTGAGAGTGTCTTCTAGATTTTCTCCCAGTTCAGCGAGGCTTAAGCGAGTAATGTTCGTATCGTCTAACCTTGGGGCAGTCTCATGCATAAGGTACAAACCTTAGCTTTCCTAGGGGTCTATGCCATTTTAGCTTTTTTCCCTGGTTCTTCAGGCAATTGAGAGCGCTCGCTCCCTAACCAACCCCATCAGTTCAGGAAGGCATGGGGAAGATCGAAGTGCGATCGCATATTCAAGATATAAAAGCGATGCTCTCATTTCAGCATCATTTACCGATTAAGATTCAGCTTTAACTTGCTCTTTCAGCAAGGGCGAATTATCAGGTAATTTCCACGAGCGCCCTTGACAATGCCCATAGCTATCCTTAACATAAAAGCCAGAAAGTTGCGCTCCTAACGCAAATAATTCTTTCCGCTCTTCATCTGTCAAGTGACCATTACCATGCAAACTCCCTGATGAACGCCGAGGATCACCCCCTGCGTCTAGATAACGTTGCCGCGCTATGGCAAAAAGTTCTTTGAATCTTTCATACTGTTGTTTTCGCAATTCAGTTGTATTACTCATAGTTATAATTCCGATTCAATAGGGACAATTTCGCCATTCTGCAAAATTTTGGAAATTGGTAAGACAAGGCTAGGTGTTTCAATATACCAAATTCCTCTATCTTCATCATAGAAATTATTGCCCAGTAGGTTTAAAGTATCCAGCGCATTGATCACCAGGTATTGAGCTTCCGAGGGTTCCACAAATGGTTATCCTGTAAATTGACTCTGGTGATTTTACTCCGAAAGTGCGATCGCGCTTTTTGTATGGCTTGGTGAGCGATTCGCTACCGCTTCACGCTTCCTCCCCAACCCTCATCAGTTCAGGAAGAGATGGGGAAGATGGGAGTGCGATCGCTCTTACTTCACAGATACAAATGCAATTTGTTACACAGTGCCTTAAAATCTAGTTCAACAGCTTCTACCTGCAAGCACTCAGGGGGGAAGAGGGCTTTATAAATTGCCTCTCCAACTGCCTTAGCCATTAGAGGAGGGACAGCATTGCCAACTTGTCTGTACTGAGCTGTCTTTGGACCCTTGAAAACAAAACTATCAGGAAAAGACTGAAGTCTAGCCGACTCCCGCATAGTTAGCCTTCTTACACCTTCAACTCTGCCTGACCTTGGTTTTCCCCCATTCATCAAGTAACGGTGATATTCAAGCAATACACCATCAAAATCAACAATATGTGTACGGTTGCCCCCAGCCGTTGCAGGAATTGTAGGACTTGGTTCATCCAGGTTTATTGGTCTTCCTCCACCATTAACTAGCATTCCAGCCCAAGGACTAGGGCGAAGAACAGGATTTTTAGCATAGGTAACTATAGCTGTATTGGGTTCATCTGACAACGCTATCGCGTCTAACGCTCCGCTATCAGGTACATCAGCCAGGACTTGGCGCGATGCAACATACGGTCGGGGTGTACCCAAACCATGAGTTTTTTCTGGAAAAGTAAATTGAGTACCTTCGGGTAAGCCTATGAAAAAGATGCGATCGCGGTGCTGTGGAACACCATAGGATGCTGCGTCCAAAATATTTACATATACTGAATAACCAAGTTCCCTAAACTGTCGGAAAACCCATTGTGAATAGTACAAGTGTTTAGCCGTTTGCAATCCCGACACATTTTCCATCACAAATGCTTTGGGTCGGCTCTCTTTAACTGCCCTAATGAACTCTGGCACCATATCTCTGGCGTCTGCCTTTGCAAGCTGTTTGCCTGCTACTGAGAAAGGCTGACACGGCGGTCCCCCTGCAAGCAAGTCAATACCTCGAAACTGGGTAAAGTCTATTGCACGAACATCTGAGCATATAACATCAGTACTGGAGAAGTTCTCTTTATATGTCGCTACCGCCCACCCATCAACTTCTATTGCAGTTACAACGTTCCATCCAGCCTCGTGAAGACCTAGAGAAAGACCTCCAGCACCAGCAAATAGATCTATAGCGTTCTTTGAAGAGTTTTGCTTATGAGAATTATGCTGCACAGTTTTCCACTTAGGAACCCTTTGTTAATAGCAATAGCTGACTTTTTCGCTTGGGAAAGGCAAGACTTTTTATTACTGTCAGTAATATTGCCATGTTCACAGCCCTGTGTCAATAGATGAGTGATAAACAGTCTGAAGCCAGGGATGTTAGGGAAGCAGGAAAGACGGGCTTGGAAGTCTTAACTCCTCATAAGCGTTATGAGGCACGCAAGGCGGCTGACAAGTTTACAGACAAACTTGCCGAAATAGTCAAAACTCGCAGACAAAACCTGGGTCTAACTCAAGAGGAACTTGTTTTAATTTTGCAGGAGTGCGGTATCCGAGTTTCTCAGGGCTATATCTCACTTCTAGAAGCAGGTCAGCGGAAGCAGCCAAGTTTGCCGTTAGTGGTAGCACTTTCTGTAGTGCTAGATATCTCTTTAGATCGACTTATCTACAGCGTGTGTGATGCTAAGGACAATACATACGAAAAGAAAACATAACAATAATAACGAAATAAATCAAAACTCAATTGAGACAGCCTCAAAAAAGGTTTGATAAGAACAGATGAAAAAAATGACTGTAGAACGAATCAAAGCGATACAAGCTCTTGAGGAAGCTTGGAAAAATATAGGAGATAAGACAATTTCACCTCCTGCCGACGTAGCTCAGTCTATAGAGTCAATACTTAGCTCATCTGAGCTTACATTTAAATACATTCTTGTTACGGGAATACTGGCAAAATACGTCAATCCTAAAGTTCATCCAAGAGCTTTACAGGCTGGGAGCCAATTAGTCGGTGCTTATGATGCACGTAGCCTTTGTCATTATGTCGTTGTTCCCTTTGAGAAAAGCAAAGGGAACCTTTTTGGTCTTTCTAATGAGCCATTTTTAAATAAGCCAGCCAGACATAAAGAGCATGATAAATCAAATCCAGTCCGTAATAAATACTTAGCTGTAATTTTGCATGATGTACTAGATTATGCTAACAGCGCTTCCAAGAGAGATTTGTTTACGATTCTAGTTCATATACTACGAGTTGCTCAAGAATATACTTCAACTGTTATCAGTGCAACTTTTGATACAGAACCCAACTACTTACGGGTAATCAAGTTTGTTAACAATTTTCTATCTAAGGCTGATGGTGGAACACGTCTAGTCGCTGTTACTGGAACTTTTCTAGAACTGCTCAACCAGGATTTTGATGTTAAAGTCTACCCTCCTAATGTGTCAGATAAATTTGCTGAGACAGCAGGAGACATTGAAATTTGGAATGAACAGAGGCTAATTAGTGCTACAGAGTGCAAGCATCGTCCTGTTACACTAGCAGATATCAGACATGGCATCAGAAAAGCCAAAGAGAAGGAAGTCCCCGAATACTGCTTCGTGTTTGCTGAAGGCTTAGAGCAAGGTCAAGAATCAGACATCAACAGTGAAATTGTTGAAGAAAGCAAAAATCTTGATCTGATTCTCATAGATATCTATGAAGTGATAAAAGCTTGGAGTAGCGCCCTAAATCCTGAGCGGAGAAGCATATTTGGCGATAAAATAGTTAAAATCTTAAGAGAAATTAGACAATTTGATATTGCTAATACAGCCGCTAATATATGGAATGATCTGAAATAGATAATTGCTAAATTTCCTTGACTTTCTGGAAGGCGTGGAGAAGAAGGAAGTGCGCTTGCTCCCTTGGTATAGCATCACATAGCAGAGTGCGATCGCTTCTTCAAATTGATCACGATGCGCTAGCGAAGCATGCCGTTAGGCTTATCGCTACTCTGGTCATAGAATGCCGACTCAGCCCTAGGTTCGGCAGCATTCGCAATTGCTGCTGCTTCTCTTGCCTTGGCAATCTTTAAAAACATGAACATCGCTTATCGATAAAAGCTGACGAACTGAGTGATATTCAAAGGCATCACGATTAGTTGTCACTAGGAACATCATTGAAGATTGGTGGGCATTCTTTACCCAATTACGATGCCGGAAGCACTACATCAGTAATGACGGGTAGATGGTCCGAACCAATCGCTGGTCCTGTTCTAAAATCTAGAACCCGAATATCTCGACTGA
>CBDTXL010000483.1:0-4250 GCA_965364435.1 uncultured bacterium
GATATTGTCTTGGGATTACATCCACCTTACAAGCGTCCGTATACAGGATATGGCGTAGCGTAGGAGAGGCGCGAGCGCAAATCTTGTAGAGGGCGTTGGTGTGATCGCACTATCAAAGCAGAGAGCAAATATTTCTCAATGGAACAGTAGGATGTCCTGGTGTCAATTCACTCTATGGCAAGAAGCGATCGCATATCGAGGGAGATAGACGGTGCTGGTTCAGCATAGAGGAACTTTCACTTCTGATAGCCATTCCAAAGGATTGGATATTTCCATCAACAACAGTCCGTCAAGGTTATTGCTTATGAATTTAAAGTACCTGACAGTTCTAGCCTGTGGTGCAGCTCTACTATCAGTCTGTACAATCGCCAGTGCTCAATCTTCTCCAAACAGAGCCACCTCTGTTGTAACTCGCACAAAATGTGCCGAATCTGCAACACAAGCTACTCTTACAGATCTGACGCAAGAGATTGCTCAGGTGGAGGTGGCAAAAGTTCTTTTGGAAGTAAAGTTCACCCAAGACCATCCTCAGTTTGCCCAATTGAACAACAGACAGTTAGGTCTCGAAGCTTGCCTCACACAGTTACAACCAAACGATAATCGAGATTTAGTTGTTGCTGCTACCGTTAGAGCTGTAGAGTCTAAGCTCATTGAGTTGGAAGAACAGTATACAAGCGATTCAATCAAATACTCCGATGACCACCCGACGCAGCGGTGGCGAAAAGTTCAGATTGAAGCTTTACATCAGCACTTAACCACGTTATTGTAGCCCTTCAACGTTAGTATGATTGGGCTTAAAAGACTGATAACTTGAATACTTGGACATCTAGGACGGCAAGCTCTGGATTCAGCGCAATATGACACTGAGGTGGATATTGCCCAAGAATTAGTTGAGATGGGAGTGCCGAAGGACGATATTGTCTTGGGATTACATCCACCTTATAAACGTCCGTATACGGGGTATGGCGTAGCGTAGGAGAGGCATGATCGCAATTTTATAGAGTGCGTTGCTGCGATCGCGCTAATTTCAACTTTATGAAGCTTTAGCTCAATCCTCTCTACTCTACCCAAGTTAGATGAAGATTTTCTCTTAAAGTTTTTTGGCTTTGATAGGAATCAGATTTTGGTAATGAGAGATAAAGTCGGTCTTGCTCCATACAATACTCAACAAACCATTTAGTAATGGTACGCCAATCCTGATCACTTAATTTTCCTCTATTCATTAGCTCCCTAGTTTTTGAAACATACCCTTGACTGCTTACAGGAGTCATGAGAGCCATCTCGCTCATGTAAACTCCTTCTTTCTCGTCAATAACAAATTCATAATGAATACGTCCACAATGAGTTATCTTTACTCTTTGGGATTCATAAACATGAATATCCGTTGGATCGTAAGGCTCAACAAGACGGTAATCGAGGAGAGCTTTAAGATGATCTTTTACAACGATTCGACTGACAGTAGTAGGTTCAAAATAATTCAAAATATCTTCAATGAATAGATAAATTTTCTCTGAATCTGAGGTATCAGAATACACGTCCATGAGAAGACGGAGTATTGATAGTCTAAGAAGTGGGCTTGTAATAATATTTGAATCTATTTCAAAAAGGTTTAGAATGAAGCTACTATCCCGTTGATAAAAGTGATTGTATTCTCCAAATAAAAGCGCTTTTTTAATACCTATTCGCTGTGGACGATATCTCTCGCTAACAGCATAAGCTTTAACCAGCTCAGCAATATCTACAATAGGTGAGGTTATAACTCTCTGAGCTATTTGGAGACTCCTTCTAATATCAAAATTGGCAAGCCATCCGACTACACGCCCTATATAGTCCTCATTAATAAAGATATCTTCTACAGACAAAGCAAACGCTTTGATGTCAGAAATTGATAAGCGAACTCCCTTCTTGGTAAAGTAATCTTTACTCGTATCAGTATCTTCTTGAGCTTTTAATTTAATAAATTCAACACGTTTAGCAAGTACTTCTTTAGTTGATGGTACTGGCAGATAAAAATCTCGATGATCATAAGATTGTAAAGGTCCAGATTTTGATAGTTGCCAAACTGTTCGATCTGTTATAGGGCAAATAATGAATGAAAAACATTCTCTATAAATAGATTGAGCATATTGGAAAACAGATTCTTGAAAAGATTGTGAAAAATGATCAGTATTATCAAATACTATACATGGCATTAACTTTCTAGCATTGGTAGCATTTTCAATTAATCTTCTCACATATGTTGGAGGTTGCTCTAATATTAAATTAGTTATCAATTCACCAAATTTTTCCTTGAAAGCATTTTTATCTCTCTGATACAAAGGTTTATACTGGCCATCGCTCCATCGCTTATACTCAGTAAAGAAAATTCCCTGTATATCATCATATGTAGGATATCCATCTCTAAATAGATTTCTCTCTAACTCTGTCTTCAACTTATCAGTTAGCCAACCAGCAATTGTACTTTGATTACCATCTGAGTCAGCTAAATTAATGCGGAGAACTAAACATGATACGCTTAACTGTTTATCTAAAGTTAAACGGAAAAATCTATCAATAAAAGTAGACTTTCCCGCGCCTTTATTTCCTATAATTAAAACAAATTCACCTTTCCGTAAATCGACAGCAGTCCGTATTTGATTCTCTAACTCAGTTCCACTTTCCGAATTGACAACATCGATTCTGTTCAGCAGATTACGTGTTATTTTTTCAAGACTCTCATCTGCTGCACGGCTTTCTTTCGACTCCACAAAGCACTTTGCAAGCATGTCAGGATCTTCACTTGACATAGTGCTGAAGAAGCTCCGGTAGACACTTTCTAAATCTCTTAAAAGTGGTGATTTTTGAAGCAAGCGTCTTTCAGAAGTTTCAATAACTGACTCCAGAATTTCACTATGGCTAACTTGTAATCCTTCTGCCTGATGCACATGCACTTGGTATAAGTTACTCAGTATACCCTCTTGTGAAAAGAGGTCATAAAAGACCGCAAAATTCTGCTGAACAGCCTCAAGACTTGGAAATACTGCTGCTTTCCCCTCTTTGGGAGGCACTCCATCGGTGCGAACAGCCCAAAAGCCAATCCATTCAAAACCAGTTGTTAGTGCAGAGAACAGAACAGCCGTATCTGTACAGTAGCGTTGTGCCTGCTCTAAGCCTTTAACCGCAGACTGAACTGCGGGTCCACTAACTTTATACCAAGCCATGCGTGGTTGGCGAGTATCAATTAGTAGTTTAGAAGTTCGTTTGGCTTCTACTACAAGTCTGTTGCGACCTCCTGTAGATATTAGGTAGTCAACAAAGCCAGAGTCTACATGAGGCTCAGTTCGTATCCCTTTTCTATCCCATCCCAAAACTTCTATGAGTATACGGTCAATGATGTGAAACCGTGCATCTTGCTCGGTTTCAAGTGATATATTGCCCTGAAGCAATTCAGCGCATAGTTGATCAAAATTTTCTTTTGCTAGATCAATATTCATAAGCAGTCGCTAATCTTGATAGGATGCATTATCGAGTAACGTAACGCAATACGCAGAATTTGAGCGCACTCACCTTAGCTGAAAAGCCTGTCTACCGACACAACAATTTCAGGAAATGCCAGTGGAATCAACTCTCCCTGACTCATCTCGTATTTAAGGGAGTAATCATTTCCACTAGGCTGACGAAAGACGGTCAAGCTATTAGCTTTCACATTCATTACCCAATATTCCCTAATTCCAGCTGCCGCATAAATCTGTTTTTTCTTGTTTAAGTCAATACTCAACGTCGTATCAGCAATTTCGATAAGCCAGAAAATATCTTCAGAACCTGGATGGCGCTCATCATATCTGGATTCTGGTAACCTCACAATTGCCATATCCGGTTCCGGTTCAGATTGTTGGAGCGTAATCGGATGAGCTTCAGACACCAGTGCTAAGCCATTGAGAAGACTACGGAGATAGTTAGCAATCTTTCTAATACGTGAGGCATGTAATGGACCTTCTGGACTCATCTGGACAATATCTCCAGCTAGCAGTTCCACACGGCGATCGCGCAAGATGCCTGCGGCAATCATGTGATGATAGTCTTCAACTGACCATTTGGCTAGCGTGGTCATCAAGCGATCGCTCCTATTTGCCTGCCTGACATAACAATATCTTAGTGCGATCGCGCTTCAAATCAGCCAGGAAGCCCCCGGTTTGCCTACATCAGCATTAAGAAACTCTGTCAATATCTCAAGGGTATGAAACTCTAACTAAACTAAGGGTGGAAGACCA
>CBDTXL010000484.1:0-4224 GCA_965364435.1 uncultured bacterium
TAAAGCGGTTTGATGTCGAGTGGGAGCGTCGCCGACCGGAAAAGTCCAAACAAGTTACCGGTGAGGAACCTTTAATAACCGTTCCAGATACACTCCCACCTCGTCAAGCGCCTGAGTACTATCCCAAGCCAGTGACTGGTCCAGAAGTACCAGAGGGTCCAGTGGCTATGTCTTCTGTCTGTTATGTCGAGCGACCTCCTATCGAATCTCGCTGTTACGAGACGGTGAGCCAAACTGGAGCGCTAATCCGCATTAAAGCACCCAGACAGATGGGCAAAACGTCACTGCTCGATAGGATTGTTGATCGCGCAGCCAAGCAGGGTTATCGAACAGTTCGTTTGAACTTGCGGCAAGCAGAGGCGGCGGTGTTTAACAACCTCGATAAATTTTTGCGCTGGTTCTGTGCGTGCGTTAGTAAGAAGCTAGACCTACCTGCTCAACTCAATGATTATTGGGATGAAGATAGAGGCAGCATTGTTAATTGCACCACCTACTTTGAAGAGCATCTATTGGAGCAAATAGACAGTCCCCTTGTCTTGGCATTGGATGAAGTAGATTGGGTTTTGCAGTCGTCTGAAATTGCTCAAGGCTTTTTTCCAATGCTGCGAAGCTGGCATGAGGAAGCGAAGACGGTAGATATCTGGGAACAATTGCGGCTAGTTGTGGTGCATTGTACTGAAGATTATGGTCTATTAGATATCAACCAATCACCATTTAACGTTGGCTTACCAGTAGAGTTAACCGAGTTTACACCACAGCAAGTGGAGTATTTGGCGCAGTGTCATAAACTCGATTTGAATGATATCCAGGTGCAGCAGCTAATGGCAATGGTGGGAGGGCATCCCTATCTAGTTCGGTGGGCACTTTATCACCTTGCTTGTCAGGATTTGACGCTTGAGAAGTTGTTGCAAGATGCTCCTACAGATGCCGGAATTTATGAAGGGCATTTGCGCCGACACTCAGGGGTTCTTAAAAATTCTGAACTAGCAGCAGCGCTTAAACAGGTTGTGACGACGAGTGAACCCGTGCGATTAGAGACAATGCAGGCGTACAAGTTATACAGCATGGGACTCATTAAGCGGATTGGCGATCGCGTCACTCCTCGCTGCCACTTATATCAGCAGTATTTTCGAGAACGCTTGGAAGGTAAGTATTAGGGAAGAAGTTGACTATCTACTTCCCACTCTCCACACTCAACTGTCACAGACTAAATTATGACAGTTTTTACTTGACATCTCTCCTGTTGTATAAATTATCTCATGGAGAATCCCCTGCCCCCAACTCCCTACCAATATCAAGTCGGTGGGAGTTTAAAGTATCAGCATCCTACCTATGTCGTGCGCCAAGCCGACAGTGACTTGTATGAAGGTTTGAAAAATGGAGAGTTTTGTTATGTCTTGAACTCGCGGCAGATGGGTAAGTCGAGCTTGCGGGTTCAAATGATGAAAAAGTTAAAAGAGCAAGGGATAAAATGTGCCTCAATCGACATGACGAGAATCGGCAGTCATGTAACCCCGCAAGAGTGGTATGCGGGAGTAGTCTCGGAATTATTGAGAGGTTTTGGACTCTCAAGAAAGGTGGATTTTAGTACCTGGTGGCGCGAGTGGGAGTTGTTGTCACCAGTGCAGCGATTAAATAGGTTTCTTGAAGATGTACTGCTAGCGGGATTATCAGATAATATTGTTGTTTTTATAGATGAAATCGATAGTATTCTTAAAATAAAATTCAAAGATGATTTTTTCGCCTTTATCCGCGCCTGTTACAACCAGCGTGTGGATAATCGAGAATACAAGCGCCTCACTTTTTGCCTGCTGGGAGTAGCGACGCCATCAGATTTAATTCAGGATAAACAGCGGACGCCGTTTAATATTGGTCGGGCAATCGGGCTGGCGGGATTTAAGATTGAGGAAGCTAAATTAGGCTTAACCAAGGGATTGACACAGAAGGTAGACAATCCCGAAAAGGTTGTAGAGGAGGTTTTGTATTGGACGGATGGACAGCCCTTTCTTACCCAGAAGTTATGCCAGCTGGTTGTTGAGAAGGCAGACAGCCGAAAGCCGAATATCGAGGAGTTAGTTCAACAGCACCTTATCGACAATTGGGAAGCACAGGATGAGCCAGAGCATTTGAAAACTATACGCGATCGCCTTCTAAGGGATGAGAAACGTACTGGTATGCTGCTGGGACTCTATCAGCAAATCTTGCAACAGGGAGAAGTGGCAGCAGATGATAGTCCCGAACAAATAGAATTGCAGTTGTCGGGGTTAGTGGTAAAGCGTACTGGAAATTTAAAAGCCTATAATCCCATCTACGAAACTGTTTTCAACCTGAATTGGGTTGACAAAGAATTAACCAAGCTGCGACCTTATTCTGAGGCTTTCACAGCGTGGTTGGCTTCAGGTTGTGAGGATGAGTCGCGGCTGTTGCGAGGACAGGCATTACAGGATGCATTGGTCTGGGGTGCGAACAAAAGCCTGAGTGTTCAGGATAATCAGTTCTTGAGAGCCAGCCAAGAATGGGACAATCGAGAAACGAGAAAAGCTTTGGAGGCAGAATACAGAGTAAACAGAGCAAAGGATGAGTTCCTTGCAACGCTCTCCCATCTACTTCGCACTCCCCTCAACGGAATAATGGGATGGACTAACCTACTCCGTAGTCGGAAGTTTGACGAAGCAACAACTGATCGGGGGCTAGAGACGATTGCTCGCAATGCGGAGTCACTGTTGAACATGATTGAAGATCTGCTAGAACAATCGCGCATTCTTAGAGGCAAGCTCCGCCTTAATGGCTGTCTGGTAGAACTTGTACCAGTTATTGAAGCGGCTATCGATACTGCGCTACCAGCGATTGATGCTAAAAAGATTCGGTTTGAGTCTACATTAGATCCGTCGGTGGGGCGGGTCTTGGGCGATTCGGATCGGTTACGGCGGGTCATTCGGAATCTACTCTCGAACGCGGTTAACTTCACACCCCAAGGAGGTTACATTGAAGTTCGACTCGAACTCATCAACTCCTGTGCCCAAATCCGGGTGAGTCACACTGGAAAGGGTATCGCTCCTGCCTTTCTGCCCTATGTCTTTGACTGCTTTCGCCAAGACGATAGCACAATGCGCTCGTATGGCGGATTTGGATTTGAGTTGGTTACGGTACGTCACTTAGTGGAACTGCACGGCGGTACTGTCCACGCAGAAAGCCCTGGAGAGGGACAAGGAGCAACGTTTATTGTGAATCTTCCGCTCATGCCTGTTCGTGTAGAACTAGGTGAACATGAGCAGGTTTAACCGACCTTAAGAGGTGAATTACCTTAAGTTGAAATATTTAATTTGAAACTAATTTTTCATGAATGCAAATAAAAAAATATTGTTAATATAAGGAAATTTAACTGTAATCTATGTCAGATGAAAACTATTACAAAGTAGGAGGAAGCTTAGAGTATCAGCACCCCACTTATGTTGCGCGGCAAGCTGACTCTGATTTGTATGAGGGGTTGAAAAATGGAGACTTTTGTTATGTCTTGAACTCGCGGCAGATGGGCAAGTCGAGCTTGCGAGTGCAAATGATGAAAAAGCTCAAAGAGCAAGGTGTCAAATGTGCCTCCGTTGACATGACAAGAATTGGGAGTCATGTCACTCCACAAGAGTGGTATGCGGGAGTTGTCTCGGAATTATTGAGGGGTTTTAGTCTCTCAAAAAAGGTGAATTTTAGTAGTTGGTGGCGCGAACGCGAGTTGTTGCCGCCATTGCAGCGCTTAAGGGAGTTGATTGAGGATGTATTGCTAACAGAATTTTCTCAACAACTGGTTATTTTTATTGATGAGATTGATAGTATCATAAAAATCAAATTCAAGGAAGATTTTTTTGCTTTTATTCGTGCTTGCTATAACCAACGTGTAGATAATCCAGAATACAATCGCCTCACGTTTTGTTTGTTGGGAGTAGCAACGCCGTCAGATTTGATTGAAGACAAAAATATCAGTACGCCTTTCAATATTGGTCGAGCGATCGAACTAACTGGGTTTGGCTGGGATGAAGCTCAACCGTTGGTTCAAGGCTTAGAAGGAAGAGTCAGTAGACCGGAAGTTGTACTCCGAGAGGTGTTGGAGTGGACAGGGGGTCAGCCGTTTCTGACTCAAAAGCTTTGTAAATTGATTCTCACTTGGGACGAGTCTATTGCAGAGGGTAGGGAAGCGGAGGGTGTTGAGGAGTTAGTGCGATCGCGCATTAT
>CBDTXL010000485.1:0-4221 GCA_965364435.1 uncultured bacterium
TCAGGGTTTGATAAAATTTTTCAGTATACAGAAAGACAATTATTGCAGTCGGTGCCATCTTCGTCTACCGTTGGACTTCGTTGCTTGAAGACTTTTTATCTCTAAGCATCGGCACGGTAGCATCGGGGTTCTCCTAGTCATGGCAAAACGCCCTCGCAAAAAAAGTCAACACTCCAACGGCTGGTCAAATCAATTTGATGACATCATTCGTGGGATTTCAGGCGGCTTCTTATTTGGAATTCCGCTGCTATACACAATGGAAGTGTGGTGGATTGGCTCTCAGACATCTCCGCCTTTGATGCTGGGTATCCTTGCCACTACCTTTGTCGTTGTTTTCCTGCTCAATCGCACTGAAGGCTTTCGCAAAACTCAAAGTAAGCAGTTCCTCGATACACTGATGGACAGCGTTGAAGCCTTGGCAATCGGGATTGTCTGCGCTACCTGTATTCTCTTTTTATTGGGCGAAATTGAAGTGGGAACACCCCTCAACGAAGCCCTAGGGAAGTTAATCCTAGAAAGCGTCCCTTTTTCTCTGGGCGCAGCTTTGGCGAGTGCCTTGTTAAGTGGCGATCGCTGGTCATCTTCAAATAGTCAGGATTCGGATAACCAAGGTGTTCAGTCGAATAAGGCAGACCAATCAGGTCTCAACGCCACTTTAGCCGATATCGGTGCCACTTTAATTGGTGCAACGATCATTGCCTTCAATATTGCACCTACTGACGAAGTGCCGATGCTCAATGCCTCTGCCTCTCCTCCCTGGCTTTTGGGGATTATCGCTGCATCCCTCCTAATTTCTTATTGCATTGTCTTCCAGGCAGGCTTTACTACTCAAAAACAACGCCGACAGCAGCAAGGTATCTTCCAGCGCCCTATAAGCGAAACTGTTATGTGCTATCTGGTATCACTTTTTGCCGCAGCGTTTATGTTATTTTTTTTCCACCGGCTGAGTTTTAATGAACCCTGGACACTGTGGTTGAGCGAAACATTAATCCTAGGGCTACCAGCGACAATCGGCGGCGCGGCAGGACGCCTTGCTACATGAAAGACACCGATTCATCTGCCCAAGTTGGACAAAAGTCAGATCGCTCACCTGCTGAGTGGACAACCTTTAGTATTGCCTTGTTCATCTTGGCTATGATTGTGGGATTGGTGCTTTATAAGTGGTTTACCCAAACAAATCGACCCCCCATTGTGTCTGTGACACCTAAGCCTGAGATTCGTGAAGCTCCAGGGCAATTCTATGTTCCTTTTTCCGTCAAGAACACTGGCGGCGAGACGGCTGAGTCAGTCCAGGTGATTGCTGAACTACGCATCAATGGTGAGGTTGAGGAAGCTGGTGAACAGCAAATCGACTTTCTCGCTAGTGGCGAAACGGAGGAAGGCGCGTTTGTGTTTAGCCGCGATCCGCGTAAGGGTGAACTGGTTATCCGAGTTGCCAGCTATAAGTTACCATAATGCTGGCTGGGAAAGCACGGGGAGTTCTCCTGACCTAACTCAATCCATATCTAAGGATTGCTTAACATCCCGCTGAAAATTACCCCACGACACAAACCGGCAACAACCTTAACTTCTCACGAATGGGTCAAGTTATAATCGCGATAAATGTGATCTCAAATCCAGTTGATTTCCAAAGTGTTGCGGTCAGTTGTCACTAGTCAGCAAGTCAGCTCCTCAGCGAGTCCTTAAATCAATGACCACTGACCACTGACAAAAAACCAGGACTATGAACGAAGGGGTTAACCGGATTTTATATGACACCTGTCCTACGCTCTGAGTCAATGCCTGTACAAGAATCTCAAACCCATTTACTGATTATTGAAGACGACAAGGGACGTAAAGAATTCGTCTTAGAGGAAGCCATCTATTTCGTTGGCAAAAGCCCCGACTGTCATCTTCAACTGCAATCACCCTTTGTCTCGCGCCGACATGCCACTTTGGAGCGGCAAGAGAATTCTGATGGCACCTACTCTTACCAGATTACCGATGGCTACCCCAATGGTAAGCGCAGTGCTAACGGACTTATGATTAATGGTCGTAAAATCATCAACCATATTCTTCAAGATCAAGATGAGATTGTCTTTGGTCCTCAAGTGAAAGTAGTCTATTACCTACTGAAGCGAGACTCCTTTGTGAGTGCGCCCTTAGACGAGTTTGACATCACCTTGATTAGCCCCAATATGATTGATGAGGAGGAAAATCTTTAACCTTCTAAATGAATTCTCAAATCAGGACTTAAACGATGACTGGAAAAAAAATTTTGATGCTCGTAGGTGACTTTGTTGAAGACTATGAGGTGATGGTGCCCTTCCAGGCATTGCAAATGGTGGGACATACCGTTCACGCTGTCTGCCCTGATAAGAAAGCAGGGGAAACGGTACGGACAGCAGTTCACGATTTTGAAGGTGACCAGACTTACAGCGAAAAACCGGGTCATAACTTCAAACTTAACGCCACATTTGACGAAGTAAGAGCCGATACCTATGACGCCTTGGTCATTCCTGGAGGTCGTGCCCCGGAATATATTCGCCTCAATGAGAAGGTGCTAGAGATTACCCGTCACTTTGCAGAAGCCAATAAGCCGATTGCCTCGATTTGCCACGGATTACAGGTATTAGCAGCCGCTGGTGTACTGGAAGGCAAAAGTTGTACTGCCTACCCAGCTTGTGGACCAGATGTAACTCGCGCCGGTGGACTTTATGCCCACATCCCACCGGATGAGGCAATGGTGGATGGCAATCTAGTGACCGCACCGGCATGGCCTGCCCATCCCAGCTGGCTAGCGCAATTCCTGAATCTGTTGGGAACGAAAATTGAGCATCAACAGATGGTTGCTGTCTAGGTAAGCACTCCATCCATTTAATAAGCCGCTGAGGGATTCTTGCACCTCAGCGGCTTGTACATATTTATGAAGCTCTCATTCCCCATTGAAGATTATGAAAGTATTAAAATCAGCAGTTAATTGAGTTAAGCGTGCTGTTTTTCTGCCTTTAGGAAGAACTGCTTTAAGAAATGCTACGCCATTATATAGAAGAGACTAGGGGTAAACCTACCCAGCGTCCCAGCATCGCCTCTACCTGTAAGCCAGATATAACACTCATCTGGATTTCCCCCCTGGAAACCTGAATTTAACAATGTCTAATCCCCTCAAAACTCAAATTACAGAAGATCTTCAAAAAGCCAAAGAAGAAGGGAAATTGCGGTCTGAGCGAGTTAGAGAAATTGTTCAAGCGGCGGTAGCTCAGGCAACGTCGGAAATCAAGGAAGGTTCTAGTGAAATTCGTTTAATTGTCAAGGAGGCTGTCTCTACAGTCATTGACAATTTGAAAGAAAGGGGGGGAGAAATTAAAGAAGAGATTACGGCTTCTATTGAGGGAGCGATTGAAGGAATTAGTACTTCAAGACGCCAGTCTATCGCAAAAAATCAAGCAGAAGTTAAACAGCTACAAGCTCAGATAGATGCTGAAGAATACGAGCTTCAAGACCAAATTGATAAGGCTCTAAAAGACATCGAAGAGACCGGAAAAGATACGCCTCCTGGCATTAAAACCTCAATTGAATCTGCTATCAATTCCCTCAAAGACAGCGAAGAGGTGTCTTTAATGCAAAAGCGCTTTGCCCAACTTAAAGCTCAACTAGCCGTTGTACAAGCTAACTTGGCTGCACGTTATGGGGAGCGCTACGAGGACGTGCAGAAGCATTTAGATGATGCTAAGAGCTGGTATGACCGAACTCAGCCTCAAGCTGAAGTAGTAGCTGACCAGGTTAAGCAAAAGCGAACAGAATTTGAAAATAAGCTAGGTGAGGCGGGTGCAGCCTTAGCTAGGAAAGAACAACGAGTCAAACAACTCTTGAAAGAATTATGGCAATCAATTACTGATATTCCTCACGAAAAATAACCTATCTTTTGAAATCTTTTGAAACCGCTGATACACGCAGATAAACGCAGATGAATCATGATTTTTCGGATAGGCCCCAAGAGCCTATCCGAAATTTGTAAAACAGTAGTTTACTATACTGGCTTGATAAAGAAAGTGAAGCATCTTTTAGGGTGCTTCACCGCCCTCTTGCAGTAGGCAGACTGTTGGAATTTTTCGGAGAGGCTCTAAGAGCAAATACGGGTCTTTAATATATGCCTTCCTGCTTACCTTGCTCTATACCTGTCTCTCTACTGACTTTTTCTTCATGCTTGACGATTACCCAGAGAGCATGAATACTACCGGG
>CBDTXL010000486.1:0-4219 GCA_965364435.1 uncultured bacterium
CAGTTAGGCAATTTGCTCGTTAGGATTGAGCGATTTTAACATCCACAAGTTTTGCACTAATTTTTGATTAAAAACATGTAACAACCAGGGAGTAACGAGAATGGGCTATGCAAAGATGTCCCTGGTTGCAGGAGAATCAAATTTTTGTTCAAAAAGAATGTCAAACAATGATTTTATCGAGGTGTTGCTTCATAGGCGATCGCGTGTTGATTTTCCCAAGCAGATGCAAATACTGGATGAGCCAAAGAACATGCTTTCCATTTGCCTTTAACTGCCACACACAGCTGTTTGCAATGACCGCCACGCCGTCCTTGAGGTTGATAGTAACTACAATGACAACAGACTGATACTGAAAACGTGAAGTTTTTCATAAGAGCTTCCTTTGAATCATCGTAGGTATGAAATCAGCCAAACTATTGGGAAGGTTCATTCTTGAGTTTCTCCTCTTGGTAAATAGAGCGCGTTACCTTGTTTTTATTTTCTTGAATGAGCTGAGCAATCCCCTTATAAATGTGATTTTCTAATTGCAACCGTAGCTCCATTGAACGATAGGAAAACTGATGTTTGATGAGCAGTTTTTGATTGTCCTCAATAACTAGGTATGAGCCAGGAACTTGGCTTAGAAGGTAAGAAAGTAATTTTTGACGCCAATCAGGAAGTGCAAAAGCGGTTTTATAGGGGTGTTGGGAATAATGTTCCAAAGCATTTTCAATTTCTTCCTCAATCACTTGCAACTTTAAATTGACCACTTTAACCATCTTGCAATTTCTCCAAATTTCTGCAACTGTAACCCGTGACTAAATAAGTGGATGTCTTTTTTATTGATACCCACTTACTTAGTATTTATATTTATTAAAATTGGCGCTCTTTAAATCGGGTTAACGGCTGAATTCCGGCGATGAAAGGTAGGAATTTTCAGAAAATTCATCTTCAAAAACAGTTAGTTCTCTTGGCTTACACTGCTTAATATCGACACTGAGTATTTCTGCTCCCTCCTCTAGAAGATCGTCGATGTAGCCCCATTGGGCAAGTTTAGCTTCCTTGACAGTAATAAAAGGACCAAAGTAGTAGGTACAGGAGGGATTCATTGTGATAATTTGCACCCACTGTGCTAAGCCCAACCTTGCCAATAAATGGAGAGAAGCTTCTTGACTTCTTTTCGCTAAATACATAGTGTTGATTCTCGCTCTTTGTAGGTGAAACCCTGATTGAATCAATTCTGGTCAAAGCAATGAAGACTTGGAGATGAGAATTTGTACTTAGTAGGCTCAGCCTAAAAATCTCCCAGCCTATCATCGAATATTTTGGCCAGTACTTTACAGGATAAAACCTTGATGCATAAAATCAAGTTTGGGTAAAACGTCTATTTATGTATAAGTTTGCATGATTTATGTATGAGTTTGTATGATTTATTCAAGGGTATTAAATTCCATCTAAAAAGTTTTAATAAATTAACCTTACGCATCTGTCTAAGGGATGATTCTAAATTAGAAAGCTATTGCCCGCTAGGGATAGATGCAGTACTTATTAACTGTAGGACTTACGCATGCATCCTTTAGGGAATATCGAGTCTTTCAGCGGTTGTAAATCCCCCCAACCCTCATTTTTAATGAAACGCGAACGTAAGTCTTGTGGTGAGAGGGGTTTAAAGATTCACCAGCTAGTTGGGGATGTTTGGCTATTTAATCAAGTGCTGGGAGGGCTTTAATCGATGGCAAGATCGCTCTACGCATCTCCTGAAGGCAGGATACAGGCAAAGCAAGCTCTAGCTCGCAAGCGATGGACTCAACAGCTCTTAGCTGAGGAGGTGGGTTTAAAAACTCGCCAGCCAGTTGGGCGATTTTTTGCAGGTCAAGCAGTTGATCGTCGTGTATTTATAGAGATCTGCTTCCAGCTGGATCTCGATTGGCAAGAGATTGCGGCTCAACCCCAAAGTGGGGCACCTGAGTTAGTAGACAAGGATCGGGATAATGGCTTTGATATCAATGCCTTAGTGCAACGAGTGCGATCGCACTGTCATGAAAAGCTCCAAGCACAGTGTGGTATCTTGCAGATGTTGGATGTCCCTCAGCCTATTGATTTGGCTGATATTTATGTAGATGTCAATATTCTAGAGGAAATCCCCAACCGACAGTGGTTAGACATTCCTGACTTGCTGCAAGGCTTTAACTTAAGTCAAGATAAATTTGACCCCTTAAGCTTAGGGAAAATTGCTCAGGAACAAGTACCTGGATTCAAAGCCTTGGCAAAATACCCTAAGCTGATGGTGCTGGGTAAGCCAGGGATAGGTAAAACCACCTTTTTGAAATTTGTCGCCATTCAGTGTAATCAGGGGAAGTTGCAACCCCATCGGCTACCGATTTTTATCCAGCTGAAATACTTTGTAGAAGATGCCAGAGATGTAGGAGGGCAAAACCTTTTGCCCCTGCAAGACTACATCTGCCAAGAATTAGCCAGTTGTGGGGTCTCGGCTGAAGAGGTTGAAATATTGCTCCATCACGGCAGACTGCTGATCTTGCTGGATGGCTTAGATGAAGTTCCAGAGTTAGATAGCGATGAACTCTTCAAACAGATTCGCCGCTTTTGCCAGACCTATTACAAAAATCAGTTTGCGATCGCGTGTCGCCTTAGGGTTCAGCCGTACCGTTTTCCGGGATTCACAGAGGTTGAGATTGCTGATTTTACCGACACACAAATCGCAGCCTTTGCCAAAAAATACTTTGTGGCAATTGCCAGAAATGACCGGAAGCAGGGGTTAATCAAGGCGTATCAGTTCATTCAGCAGCTGGGACGCCCAGAAAATCGGCACATTCGAGAACTGGCGGTGTCACCCCTGTTGCTCAATTTCACCTGCTTGGTGTTCCAATCTAAAGCGACTTTTCCTTGCAATCACGCCAAGCTTTATGAGGAAGGGTTAAATATTCTGCTTGTCAGATGGAAGCAAGCAAAACGCATTAAACGGGATGAAGCTTATCATAAGTTGTCTATGGCAAACAAGATTAAGCTGTTGAACCAGCTGGGAGCCATCACGTTTGAGCAGCAGAATTACTTGTTTGAACAAAGCCAAATCCAGCAATACATCGCCGACTATCTGCGACTGTTACCGGAGGCGGAAACTGACCCCGTAGCATTGCAGCTGGATAGTGAGGCAGTGCTGAAATCTATTGAGTGGCAACATGGATTATTCGTGGAGCGAGCACGCCGAATTTACTCCTTCTCTCATTTAACATTTCAAGAATATTTCACTGCCAGATATATTACTGCTGAAACAGAGTTGAAGGTTGAAGGTTCACAACAGTTGTTAGCGCAGTTCGGCGAAGCCCAGGTTGAAGGTTGGAACGTTGAAGGTTTAGATAAACCTGCCAACCTGCCACCTGCAATCCTACAACAGCTAGTCAGCCACCTCACAGAGAAACGTTGGCATGAAGTCTTTTTACTCGCCACGGCGATGTTGCGGAAGGCTGATGACCTGCTGCGGCTGATGAAACAACAAATCGACCCCCTAATAGTCTCCGATGAGAAATTGCTGCAATTCCTCAGATGGATCAGCCAGAAATCCCAGTCAGTCTCAGTTCGGTACAAACCTGCCGCTGTTCGAGCTTTTTACTTTTCCCTAGCCCTGACGCTGGATCGTTACTTTTCCCTAGCCCTGACGCCAGGCCCTGCTAGCGGTCATTTTCCTGCGTTGCCTTACTTTCCATTGCCGCTTTTCCTTTCCGTCCCCCTCGCCCTCCAGCCAGACTTTGCCCTCCAGCGTGAGTTTGCCTTTAACTTTAATGTCCAAACCCCTGACCTGCCTTATGCGATCGGTTTGAGCCGTGTCCATATTCTTGACGAGACTGTTAAGTGTGCGCTTCACTTTGACTTAGCCCTTGCTCCTGACCTTGCCCGTGAGTTACAGCGATCGCTTTTTGCCCTCAAAGCTCAACTACCTGATACAGAAGAAAGCTCAGAAACACTTGAAACCTGGTGGCAAGAGAACCGTCAAGCTTGGGGTAAGCAATTAAAAGCCGTGATCAGGGCACATCATAAGGCTGGTCACGATTGGCAGTTCAGCGAACAACAAACGCGATCGCTCCGCCAGTACTACAATGCCAACAAATTGCTAGTGGATTGCCTCAAAAGCGATTGTTATGTGAGTGCCGCAGTGCGAGAGGAGATTGAGGAGACGTTGTTATTACCAGCAGGTGAGACTTTGCCGGAATGAATACAGATATTT
>CBDTXL010000487.1:0-4216 GCA_965364435.1 uncultured bacterium
CAAATCATCAGACCTCTTGCAAAAATCAGATATCCCATCTGTGTTCATCTGTGTTCATCTGTGGTTTCATTTCTTAAACCTGGACTTATGCAAGAGGTCTATCCTTATCTCCTCTTATTCTTCACTTTGCGAACTCTCTCGCTCTGTGGTTCGTTAAAAAAAGCGCTATTTAACCCGGATTTCGTATCAGACGGGTGAGAAGCGCAGTTACAGCAAAGCCGCCGAAATTTTCAACTTGGATTTTGTATAATTTCAACAGAGCAGAAGGGGCTTAGCATAAAAAAACTGTAGCGTTCTTATTTTTAATAAAAATTTAAGTTTTAAAATGAGTTTTTTGTTTTATGGTCAAGCGATCGCTCCAGGCATCATCAGCCGGGATTCAACAAGCTAAACGAGCATTTGCCCGCAAAGGTTGGACTCAAGAAAACCTGGCTCTTGAAGTGAACTTAAAGACTCGTCAGCCCGTTTGGAGATTTTTCACAGGTCGTCCGATTGAACACTATACCTTTAAAGAAATTTGCTCTGTATTGGAGTTGAATTGGCGGGAGATTGCTGAAAATCCGCCAGCAGAGGGGACTGAACCCGGAGAACAGGCAGTCCTAGATATTGATGCCCTGGTACAACAGGTGCGATCGCAACGCTTTGACAAAATTCAAAACCAGTGCGGCACCTTGCAGCTATTGGATATCAGCCGTCCCGTTGGGATCAACGACATTTACATCGATGTCAATATTGTGGAGGAAATCGCAAGTCAACAGTGGTTAGAGATCGTTGACCTAAAAAGCCTTACCCCAGAAGAATTTGACCGCTTTGGCTTGGGTGAAGTTTCCCAGAAACAAATATCAGGCATGAGAGCCGTTGAAACCTACTCTAAGCTTAGGGTGTTGGGTAAACCGGGGTCTGGGAAAACCACCTTTTTGCAACATCTTGCCATTGAGTGCAACCAAGGCAAATTTGCAGCAAACCGGATTCCCATTTTTATTACCTTAAGAGATTTTGCGGACGAGTCTAGAGAGGCAGGTCATAGCAGCTTATTAAACTACATCCGAGCAGAATTTCTCACCTCTGGAATTTCCGAACCCTCCGTCATTGAAACCCTGCTGCGTGAGGGGAGAGTCTTGCTGTTGCTCGATGGGCTGGATGAAGTACTCGGATCAGATAGGAACGCCGTCGTCAAGGAAATCCGCCGATTATCCGAGAACTATGAAAAGAATCTATTTGTCACCACCTGCCGAATGGCACGTCAAAGGTTTACCCTTAATCGCTTTACGGATGTCGAAATTGCCCCGTTTACTCAAGAGCAAATTGCTGCCTTTGCTCAGAAATGGTTTGCCACATTGGCGAAAACGAATGCTGAGGATGAAGTAGATCCAGCCGTTGAGTTCATTGAGAAACTGGGCTTGCCCGAAAACTTTCAATTCCGCAGACTCGCCGTCACACCCTTGTTTCTGCATCTGGCTTGCTGGGTGTTCCGTCGCCAGGAAAAATTCCCAACCAAAAAAAGCGAGTTTTATAAGCAATGTCTAGACCTTCTCCTCGTCAAATGGGATGAAACTAGGGGGATTCAGCGGGATGCAGTTTACCGGGGGTTTTTATTGCCCCAAAAGCTCAAGCTGCTGAGTCAGGTTGCAGCTGTTTCGTTTGAGCAGGGGCATTACTTTCTTGAGCAACGCGCTATGGAGGGACACATTGGCGACTATATCCGTAATTTACCGAATGCTTCCACTGAACCAGAGGAATTGCAACTCGATAGTGAAGTGGTACTCAAGGCGATAGAGTTGCAACATGGTTTATTGATAGAACGAGTGCGGGGAATTTTCTCCTTCTCTTATTTGGCGTTTCAAGAATACTTCACTGCCCGGAAAATCGTTGCTTCTCATAATTTACAAGCTTTAGAGAAACCCCTGGAACGTCTGGTTAGTCACATCACTGAACCCCGTTGGCGCGAAATCTTTTTGCTGACTGCGGCTATGCTGCGGAGTGCAGACTCCCTGGTACAGTTGATGAAGCAACAAGTTGATGGGCTAGTCGCCCAAGACCCGTATCTCCAAGAGTTTTTAACCTGGGCAAGTCAAAAGTCCCAAGTTGTTCCTCCCCAGCCATCTGCAATTCGCGCTTTTTACTTTGCCCTTGCCGGGACTCCTCACCTTGCTCCTCACGTTGCCCTTGCCTGCACTCTTGACGGGGGTATTTTTCTGGATGCGGCACTGGATAACTTGGTGTTGGAGAGCGCTATTGACTCCAGCCCTGATTTTGCCCATGCCTATGCCTGTGCCGATGCCCTTAGTAATGCCCTAACCATTGTTCTGGATCTGGGGTTACAGCAGTCCCTACAACAACTCCAAGACCAACTTCCTGACTCCAAACAGGATAGAGAAAGGTTTCAGGAATGGTGGCAAACAAACCATGTAGCTTGGAGTGAGCGGTTGAGGGAAGCGATCGCACTTCATCGAAATATTCAGCATCAGTGGCACTTCAGCCCTGAGCAGCAGCAAGTGTTGCAACGCTATTATGATGCCAATCAGTTGCTAATCGATTGCCTCAATAGTAACTGTGAAGTAACGGCTGCCGTGCGGCAGGAAATTGAAGCCGCCTTGTTGTTGCCGCAGAAGGAACTTGAGGAGAGGGAATGGGAGTAGAGTTGAGGTCAAGAATGTTTAGGAGAAAGGTAATATAGCATTTCTCTATTGCGTGAAGTACAGCAGAAAAACCTAACCCCCAACCCCTTCCCTGCAAGGGAAGGGGAGTAAGAATCAAAGCCTCTCTCCTTGTAGGAGAGAGGTTTGGAGAGAGGTCAAAGTGTACCGCATCCAAACGAGAACCGCTATAATTTCCTTTGTGAGTCAAGCTGCCCTCATCGAAATATTGGCTTTTTCTCTACAGGTATGGATTTGTTTGGAGTATTTCAAAAATGGTGATGCTAACTTGAAAGTGTCAGCTCTAAGTGCTTTTCGAGATTTAGAGCGTCATGTCTAAGGTCATTACCCAAAATCCGTTGAGCAATAGTGTAGGACGATTGTTGACAAATTACTAAACAGCTAAGCACAGCAAGGAACTCATCAAAATTCAGGGGTTTGGTAAACCACAAGTCAAACCCAGCCGAGAGAGCACATTTTTGTGTATCTTCAGTTACATAGCCTGTCACCGCAAGGGCTAGCACCTCTTTTCCTCGCGCTGCCGTGAGTGTTCTCACTTGGCGAATTAGAGCAAAGCCATCCTCTTTAGGCAAGGCAACCTCACTCACGAGGATATCCGGTTGCCATTGCACAAATACTTCCAGCGCTTGCTGGACTGAAAATGCCGTTTGCACTTCTACACCATAGGGTTGCAGCAGCAATGTCATCAAATCGCAGCTATCGATATTGTTATCTACAACGAGCATTCGCAGCCCTTGCAGGGATGGAAGATTAGTAGGAAATCCATTATCTAGATACATAGCATTTCCCATTGAGATTGTTAACGACCTTTAGTATGACATCCTGTTGCTATAAATCATGTTTTAACTAGTGTTTGATTAGTGTATAAGTTATATAGGTTGTACTGAAAACATTTAAAATTTTACACAAAAAAAGAAAACTGAAATACCCTCACTGTAAAACATATTTTTTAGGAATAAAAAACATGTTTTATTTACTCGTTAACTCATTAATATAGCGGTTCTCACTTAAGTGCGGTACGCCTAGACCTAACCCCCTAGCCCCCTTCCCTGCGAGGGAAGGGGGAACCGGAGCCTTGCTCCCCTCTCCGCGTCGGGGAGGGGCTGGGGGAGGGGTCGCTCTATACCTCACTCGGACGAGAACCGCTATATATGATTTTTGACTAATTCTTGAAGTACTAAATAGTTATTTAAGCTCAAAAAGTTTGGCAAAAGAATCGATATCGAATTCGTTCAATGCTTTGCAAAGATTTTCAAACAGATGATATTTTTACTTCTTGTAAAAACTTTTATCTTTTTAGTACAAATCATACAACCTATACGCTAATTAAACGCTAGATTAAACATGATTTATAACAGCAGAATGTCATACTAATACTTGTTTAAAAAAATGGACAAAAACCTGGTGAAATACATTACTCCTAAAGCTTTATTAACGAATCGCCGCCAACTGGGTATATCGACAACAATTAGTGAATGGATGATGAGTAAGCATCTTTGCCCTCACTGTTCAGACGTTCTACTCCGTCATGTGCGTTTGGGAGAAGTTTACTGGCGCTG
>CBDTXL010000488.1:0-4215 GCA_965364435.1 uncultured bacterium
ACTCCGGGGAACGCCTTCTAAAGCTTCTTCCTCGGTTTCAAAGATTTCAAACACTGAATCCATCATCGTGACTTCAAACACCAGTTTTGCTTCTGGATGGACATTACAAATGCGGAAGCTACCCTTAACTTTGTCGGCATCTCGCATTCCTGCCACTAAGGATGTCAGACCAGAGCTGTCAATAAAGTTTACCTGACTCAAATTGACAACCACATGGCGGCTGAGTTTGGAGATACACTCTTGCAACTTCAGGCGAAATTGCCAAGCCGTAGTGATGTCCAGGCGTCCCATGGGTGCCAAAACAATGATGGTCATGCCATCTTGGGTCGTGTGAGTTTTCTGGTCGATATGAATCATCAGTACCTGTTCCAAATTTCTTAGCCCTTCTGAGGCAAGAACTGGTAATTCGCTCTCTGTTGATATTCAACTATAGAATACAACTGGAGTTTTGGTTAAGCAGCCCCAACCGTTGGCAGATTGAGAAACACAGTTTCTTTAAGGCGACCTGTATCCAGCTTCTTTGTCACCCTAGACTTATTCTGGTCAAACGCTCTGTGTGAGAACGCTTACGAAACACAAAAGCTTTTAGATACAGACCAAAGGAAACACTGCTTCTCATTAAACTTTAGCAAATTTTTTTTGCTCTTTTGTATCGATTTGATGAATTTTGAGTCAATAAACCGATGTTTTATTTATGCCCCTTAGGGGAGCTGGGGAGCAAGGGAAGCAAGGGGGAGTACTACCTTTGACTGCAACTTGTATGATACCAAGTTGCACTCGGAAGCGTAAGGCGAGAAATTGCCACTCCCTACTCCCCACTCGCCATCTGAGAGTTACGCGCTCCAGTTAGCCCAGTCTTGGGGATTGAGAAATGTCTCATACAGATTGGCTTCGGGTGTATTGGGTTGCGGTTGGTAGCCGTATTCCCAACGAACTAAGGGAGGTAGAGACATGAGAATTGACTCAGTACGCCCGTTCGTTTGTAGACCAAAGATCGTGCCCCGGTCATAGACAAGGTTAAATTCAACATAGCGACCTCGGCGATAGAGCTGGAAATTGCGTTCCCTGTCCCCATACTCCATTGCTCGACGGCGCTCTACAATTGGCACATAAGCCGGTAAAAATGCCTCTCCACACTCCTGCACAAAGGCAAACATCTCTTCCCAACTGCGAGGCTCTAAAATCCCGACTTGGTCACTATAAGCTGCTGCTGGGCCGTCTTTGTCGGGACCGCGATAGAGTGCCCCTTTCCCATCTTGATAGTCAAAAAACAGTCCGCCAACGCCCCGCGTTTCTTTACGGTGTTTCAGATAGAAATATTCATCACACCAGCGCTTGAACACTGGATAATACTCAGCGTGGTGAGCATCACAGGCTTTTTTCAAGGTGCGGTGAAAATGAGCAGCATCCTCTGCAAAGGGATAGTAAGGCGTTAAATCTGCTCCGCCGCCAAACCACCAGACAGGTCCTGCCTCAAAGTAGCGGTAATTCAGGTGAACCGTCGGGATATAGGGATTTCGAGGATGCAACACCATTGAGGTACCGGTGACATAAAAATCATGTCCAGCCGCCTCTGGGCGTTGCGCTAGGATTGAGGGCGGTAGTTGGCTGCCCCAAACCTCAGAAAAGCCTACCCCACCCTGTTCAAATACTCCACCTTCGCGGAGAATACGGGAACGACCACCGCCACCTTCTTCTCGCTCCCAAAGATCTTCCTTAAAAGTGCTAACGCCATCCAACTGTTCTAGAGCTGCACAAATTTTGTCTTGCAGCTGTTGCATGAACTGTTTGACTCTATCCCTAGAGCCAGCGGCTGGAAGAGAATTAGTGGTGATCGGTACGTCCGTCTGAAAAGCTGTCATAATCTCTCAAGTCAACGTAGTTAAGCCCAAAGCGCCTTGCAGGCACTAGGCATCTTGATGGTTCAAGGCAGTGAATCTGTTTTAAGTTGACATTCCCACGGCTATAAGGATAAATCCGCAACTTCTATAAACGAAGCGCGATCGCACCAGCGTCGGGACTCTCTTGAACATTCTTTTTCTCAGAATCAAGATAAAAACTCATAGGCAGAGTGTCACTGCACTTTCTTAGACTATCTTGGATCGGTTCTTTAATTGTTATTGGAGGAGTTGCGATTATATCCTCTCAAGAGGGATATTACCCGCAACGCCATTTTCGTAAAATTATAGGTTTGCCTGAGCGTCCCTCCGGGAGGTGTGTCGTGATTCTCAATTTTTCCTTCAAGTTAATTGCTGGTCGAGAGGGGATTTGGTGCAAGTTTTCGCTATTTAGGACGTATCGCGCCCTGAGTACAGCCCCGGTGGACGTTCTCTGGCAAAAATTGATCAACTTAGCTGATGTTTCCTGGAATCCCCTTTTATCCAGCACTAATGCTCCTAGAGGGTTAATCGCTAAACCCGGTTTAATTTACCAGGTGGTCACTCGCTTGATACCAATTCCGGTGCAAATTTTTGTTGAGCGTGTCCGTCCTGGTGAATTACTCAGTGTGCGCTTTCTGGCAATTCCTGGCGTTGAGAAACGGGTGACTTACCAGGTTGAGTCTACTGTTTGCGGCACCTATGTGTCCTACTCAGTGACGTTACGTGGTTGGTTATCACCCTTGATCTGGTGGCTAATTCGCCCCTACGCGGCGCGTGTGGCGTCTGAGTTAGCCCAGGCAGCAGAGCAGGTAGCAGCACTCTGATTTTGGGAATGGGGAATGGGAAATTTGAACATGAATTGGCTTAAGCCGCTTTCTGGTCGGCCTATTCCCTGGTTTTGGCTCGGAATTGCTGGTGTCTTCTTACTAGCGGCTGGTCTACGTTTTTGGGGGCTGAATCGATTTAATACTCTCGTATTCGATGAAGCTTATTATGCCAAATATGGCAACAACTATCTTACCCATACCTTTTTTGCTGATGCACATCCGCCCCTCGGTAAGTACTTGATTGCCCTAGGCATCTGGCTGTGCAACCTTAATCCTTTCGGCGGCGCTGTGCAAAATCGCCTGACAGGTTCCCCCCTTTCCCCTGTCAGCTACCGCTGGATGAATGCTCTAACAGGCTCTCTAATTCCATTCGTGGTGGCGGGTATTGCTTACCAGTTGAGTCACCGCCGCAGCTATGCGCTGGTTGCAGCTCTGTTTACTACTGCCGATGGTCTGCTGCTGGTAGAGTCCCGCTATGCTCTGATTAATATCTACCTGCTGCTTTTTGGACTGTTGGGACAGTGGCTTTTCCTGCTGGCTTTGAATTGTGAGGCACGAGGGCGTAGGTTTTTGCTTGCTATCGCCGGAATTTGTTTTGGTGCCGCGATCGCTGTTAAATGGAATGGTCTGGAATTTCTCCTGGGTATCTATCTTATTTGGCTGTGTGCTTGGGTCGTTCGTTTGTTCTCTTCCCTGCGATCGCTAGCAACTGACTCAGCTTTGAGTGTCTCGGAGTCCGTCCCCAGCTTACCCAGGAGATCAGAGCCTCCGACTCTCTTACAAAATCTCACACGGCTCAGTCCGCTGCATCTGCTGATTGATTTAGGTATTGTCCCAGCACTCGTCTACCGTCTGCTCTGGATTCCCCACTTGAAACTCAATCCAGTATTGGGATTCTGGACAATCCACAAGCTCATGTTGACTTACCACCAGTACAGCGGCAAGGGTTCTCAAGAACATCCTTACTGCTCTGTCTGGTACACTTGGCCCTGGATGATTCGTCCAGTTAAATATTTTTACGAAGCTCACCATCTCCCTGGTTCAGTAGCATCACCTGGTGCTTCCTTCGCAGCAGGAGCCGAACCAGTAATTTACGATGTGCATGGTATGGGCAATCCAGTTTTGTGGTGGCTATCAACTGTTGCCATCCTGCTTTTGCTGGGGATGCTCACCCGCCAAATTCCTGTCTGGGCAACCACACGCCAGAAGATTGCCAGTCAGCGCCCAGTTCCATTCACTCAAGCAGCGGAATTTGGGATTGCACTTTATCTGATTGTCAACTACGCCACTAACCTACTGCCTTGGGCGAGAGTAACACGCTGCCTGTTTCTGTACCATTACATGGGTGCTGCTGTTTTCGCCTTCCTGGCGTTAGCTTGGTTGGTGGACTGCTGGCTGCGGAGTTATCAGTATGAGCTGAGGGCTGTAGGTGTAACGGTTATTTTTCTGATTCTGCTGGCTTTTGTGTTTTGGCTCCCCGTCTACCTCGGTCTTCCTTTGTCTCTGGA
>CBDTXL010000489.1:0-4208 GCA_965364435.1 uncultured bacterium
AGGCAAGAACCTTGCCCAATACTCAAAGCTAATCGCCACTTCGCTGACTATCGAGTGGCAAGTACTCTTGCAGGACTTCACTCACTGGTACCGTCATTACAGGCAGTGGGAGCACAGCCGACTGCGGTCCCTGCCCAATCCACTGCCGCAATTGATGGAGAGGATAACTGCCACCACACAAGAGCAGATGATCGCCAACGCGAACTTCCGCACCCCCATCGGGAAAAGCGATGAACTTTCCTTCACGGCGAATCGCTTGTACAGAAACGCCGTACTGACGCCGGAAATGCAGCTCCCAAAGAGCTTTCCCAGCAGCTGGGCTTCCCGGCGGCACTTGCAACCACTGTACGGGTGTACTTGCTCCCGGAATCGCCACTCCCCCCTTAGCCAGTTCATAAAAAGCTGCGAGTTCCTCAGGTTCTCCCACCACCAACAAGCGATCGCCTTTTTTCAATTTAGTCTGAGCGTCAGGATAGTCTATTTCCTCACCCTGTGCCCGACGAATCGCCACTAAACTCACGCCAGTCAATTGGCGAATCCTCGCTTCTTCTAAGGTCATACCAGTAAGCGGCGAATCATCTGGCAAGTTGTACCACTTGCTATTCATTTCCTGAGCGGCAAGCTTGAGTTCCCTCGCCATCTGAGATGAGGATTGCGACGTGCGTAAATCCAGATAATGAGAATCGCGGATTTGCTGCATTTCTCTTTGAATCAGGGGTACGAATAAACCCATGCCGCCTAACAAATGGGTTGCCAACTCCAAACTCGCCTCAAACTCTGGCTGCACCACTTCTTTGGCTCCCAATTGGTAGAGCAGTTCAATATCCCGGTCATTGTTAGCACGGATGACAATGTCCAAATCTGGGGTTAGCTCCAAGGCTCTTTTCAGGCAGAGTCGGCTGCTCATCGGGTCGGGGAGCGCGATCGTCATTCCCTTCGCTCTATCTACCCCAGCGGTCTCCAATACGTACAAACTCGCAGCATTGCCATAAACATAAGGCACACCCGCCTCTCTGAGCTGCTGAATTCGACTTTCAGACTGATCGATCACCAAAACCGGGTAGTGATGGTCCTGCAACAGTTGCACAACGTTGCGTCCCACCTGACCGTAGCCACAGACTACGAAATGATTTTGCAGACCTAAATCTACTGACACTTCCCGTGGAACCTCCGTTGGGTCAAGATACCACTTGAGACCTTCCCAACTTTCAGCCCAACTAAATAGCTTTGGAATCAGCTGCATCACAAACGGAGTAACCACTAGCGTCACTGCTGTTGTCCCGACAATCAAGAGGTAAACTCGTCGGGAAACCAGTCCCAGCGCTTGTCCTTCACTGGCAAGGACAAAGGAGAATTCACCAATCTGAGCTAGCCCCAATCCAACAATAATTGCCGTTTTTATCGAATATCCAAAGGCTCTCACCAACGGCGTCACTATTAAAAACTTGCCGACAAATACCAGGAAGACTAATCCGAGAATCAATTCCAGGTTATTCCACAGAAAAACCGGGTCAATCAGCATCCCAACCGCCGCAAAAAAGAGAGCCGCAAACACATCCCGTAGCGGTTCCACATAAGTCAGGGTTTGGTCGGAGTATTCCACCTCCGAAATCATCAACCCGGCGACAAACGCCCCCATTTCAATCGAAAGACCCAATTTATGTGTCAGCAGGGCAATAACCAAACATAGGGTAACGGTACCCAGTAAAAACAATTCTCGACTCTCTGTGCGGGCTAAGAGTCGCAACAAGGGAGGAATCAGCCAAATTCCGACGGCAACTGCACCGGCAGCAAATAAGCCAATTTTAAGTAGTGCTAATCCCACCGCCGTTCCAATTGCTTCTGGCGGTTGATGCAGTGCTGGTAGCACCGCCAGCATCAATCCCAGTGCCAGGTCTTGCACGACCAGAATTCCCAACATCACCTGACCGTGGGGGGTTCCTGCCTCATTGCGCTGCATCAGGCACTTGAGGACGACAGCGGTTGAAGACAAGGACAAAATCCCTCCGAGGAAGACTCCCTTTACGGGAAAGGTTACCCCCCAAGTCATCAACAGCGATGATGCCAACATTGTCACTAGGATGGTTAGGGTAATCTGTAGTAGACCGCCCCCTAGAGCGATCGCCTGGACTTTTTTGAGTTCCGCTAGAGAAAACTCAACGCCCAGTGCAAACAACAAAAACGCCACCCCAAACTGAGCCAGGGTCTCTATCTGAACTAACTCTTTAATCAGACCAAGACCCGCAGGGCCAACAATCATTCCCCCCAGGAGATAGCCCAACAGAGCCGGTTGACGGCATAGTGCTGCGAATAGGCCACCGGCGGCAGCTGCCGCGAGAACAGACACGAAGTCGATGATCAGTCGGAAGTCTTCTTGCACCAGTTTCTTATCTGAGAAAATGATTAAGCTGTATTAACCTTAGGATACAAAGTTTCACGCTTCTCTGGAACTGTTGTGTGGCAGTTGGTCAACAATTAACTAGCCAGCTGTTGGAAACAGTTAGGGCAAGGTGATAGTCTATCCGCTATTAGTAGCTAACCCTTGTCAACAACCTAATAGGAATAATTGCCTGTGCCGTCGAAGACTACTCCCGTTCAATCGCACCCCCGCCGAAGCTGGCTTGCTGTTGCTGTTTTGTGGGTTCGACGCCAACGTTCTAACTGGCTACGAACCAGTCTCAGCCTTGGTGTAATTATTGCGCTCATTGCAATAGCCTTGCCAGCACGCGCTTTGCAAGCACGCTTGTCGCCTGCCAATCTCCAGTTGGGCGATACGTTGTCGGTAATCGTTCAGCAAAGTCCCAAAATAAGCAGCACTCCAAGCGTCAAAATCGGTCAGAAGACCTATCCAACTTTTTTGACGGAGTCTGGCAATTTCCGAGCATTGGTGCCGACGACCCCTTTGGATAAACCAGGAACTTTACAAATTCAGGTTTCAGGAGAGGGTGGGGTGAAAAACCTGGCAGTGCCACTGAAAAGTCGCTCTTTTCCTACACAACGCATTTGGCTTTCAGGGGCAGCAGGACAGGATGCGACGCAGATGGAACTCGATCGCGTGGATGCTTTTAAAAAGTTGGAGACACCGGAAAAATTTTGGAAGGGACCATTCCTGAAGCCCAATGAGGGGCCAATCACGACGATTTATGGCGTTCGTCGCTATTACAACGGTGTTTTTGCCCAAGACTACTACCATCGTGGTGTTGATTACGCCGGTGCGACGGGTTCACCAGTAGTGGCACCAGCAGCGGGTCGAGTTGCTTTGGTGGGAAGGGTCTCTGAGGGATTCCGGGTGCATGGTAACGTGGTAGGGATTGACCACGGTCAAGGTGTCGCCAGTATCATGATGCACCTGAGCCGCATTGATGTTCGGGAAGGGGATTTTGTGCAAGCGGGTCAAAGAATTGGTGCTGTTGGTTCTACAGGTGCTTCTACTGGACCTCATTTACACTGGGGTCTGTATGTTCACGGACTTTCTGTTGACCCAGTACCCTGGAGATATCAAGGATTTGAGTAAATTTTTTGTAAATTTTTGATGAAGCTTTGAGAGTTTTGATGAATTTTCTGTGGACTTAAGGAAAAATTGTTGCAGAATGTCTCCAATTTAATACCAATGCGAAGCATACTTCCCAGTCATGAGCATTGAAAGAATCGTTGAACAAGCCTTGCAAGATGGTTATTTGACGCCAGTCATGGAAAGCGAGGTAGGACGCATCTGTGATACTGCCTCGGAACTGTCAATTGAAGAGTACATGGCGTTAGACCGGCTGATGGGGGCACTCTTGACGGGTCAAGTAGTTGCGGTGCCTCGTAAACAGTTTATTAACGTAATGGAAGAGCTGGTACTGACTGAAGCGATCGCACGAGTTGCCGAAATCGAAGCCAAGAGCGATCGGGTTCTGGATGTTGGAGATATTGCTGCCTACGCCCTGAATCGACTCCCTCCTCTCTATGCCACTACGGAAGAAGGTGCTAAATACCAGCGTCAGCGAGCTAAAGAGGAACTCCAGGATTTGATTACTCAGCAAGTCAGTGCGGCACTCGCCCGCAACCTGGATCGACCTGATTTTGGCTCTGAACGCCAAGCGATTGGCAAAAGCTCTGGAGGCGATGTCCTCAAGCAGGTTAGTAGTTTGTTACAAGTTTACGCACCCAGCTTTGAACCAAAATCCGTTCGCAACACTTAGTCAATAAACCTCTTGCTCGCAATC
>CBDTXL010000490.1:0-4205 GCA_965364435.1 uncultured bacterium
TAGCACTGGAAACGATGCGGCAAAAGCAGGAGGCAGTCGAGCAAATCATCATCGTTACTGACGAGGGTGAAAACACTGCTCCTTACTTCAACCTGGTGTATCCACGCTACTGCGAAGAGTTGAAGGTGTCGCCAAATGTGGTTATCGTCAAACTCGGCAATCACAGCAACTACTTAGAGCGGCAGTTGCAGCAAAATCAGGTGTCGTTTGAGACATTCACCTTCGCGGGTGACTACTACTCGCTGCCGAACCTCGTACCATTGCTCTCTCGTCCATCAAGGCTGGAGTTGCTGATGGAGATTTTGGAGACACCGTTGCCAGTAAGGGATGACACATAAGCTGTCACCTTTCAGTTTTCAGTTATCAGTGAACAGTTATCAGCTTGCCCGATGAAGAGTCTGAGGCTCCTATCTCCAGATAGCAGGTAACATTTGGGTTCAGAATCCTAAGAGTGTTACCTGATAACTGATAACTGTTCACTGTTTTAATGTGAATTTACCTTTTCAGGGAGATGGAAAGATGGCACAAATATCTGTACAAGTCGTCAAAGAATTGCGCCAAAAAACTGGTGCTGGAATGATGGACTGCAAAAAGGCGCTGAAAGAAACCGATGGTAATATGACCAAAGCCCTCGCATGGCTGCGGCAGAAGAACTTTGTTCGCACATGTTCACCAGCTGGCGTGGCGACAGAAGGACTGATTGGTAGCTATATTCATACTGCTGGTCGAGTAGGTGTACTGGTAGAAGTGAACTGCAAGACTGACTTTGTCGCTCGCACTCAGGAGTTTCAAACTCTGGTACGCAATATTGCCATGCAAGTTGCAGCTTGTCCGAATGTAGAATACGTCAAGGTAGCAGACATCCCAGCCGAAATAGTGCATAAGGAAAAAGAAATCGAAATAGGACGGGATGACTTGGCGAATAAGCCAGATCAAGTCAAAGAAAAAATTATTCAGGGACGAATTGACAAACGCCTGAAAGAAATGTCTTTGATGGATCAGCCCTACATTCGTGACCAAAACATCACGGTGGAACAGCTGGTGAAACAAGCGATCGCTCAACTTGGCGAAAACATCCAAATTCGTCGCTTTGTCCGCTTTGTGTTAGGCGAAGGTATCGATAAGTAAAGATTAGGACTTACGCACTTGAAGTCTGAAACCTCGATCCCCCCTATGGTCTGTTTTCTCACCCTGGAGATCCCCCCCAGCCCCCCTTTTTAAGGGGGGAGAATTGAGCCAAAGTCCCCCTGTCTTGCTCGAAGCGAAGTTTTGGGGAAGCAAAGCTACACCCAAAATTCGAGCGCTTTTTAAGGGGGATTTAGGGGGATCTGAATCTGACGGGGAAGGCGAGAAAACACGCCCTAGAGTTGCTGATGGAGATTTTGGAGACACCACTGCCAGTGCGGGATGATTGATGGTAGGGTGGGCAATGCCTAACGAACAGGCTCAAACCAGATTTGATTTCAGCCTGCCTCCTAAGCTGTGTCGAGTTTAATCAAGGCACATTCAAATACTTAACGTATAGAAATATGGTAAAAAACACAAGGCACATGGATACAAATCTTTTGAATTATCAAGCAACACTTCATGTTATTTACAACTCTCTTGGAGCAGAAATTCAGCACATCCTAAATAAAAACCAAGTTTTACAAGAAAAAAATGAAATTTTTAAAAGCTTGGAAGAAAATGAGAAAATTTTTGTTACCTTTTCTTGTAAATCTAGAACAGTGGCACTAAAATCACTGATTCTAGAAAAGAACTACCTAAAAACCCAAAACATACAAGACTTTTATAATTACGCAGAGAGTAAACTTGTACCTTGTTTTAATAGAATTATATTTTCATTCAGCTCCTCTTCACAGGATTTAAGTTATTACATAGCAATAAAAACTCCTGAAAGTGAAGCAAATATAATACTTAATTCATGTCAAATTAAAGTCACTTCAGCTACAAAATACTTAGGTATTTTTAATAAAACTAAATATGAAAAATTAGGTCATCTACACAATAATGATGTTGATGATTATATTGAAACCTACCTCCTTATTAAGCAATTTCAAGATCCTGTACTTCGTCTTGTGAGTTCATACCAGTTACATGAGCTTATTGGACAGAAGATGACTGGAAGACCTATAAAAACAAACTCTAAAAAGACACATAAGTATTTTGAGGATAATATGGGTAAGGCTATACTGGAAATTGAACTCCTGGCAGTTGCAACTAGAAATTTAGTATCTCATGGACAAGCTAAAAGTCAAGATACTATAGATGCCTTGGATAACGTGCTTGGTTCTCTTCCTCCTGGAAAATATCATAGATTCGACAGAAACAATAAAAAGCACATGAAATTAGTTCAAGAGTCAGCAGATAAATTCTTAGTAGTCATAAAAAACTACCTTAAGGATATGCTATGAGACTTTACAAATTAGTTATTGATTTGTCTTAAGTTGTGACCCCGAAAGCAGTAAATATATTTTGTGTGGTTAGTTACCTACAATTTCCTGAAACTCATCCAAAACCTTAACTAATTGCTCGTCCTAATTCCTTGTAAATGCTCTTCATCTTCTAATTCATTCCCAAAAATTGCATAACTCAAAGCGTCTTTCCACTGCTCTCTTCCCCCTAACAATTCTTCAAGTTGCCATCCTTCCTGATTGCTTAGTTCATCGCGAGTTACTGCATAAAGAATCTGACCCAAAATAATCAGCTTTGCCTCTTGGGGCATATTATTATGCAATCCCTGTTTTATAAGTTCCTGAAATTCCTCAAAAACGATTGCCATTTTCCCATTCCTCCCTTGTAATGGTTTGCATTTCTCCTGTTTGAAATACTAATGATATTGCCTGTATCTGTTGCTCTCTATCCCAGAAGAAAGCTTGTCTAATACCTCGGTTGATTTGCTCAATCTCGTAACTGGCTCTGTTAATATGATAGACAACAACCTTCGCTCCTTGACTTCTGGCTTTACCGAGTCCTTCTTGAACTCTGTTTCTCAGGCTTTTAGACTGCTCGGTCAACTCCTTAAATTCATAAATCTCACCATCCACGTCAGCATCAGGCGTCCTAACTCCCTCTGGGGCTTGTTCGCTCAATAACTTGACACGCATGCCAAGATTTGCCAGTGTCCGAGCAATAAATCGGTCAGATTCAGTAGTTTGATGGTCGCGATGGATTAATACGAATCCCCCGGTATCCTCATCAAAATAATGCCGTTCGTACTCTGGTTCTGCACTGTTGTAGATTTCCCTGCTTCCCTGAATATCTCTGGATTCCGTCACTACCCTATTCTTTACCTAGATTAAGATACTGCGACCAGTCAAAACTCTTCAACCAACTCATGCCCATCATAGACCAAGCACACCGTGAGTATCGACCTGACAGATTACCCTCTGCCTCCGGTTGAGACAATTCTGGGAATACTTGTGTGGATGCTCCAAGAAGGCTGACTGATACCCATCGGGTTATCCTGCAAGGAGACACGAACTATTTACATCTGGATTAATGCTTCTAGCCAAGGGCATACTCAAATATTTTCCCCTTGAAGGAGAAGAGAACAACAGAGGCTGGTTAATTCTTCAATGCGATCGACAGTGGTTTAGAGGCCCGACTACAAGCGAGAAGTCGGGCATCGACGCTTCACGAATCTTTTAGGACTGCTATATGTGAATTAGCCAACAACTTGATGATGATGCCTTGACTACGGCAGGAGAGCAAGTTACAGTTGTAGTACATGTAATATAAAAAGAGCTGCTCTGGCGATTTGCACATAGGAAACTTGCTTTCTCTAGAGCAGACGATTCCCCAAGTTTTAAGGTGGGTTGGTAGCCTTCTTCCCACCTTACTACTGAGATCGGAGGTGACTAGAAATGAAATTGGCTGAAGCTTTAATCTTGAGAGCAGATTCTCAAAAAAGAATAGAGCAGTTGCGGCAAAGATTAGTCAGAAGCGCTAAAGTCCAGGAAGGAGAAACACCTCCAGAACAGCCGCAAGCACTGATTGCCGAATTAGACGCAACGGTGAATGAACTGGCAGACTTGATTAAGAGAATCAACAAAACCAATTCACTGACAACCCTGCAAGAAGGGATGACAATATCAGATGCTTTAGCACAGAGAGATACACTCTTGCTCAAACGCAGTGTATATAATTCTCTATAGCGTTTCCCAGTCTGGTGAGGTACAATCAAGTCGCTAGTTTTTCATATT
>CBDTXL010000491.1:0-4179 GCA_965364435.1 uncultured bacterium
TATCCGGGCGGTTTTGATAGCCGATGCGGAGGGCATCCCGGAAGCCTTTGGTGATGGCGAGGACGGTGCGATCGCCTTTTCGTTCCAATAACGCATTCGTCGCTACCGTCGTCCCCATCTTCACCACTTCAATCTGTTCAGCCGGGATAGGGGCATCAGCAGGAAGTCCCAAGATTTCTCGAATCCCCTGCACTGGCGCATCGGTGTAGCGTTCTGGATTCTCCGATAGCAGCTTGTGAATCACTAACTGCCCATCCGGACGCCGCGCCACAATATCGGTAAACGTACCCCCCCTGTCAATCCAGAATTGCCAGCGCTGATTAGAGGCGGAAGATGCACTCATGGGGTTCCTCACTTGAAGTTGATGCAATTTAGCTCATTATTACAATTAGGAGTTACGCACGAACTCTACAAGTGGAAATATACAATGTTGCTATTCCTAGTGGCGTAACCGTCTAGAACACCGATTGAGTAATAAAGATTTGCAATAATTTGGTTTATACCGTTTGAGTGGAGCAAGTCGAGCTTAGAAACGGCTGGCTCTCAAGCACCTGTCAACTCTTTGTATCCCTTTGATGAGACGATTGACCAACAAGTCTCAGGCGAGTACATTTTAAAATTCACAGCTTCCCAATTTTTCAAACACACTTTACACATAACCTTATGCCAACTCTCGCCCATCTGAGAACTCGCCAGAAGCTTCTGATTGATAGTGCATTACTCGGTTTGTTGACCCTCATTATAGGCTGTATCACAGCCTGGTATGTCTCCAGTGAGCATTACTTCTACTCTTGGGATTTATCAACTTATCAAAACTTAGTTCTTGATATGGCATATGCCTTTCGTGATTCCAAAGGCAAGGCTATATCCAGTCTTCTAGAGTCTCTTACCTTAGACTACAATCAGCTTTTTACCCTACCACTTATTCCATTTATTCTTACCTTTGGGGACTCTCGCCTCGTCTATATACTCAGCTTAGCCCTAGTTTACCTTCTTCCCTTCAGTTTAATAATGGGGGCTATAGCCACCAAACTCATCCCAGCTTATCCGCATTCTGTTTTTTGGCTAACAGTACTACTTAGTTTACTTCTTCCTGCAACTTGGAGACCAACCCTTCTTGGTTATCCTGATACAGGTGGAATTTTATTGATTTCACTAGCAATTTTAGCTTACATACAGGATGTCAGACTTAATAAACGATGGCAGATTCCAGCAATAGGATTTTCGTTAGCATTAGCCTTGTTATTTCGTAGACATTTTGCTTACAGTAGCCTTGCCTTTCTCTATGCAATTAGCTTATCTGCTCTAATCAGAGCTTATCTTGATGGAAGACCAAATCCACGTAGAATTTTGAACCATTTTTTAGGACAAGCTGTGCGGATTGGTCTAATAGCTGCAACCAGTCTTGCAACTCTAATTCTAGTGGCAGGAGCTTGGGTTTCCCGTATCCACAACACTGATTTCAATGCTTTATACGCTTCTTTTAAGCAACCTGTTATCCAAGTTATTATTTATTATGCAGCTATTTTTTATAGCTTGCCTATTTGGCTACTTGTAGTCCTGGGAATTTTGGTAGGCGTTCTCACCCGTGTAGTAGTCCCTCCATCCTTCATATTCATTTGTCTATTTGGTATCTTCTCATTAGCTCAGTGGCTGATTGTAGTACGTTATGCAGGTATTCATTACGCTCTACACTTTGCACCATTTGTTATTTTAGGTGTTGCTACATTCATTTGGGCAACTTGGATTATACTCAAAGGAAAACGACGTAGCTTAATCATCACTACAGTTTGCCTCTATCTAATCAGCAACTTTATTATTAACTTTACTCCTCTGTTAGCATCCAACGCTAAATTAACTCGTGCCCTATTTTCAGTAAGTACTCCTCCTCTAACGCGGTCAGACTACAATGAAGTCGTCCGCATAATTGATTTACTGCGCCAATTAGCTCCCAGTCAACAGCCAATTTATGTTGCAGCAGCTTCGGAGACTTTGAACTACGATTTAATGAGAAATGCAGAGCAGGAATTGTACGGGAGAAATCGTAGTATTTTGAATTTTCTTATCGTTCCCGTTGTGGATTACCAAGATTTTTACCCCTTAGAACAGCTATTGCAAGCCCGCTATTTAATTCTTGCTAAACCTTTACAGACAATTCTGGCATCTAAAGGAGAACAAGATATGGTAAGGGTTGTGTTTGATGCCTTCACTCAAAATTGGGAAATTGCACGAGATTTTAAACCTTTGTATGTAGAGTTTACCCTGCAAAATGGTACCGTTGTAACCCTTTATCAACGAACTCGTCCAACTTCTCAGGAAACTGCTGTACGAACGCTCCATATCATTCAAGAGCAAATCGGCAAACGCCCTGGTAATCAGCTTGATTGGATAGTATTGAGCAACCTTTTTCCCTCTCAAATTATCTCCAATCCAGATAAAACTTATAAAATAGTAACTCACCCCAGCTATCGTAATAAGCAACCCAAAACTTCCTATCTTTATATAGGAAGATTACCCGTTAATCAAGTCGAAGTGACTGGTACAATCGCCTTAAAGGATAATAGATGTGTAGGTTTATCCCTACAGGTATCAATGTTGAATAATGAAGGTAAAGTTCTTAGAGTTTCAGAAACAGTACATTATCCTGGACAGCCGTCTAACTTTAGACTATCAATTCAGAATCCCAATGCAGCTTATCTACTGCTGGATGTCCTAAATTCTGATAAAAACAATTACATTGATTATTGTTCTACGGAAATCAAAAATCTCTCTGTGTCGAATTGAACAAGCTATTGAAGTAACAATCAGTTATTCCTTATGGGTGCCCCTGATATTCTCTCGTCCGAGTACGCACGCAACCCGTATCCCTACTACAAGCAGATGCGGGACGACTATCCGGTTTTTTTCCATCCGGCAAGCCAGAGCTACATCATCAGCCGCTATGCAGACATAGAGCAAGCGTTAAAGAACCCGATCTTTTCCAACCGCAGCTATGAGTGGCAATTAGAGCCAATTCACGGTAGAACCCTCATCCAAATGGAAGGTAGGGAACACGCCACCCATCGCAACTTGGTGAACCCAGCTTTTCGAGGGCGCGACCTCCAGCAAAAGTTTCTGCCGATAATCGAAAAAAATGCACGGGAACTCATTGATGCTTGCAAAGAACGGGGTGAGGTTGATTTGTACAGCGAGTTTGCCGCGCTCTTTTCCATGAACGTGATTGTGGATATGCTGGGTCTATCGAGGGCTGACCAAGAGTACTACCGCAGGTGGTATGACTGCATAATTGCCATAACAGCAAATGTCACCCAGGATGCCGAAGTAACGGCGGCGGCATTGCGAGCCAAAGAAGAGTTTCATGACCACATCTTACCCATCATCCACGAACGCCGAGCTAACCCTGGCGAGGATTTGCTATCCACGCTTTGTCAAGCTCAAATTGATGGTGTGCAGATGACTGACGAGGAGATTATAGCCTTTTGTAGCCTCCTACTGGACGCAGGCGGACTGACAACTGATAAGGCAATATCCAATCTAATCAAGAACTTGCTCGAACACCCCGATCAACTCAAACAGGTGCGCCAAGTTGCATTCCATAGGTAGGTCATCATAATGGAGCCGAATGATATAGCAGCCCGATATGATCAAATTGCTCGATGGTGGCAAACTCAGCATCAAGATTCGCCATACGGCATCGCACAATTGGAGCGGGCTATCAAATTTACTTCGTTGAGGCACTCAGCTCTTGATGTCGGGTGTGGAAGTAGCGGACGTTTTATCAACATCTTATCGCTATACAACTAAAATTATTTGTAGACTCTAATGCCTTATTTAACCAATTCAACAGATATCCAAACTTTGATTGCTAGCTATGCTCAATCCAAAATCCTTTGGATTGATACAGAAGTTGCAGATCATCAAACTCGCCAACCTAAAGTATCTTTAATTCAAGTCTTAGATGACACTACTGATTTAACGGGTGAACATGTTTCTATTCTAGATGTCCTCAATAATCCAGAACTGATAGACTATTTTGTTGACAAAATTATTGTGAATCCTGCTGTTGAAAAAGTCTTTCATAATGCCAGTTATGACCTAAAGTTATTGGGCAAAACTAAAGCGAGGAATGTTACCTGCACTTTAGAAATTGCGAAAAAACTTCCCTACTACCTGCTGCAA
>CBDTXL010000492.1:0-4172 GCA_965364435.1 uncultured bacterium
CCGGATGATTCGGGGATGACCTACACAGGCTTCTGGTTATTGAAGGCGGATTGACACTTGTCGATATCAATGCCGATTTGGAGGTAATTCGTACTTTGCTACGAAACCATAACCAGCGGCTGGAGGTAATTGAAAAGACTCATCCTACTTAGAGCCTATCCGAAAAATCCTGGAAAAGAATGGGGCGCATCATCAGAATTCCCTATTCATCTGTGTTCATCTGTGTTCATCTGTGGTTTCAAATCTCACAGAATCTACTTTTCGGATAGGCTCTTAAAGGCGATAGCGAAGCGAGAAGAGCGTTCGCCCTTGGCGTTGCCGAAGCGTCGCGCAGATCGCTGTTTCTCGCATCGTTATGGGGAGCGCCTCTGCTAAAATTACTGGCTTTAAATCGCGCTAAATCTCTCGGCGGAATGCTCTAATTGCTTCTCCCGCGTCAGTCTCCGCCGTCAAAATGCAGCGTCTGAGCAAATCAAGATCGAGTTCACTGAGTCCGGGTAACTGGCTGCGCTCAATGGGTTCATAGCTATTGTCTCGAAGATGATAGAGTTTGAGCGATCCATCTTCCCAGAACCAAACCTCTGGAACGCCCAAAGCTTTGTAGCGTTCCAACTTGCTGCTGCCTCCCCTGGTGAAGACGACTTCGATCGACAAATCTGGAATTGACTTCACGCTGCCAATGCAGTACGACTCGTCCGCTTGGGCAGAGACAACTCCTGATTTTTCTTGGGTCATTGCCCCTGTGGGTTTGAAGAAGATTCCCTGTTCGACAAGAAAAGTAGTCACTAAGTAACCAATAACGCGGGCAAAAGTTTCGTGGTCTTGTCCCGGCATGAGAATCTCGATCGCCCCGTCATAGTAAAATAGCCGCACCCCAGGAGAACCCTCAAAGCCCTTCTGGATGAACTTGAACTGTTCCCACGTTCCATGATGGACAATGCGTTGGTCGGTTGTTTTGTCGAGTAGTGGGGGCATCGCGTTCACCTCCGGCTATCCTTGCCTTAATTGTGGCATAGCATTCGCAAGCCCGATTATCTCGTAGGGAATCGCCCGAACAGCAATTACAGCAGCAGATTGAAGTGTGGCAAGCGATGCGGTCAAAGTTGGGAGGGAATGAATGAGCGCTCGCACTCCTCACCCTACTTTAGGCTTGACAAATATGCTTGAATCGGGTTTGAGAGGATTGCTAAAATCTTATCGACTTGATTGATATAGTACTCCACTGAATCAATACAGACGTTGTTTTCACTCAGCGTCAAGAAACGCCAATTCGTGCCACTGGTTACAGCACCATAAATGACGGGAATATCAATTTCTTTTCGTTCATTAAAAATTTGAGCCGCAACCATCTCTGCTACACATTGCCCTAATCCGCCAACAATATTTTCATTTTTAGCTTCAACAATGGTAATAACAGGTGCGCTAATAAAAAACTGTTCCTTAGATGCACTGATCAGAAAATCGCAGTATCCTAAAAGTCCCTTCTCAATATCTACATTAAAATCTGTGCCAGAAAACAAGCTAATTTGATAATTCAGTTGCCGCCTAACTTCGCTTAAAATTGGTGCAATTAAAAACTCAGAACGAGCTTTTTCTGTACCAATGGCTGTTGCTAAGGGAATATACTCCTGTAAAGTAATGGTTAAAATTTCCGAAGGCTTAACTGCTTCAATATCAGTAAATAAGTTTTGACTCTCATCTACAGTTAAACCAAAATCTTCCTTAACTTTAGCCAGAGTAAAATTGCTATATGCCATACTGCGTTTGCGATCGACACGGGTAGCGAAGTGTTTTTCTTGATTAACGTTGTCGCTCACCGGACGCAAGAACCTCCGCATCCTAACAACAACTTAAATTCGTTCCGGTGCAGCGGCCTTGTTAGACGGTGGGATGCTATAAAATTAAATTCTTGAAGTTGAAGAATGTAAAGGTTTTGCTAGATATCGAGTACGTTCATAAATTTTTTCATATTTTTTAAATACTTCTCTATCCGAAATAATTTCAATCTGCTTGAGTTTACGATTCTCGTCTAAGCGGAATATAGCTAAACGCATATCATCAATAAGTATGAACCCGAAATTAAGAGGTTTTTCAAAAATCGGAGGAAGTGATTCATACAGTTGATTAATCTCAACATATGAAACATCTATTCCATACCTGTGATGATATTCAAGGACCTCACTTATTTTTTCCAATTCCCTCAAATCATCAATTACAAATATGCGCTTTACATCAGCATGGTCAGTATCAATTTTGCTTTTTAATGGAGACAGCAATTTTCTAGCATATTCTTGTGTCCATTCTTCTGGATTGATATAGCTAAAAGCATAGAACTTATTATCTAAGTCATACATCAATTTTTTCCAGATACTATATAGCTGCTCCGGAGGAAACGTTAGTAAGCCATAATGCACTATATTAATCAATTTACAAGCGGATTCAATCTCATTTGAAAGACGATCAACTCTTTCATGCAATCTCAATATTTCTTCAGTTAATCTAAGTTGACGAACATCCTTTTTACTGCTTATAACAAGCCATATAACAATTATCGAAGCCGTCAAAGAGATAAAAAATACGGCAAATGTAAGTAATTGAACGCTTGGATTGCTTGAAGTTATTCCAACTAAAACCGATCCAGTTGCAAAAACTAAAAGAATTCCAAATATAAACAAATATTCTGGCTGAACTTTTAACCCTTGAATTATTTCTATATGTGCACTACTCTTGTCTGAATTGTTAGTATCTGTAGGCATCTATTTAAATTGGCTCCTAGAAGATAATATTTTCAGTAGAATCATAACTTTTCACTTATGCTAGCGTCCAGTATTTACTTCGATTCAAACTTGTCTCACCCTCCAGTACTGTCTCACAGGTGAATAAAGGTATAGCGAGAGTTTCCAAGTCTCTACAGCCCAATTATGAAAGCGATCGCTCCCATTTCTCACCCATCCCTAAAGATCATAACTTGCCCCATTCGCAGCGAAGCACTGCTTATTTAGGCGAAGCCCGCCGTAGGCATCGCACCAATCACTCACAACCCGCTCCACCCTATCCCAGAATGCAGTAGTATGATGCGGTTCAATCAGATGCACCAACTGGTGAACCACCACATACTCAATCATCACTCGCGGTAGCATCGCCACTCCCCAGTGAAAGTATAAATCCCCCTTGTGTCCGCATGAACCCCAACGGTAGGCTAACTCGCGTACCTGAACGGAACGAAGAGAAGCCCCAACAAGCTTGACAATAGCAGCCATCTATGTATCTAAAATCGGACGAAGGCGATCGCGACTCTCTCGAATATCCGAAGTGCGATCGCGCTCTCTTTTTTTAACCCAAACAGGCGAATCTATTCAAAAATAGGCTGCAAATCTAAAACAAATCCAGGTAAAACCTCTTCACCCGATAACGTCGCAGGAGACTGTAACACTTCAACCGCTTGGTTAGGTCGATAAATTTCTACTTGTCGAGTTCTAGGATTAATCAACCACCCCAACCGCAGCCCATTATCAACATACTCCTGCATTTTTTTTCGCGTTTCTTCCACATCATCCGTTTCCGAAACCAGTTCTACGGCAAAATCAGGACACAAAGGCAGGAATTTCTTGCGTTGCTCATCAGTAAGAGTATTCCATCGCTCTATCCTCACCCAAGAAGCATCAGGGGAACGAGTACCACCTTTAGGCAACCGAAACCCTGTAGAAGAATCAAAGGCTTTTCCCAGACGAGTTTGACGGTTCCAAATACCCAAGTCAATGTAAGTTTCAAAATTCCGATTTCCCGTCTCTCCCCCCGTGGGTGGCATAATAATTAATTCTCCCTTAGCCGTGAGTTCTAGCTGCAAGTCTTGGTTAGCAGCCGCTAATTGTGCAAACTGCTCGTCACTCAGTTTGAGAACCGGGGGTAATTGTAAAGTTAAAGTGCTCATATCAAATAAACAATGATTAAACCTTAAGTTTTGACCTCTCGCCCAACCCCTCTCCTTGTAGGAGAGGGCAGATTTACTCCCCCTTCCAGCTAAAAAAGCTTTTCCTTTTCCCTCCCAAGAGTAGGGGAGGCGTCGGGAGAGGTGGGAAGGGGATTGGGGGGTTAGGTTTTTCGCTCCACTAAAATCTAAGTTTCCAAAAATGTAACCTATCAGAAGGCTGGGTGCTGCGGTGTCAGATTAG
>CBDTXL010000493.1:0-4163 GCA_965364435.1 uncultured bacterium
GTTCAACCAACTCTCGCAGCTGCGCCACATCTCGGTCAAAAGAGGTGCGTTCAATCGTAGTCAGTCCGCTAGCAATTAAACCAGTGCCATCACACCCCGCCACACCGATGCGCTTACTCCCCACATCCAATCCGAGAGCTGAGATTTTTTGCATCAGTCTCCTCTAACGAAAGTTTTCAGCCCTCAATAAATGGGAGTAGAAAACTCTTCCCCCAGTCCCCAGTCACCAGTCCCTAGTTCCGAGTTTCTTGAGACTCAGCTTGTGGTGTGGCATCCTTGGGTAGCGCACTGGGTGGCGTTGAGGCAGAAAGAGATACATCCGTCTTCAAAGCACGAGGCTTATTGGATAGCGACGGCAACCAGCTGATGCGGCTGGGTATCGGGGTACGCGCTGGCTGTAGCCCCTTAAGTACCTCCGACAACTGCAATCCTTCCAGAGAAACCGGCTTTGCTTCTCGCAGTTTGTGCCAGACAGAACGAGACATCAGTAGAGTATGGTCAATCCGCTCTGCTCCCAGCTTTTCCAGATATTCTTCGCGCTCTGGTTGATAGTCAGCCGAAGCCATATGCAGTGATTGGCTGGGCAGCGTCTGGACAACCCGCGCCATTTGAGACAGCAACTCCGGATACAAGAAGGTGTAAGCTGGGTGGACAGTCAGCTGAGCTTCGTGGGCCTGGTTACCCTTGCGGCACAACCGTAGCTGAAAATAGCCAATTGCTGCTTTACGCTGGGGTTCAAACACGTAACCACTGACCACTTCGGTATGACTGAACCACTGCTGCACATTGGAGAGTAGGCCGCTCAGGAAACCTCTTTTAAAGTCCTGGATGTGGCGGTCAAAAACCGAACGTACTTGGGGCGGCATTGACGCTGTATCCAGCTGATAAAGCAGCTGGGCATCGGCATTACTTACGGGGAGCAGGTTAGGCAAATCTGGCTCGTGAGCGGCGAGTTTTTCGAGCAGTTGTGGTGCGATCTCCCAGTAAGTCATTTGCGCTAGAGGCTGAAATCCGTTTTGCCGATAAAGCGCCAGTGTCGTCTTGTGATGGATATTGACTTCCAGTAACCAGGTTCGCGCCTCCCAAATGGTCTCGAAGCAATGGCGCAATAGCCCTGAGCCAATTTCTCCCGTTGCTGGGGTATTTTCGACGCGCTTGGCGGCTGCATCGACTAACACCTGCTCCACCCGCCAAGTGCTGCGGGTGCGATTAAACGGCGAAATCTTGATCACCCCGCGAATCTGTTGGACAGCTTCAGCAACATAAACACAAAAGACATACTGGTAAGGATTGGGGAACCAACTCAAAAACTTCAGCAGCCCATACCAGCGTCGAACCTGCTGTAATTGCTCAATGAATCCAACTGAGCAACTGTTGCTATCCGCATCAGTTGCCCCTGTAGCAAGTGATTCGATTGCCTCCAAATCCCGGTACTGAATGGGGCGAATCACATTCTTCGCGTTTTCCGACAGAGGTGAAGTCATGTTGGGTACAGATGCCATGAAGCTGACAGCGGATAGCAGACGCGACCAACAGGCTTGCGCTGCAACTTGTCAGCTGCAAGACTGAGGTTACTGCCAATATCTTAACGATTTTCCAACCATCTCACTTTCACGGTCTATTGATGCTTCCCTTATGGGATGGAGGTTTTCAGACTTTAGACGATTGTTATTTAGCGTGGGGCTTTACGAGAGCGATCGCGATCGCGCTTCAGGCAAATCGCTTAGGTTGTAGTACATCAGAGACATAAGTAATGTTAGCATCTCACAGGTGTTATCAGTGGATTTGAGGATCATTACTGCTTGGTCGCTCCAAAGCTTAAATAATCTCGGTTTGTAAAAGGAAAATTTTCTTAAACATTTGTAAACTATTAAACAACTAAGCGTATTCCTGCTCACAAAAGTTTCCGCCGCGCATTCAAAGGGGCGCGGTTTCTTGCCGGAAAAGCACCTCCCTTGTTCCACCGTGTTAGGAGTTTCTAATGAAGCAACTTGTCAATCTTGAGCGCTTTTTCCTCGTTGGTCACATTGTTGCAATGGCTTTTGGACTAGCGGGGCTACTGATCGTGTTACCCCACCCAGAACTGATTGCAGGCTTATCAACGCTTGGACAGACTGTGTTTCAGTGGTCAATGTCTGGGGGTGGGGTTGTATACATTATTTTGGGTGCGGCAGCGGTAGCGATTTATGCATACCGAACCTTGGGACTGTGGCAATGGCTGACGTTCATGGTACCGGCTGTCTTTCTGTCTCTGAGCAGTGAGTTGCTGGGAACCAGTACCGGCTTTCCCTTTGGAGAATATAGCTACTTAAGTGGCTTGGGCTACAAGATTGCCGGTTTGGTTCCGTTCACCATTCCCCTCTCCTGGTTTTATCTGGGATTGGTTTCTTATCTGATCGCTCGTGCTGGTTTGGAAGGCAGTGTTGAAACGGGGAAGAAAGTTAGTTGGTTGCGCCATATCGGAGCGATCGCACTAGGGGCAATGCTCTTGACTTCCTGGGACTTTGTCCTCGACCCAGCCATGAGTCAAGCGACTGTTCCCTTCTGGTTCTGGGGCAAACCCGGTGCCTTTTTTGGTATGCCCTACCAGAACTTTGCAGGTTGGATGGGGACGGGGGCATTATTTATGACAGTGGCTACACTGTTTTGGAAAAAGACGCCAGTGGCATTGCATAGAAAACAGCTGGGATTACCTCTAGCGGTTTACCTGAGTAACTTTGTCTTTGCCGCTGTAATGAGCATCGGCGCTGGGATTTGGATACCCGTAGGGTTGGGTCTCCTGTTAGGTGTCGCTCCTGCTTTGATTTTGTGGTGGATGGCTTCATTCGCACCAACGCCAACAGCACCAGACCAACATGAAAACGCCCAAGCCGCTCAACTGGCAACTAGCCCAGTGCCAGTGGCACCGATAGGAGTAATGCCTAAGTGATTTCGGTTGCAGCTATAGTCAGTGGGTCAACAGTGCTACTTTCACTGCCGACCGCTGGCTTCCTAGCAATAGCGCTGTTACTCATCCAGACGCCAGCCGCATTCCTCCTGCTCTCGCGCCTGATCAAAGGACCAGGGCGTCGCCTTCCAATCGAACCCCACACTACGACACCAGAACAACTGGGCGCTGTCAGTGTGGTGGTTCCTACTCTTAACGAGCGAGAGCGCCTGACACCCTGTCTGACTGGTCTGAGTCAGCAGAGTTACGAAGTTCGAGAAATCATCGTCGTAGACAGTCGCTCGACCGATGGGACACCGGAACTGGCCAAGAAGGCCCAGGAAAAAGACCCCCGGTTTCGCCTGATTACCGATGATCCCTTACCCGCTGACTGGGTAGGGCGTCCTTGGGCATTGCACACGGGTTATTTGCACAGTTCCCCCTCCAGTAAGTGGATTCTGGGAATGGATGCAGATACCCAGCCTAGCCCTGGCCTAGTTGCTGGTTTGATCAAGGCAGCCCAAGCCGAGGGGTTTGACCTGGTTTCTCTGTCGCCGCAATTTATCCTTAAATATCCAGGCGAGTGGTGGCTACAACCAGCCCTATTGATTACCCTAGTCTATCGATTTGGGCCGACTGGCATCAACAGTGAGACGGCGGAACGGGTAATGGCGAATGGGCAGTGCTTCCTGTGTCGCCGGGAGGTCTTGACTAAACTGGGGGGCTATACGAGTGCCAAGGGGTCTTTTTGTGATGATGTCACCCTCGCTCGTTATGCCGCCGCTCAGGGATTTAAGGTAGGGTTTCTTGATGGGGCAAAGGTTGTGAAGGTGCGGATGTATGAAGGAGCATCCCAAACTTGGAAAGAGTGGGGGCGAAGTCTTGACCTCAAAGACGCCTCTTCCACAGGTCAGCTGTGGAGTGATTTGTGGCTGCTCATGAGTGTCCAGGGTCTTCCCCTACCGGCATCCCTGGTTACCTTAAGCTACCTAGGGCTGGGAATTTCCTCACCATTCGTTAAGGCAGCAGCTGGGTTGAACTTATTCTTGCTGTTGATTCGCTTTGCCTTACTATTTGCGATCGCTCCCTCTTACGACCGCACTCAGGCATCACCTCCCTCATCCTGGCTGTTCTGGCTTTCACCCCTGGCCGATCCCTTAGCCGTTCTACGAATTTTCTTGTCTGCTATCCAAAGACCGACCCAGTGGCGGGGTAGGAGTTATGGAGGGGTTGCAGG
>CBDTXL010000494.1:0-4155 GCA_965364435.1 uncultured bacterium
GTAAACGTGGTGCGGAGGGCACCAATCGTGATCGTGTCATTGTCATTGTTGTGCAGTGGATTTAAAATCACGATTACCCCAGGGGTGATGCTGATGTTATCTGATACCTGCAAACGATAGAACGCCTCCAGGTGAAGCGTCGTATCAGGTTGACCCCCCTCACTTCTTGAGGTGTCTCCTTGGGTGAAGAAGCTAGGAACATTCCTGCCACCACCGCTATTATCGGTGATGTCGCTGTCGGTAATTTTAGGAGGCTGACCGACATAAATACCGCCCAAATTGCCTTCCCCAAACAAATCGGGGAAATTGAGGAAGGCCATCCAGTTAAATGTTTGCACACTTCCTGAACCGCCCTTGAAATTGGAATCGGTATAGCCTGCCCAACCACCAGCCGTTAGTCTTGGTGTGACTCGCCATTCCAAACCAGCACCAAAGGCATTGGTATTAATCGGCGCTCTCAGAAAACTTTCAGAACCAACCGTTTTAAGGGTTTGCAGGGCTACTCGGTCGTCGCCAACACCAGTCCCCAAGAAGCCATCTGGTGAGTAGGAATTGATGTACTGAAGGGAGATATCAATCGTATCTGTGGGTGAGACCACCAACTGCGCCCCTGCTGAGGTTGAGCCTTCATTTCCCCCCAAAATGCCACCATTATCAGGCTCTTCGGGGCGGCTAGCTGAGTATACTCCTTGCAAGCTAAAGCGAGTGGCGAGTTGCCAGTCAAAGCCGATACCAGCACGACCCCTGCCGATGTTAATAATCGGGTTGCGTTGAGCAAAGCGGGACAGGGGACCCGAACCGGCACTTTCGATGCGATTGACCCCCCGGAACACGTTGACTGGGTTGACGCCTTCCGGTCCGACAATGACGGCAATTTTGCTACCAATTAGATGGCGAAAGTTGAGGTCAGTGAGTTCCAGGTCGTTACCGTTGTCGCCTTCGTATCCCAAGCCCACAAAGTTACCCAAAGGGTCTCTTGTTGCGTTCGTGGTAGTGCTGCCATTACCCGCCTGGAAACTGGTGAGCAAGAGACTACGAGGGCCGAACTGGGTGAACAAGCTTAGCTGAACATTGTTAATCACATTGACATTAGTGTCTCTGTCTACCAAGGGTCCAGCAGGGGTGTCCTTTTGGTTCAGGGCAAGTTCATATTCATTGTCGTCACTGCGTCCCTGAAGCCCAATAATCGCCTGTCCAAAGAGCTTCGTTGTGGTGGAGAACTGATAGTCTTCCAGACGGGCAGTGCGACCTTCCAGGTTGTCCACTCGCGTGCCTAAGGTGGCTAATTCTGCCTGAAACTCACTCACCAGGCGTTGCAGTCTCTCTAAATCTGCTCTGGAAGCGAGATCGGTGCCGCTCCCAGCAATCAAACGCTCAATCTGCTGTAAACAGGCATTTAGACCCGCAGCAAATTCATACCGTGACATTGCCCGGTTACCGCGAAACGTGCCATCGGGATAACCAGCAATACAGCCGTAGCGCTCTACAAGACTTCGCAATGCCTCGTAAGCCCAGTCACTCGGTCGCACGTCAGACAACTGGGTAACATTAGTCACTTGACCCATCGGCTCATCCCCTTCTGCTGGCTCCATTGGTTCCAGAGGAATTGCAGCAGGGGACGCCGGAGCGGTAGCATCTCCCTCGCTTGGCAGGGCTTGAGCCTCAAGATGCGGCTGTGCCGTCAAGTCCTTGACCTTCGTTTCAAAGGCCTCAGTTGAGCTAGAGTTGGGTTCCAAATCAGCGAGGGGGATTTCGGGCAAAGTTGAGGAATGGGTTGGTGCCGCTAAAGCTAACTCGCTGGCTGCCAGTTGTGTTGCTTCAACTGAGGTGTCCCCAGCAGGAGCGGCAATCGCCGACTCGTTGATTGGATTAGCCAGCACCGCCACTGTTGGCTGGCTGACTATGGGAGCAACCTCTGCTTGCTCTGTTACCGCTGACAAATCTGTAGATGCCGGGAATTCCTGAGTTGAAGACTCAACCCGTTCAGCTGCTGTTGTTGTGCGGCTCGTTGGTGCAGCTTGAGCTGGTGAGAAATTGGCTACCAAGCAACCCAAGGTTGCAAATATTAATGCTGAAGACGCTGTCTTCTCAAAACTTACACAGGATTTCACGGTGCTATTACTCCTCGAAACACCACAGTCGCGTTCGATTTTAGCCGACATTTAATGCTAACTGCTAAGGGTTTTTATTCGTTATAGAAAGCTAATTTATCTCCCTATTTAGGGGGTTGCCATTTCAGCCTTTATCATTTATAATTTAGCCTTCATTTGACTTAGTTTGAGACCAGATTAGGGCGATCGCTAAACGTACCGCTTGCCCCACAATCGAAAAACGAGCTGCCTCATTTGCCGTTTCTTCCCACTGCAACAACTGCTTCTGGAACATTTGGTCTTTTTGGGCTCGCTTCATAATTGCCCGAGTAATAACTTTTTTTTGGATGTCTTCAGTCGAAATGTTCTGTTGCTTCAAAAACTCCAGCAGTCGCTGTACACTATCCACAAACTGCTCCGGGGATTGGAACAGGATAATCCGTTGAATCTGATTCACCACCTCTTGATACATCTGCCATCTGTGATCCACTGAAGGCGAGGAAGGGGATGACGGCACTGACGATTGGGGTAGAAGTTCCCTGTTCAAATCCCGTTTATCCTTAATTTCTAGCAAGTCCAAGATAGTTTGGCGTTGAGCCAGGAAACGTGCAAACATCTCTGGGTAAAGTTGCAAGATGCGTTCACTTAATAGTTTTGTATTAATCAACCGGCTTGCTGATAAGCGTAAAAGGTATTTCCCTTCAGTTAGTTCATAAGATTTGATCGTCAGTTGTAAGTCAGGGCACTCCAGTTCCACCTGATTCAACGTAAATACCAGTACCTCCCAATTCGGGGCGTCTATAAACGGAACTTGTATCGTTAAGCGATCTTCGGTGTTTTCAAGAATCGATTTCCCAGGTGGCAAATCACCAACAGCAGGATAGCGATCGCTCGGACTTTTGGTAGCGTGGTTAAACTGGGTAAAGACGTAACGACACTTAACTTTAGATAAATCGACATCCTCAAGGTGCCAGCCGTGGATACAGCAGCCTGTGAGTTCCGCCTGGTCAAGTTTGGTGCGTATAAGATAGCTCTCCAAGAGATAGGCATGAGTCAAATTCGCTTCACTCAAGGTGGCATCCTTTAGGTAAGCACCACTTAAGTCTGCTCCCCGCAGATCTGCCCCGCGTAGATTCGCTTCGCTGAGGTCAGTATGTAACAAATAAACATCCTGGAGAACTGCCCGCAGCAAATCAGCGTTTCGCAAGCTAGCTTTGAGTAAATAAGCCTCAGTCAGATTTGCCCGACTCAAGTCCGCGCGATCGCAATTTGCTCCACTCATATCAGCACCGGCAAGAATCGCCCGATGGAAGTCTGCATCACTGAGATTCGCTCCCCGCAGGTAGGCGGCGCTGAGGTTAGCTTCCGTCAAGTTAGCACCTACTAAAATGGCTTCTCTTAAATTCGCTTTTTCCAATCGGGCTTCCCGCAGATTTGCGCCGGAGAGGTTTGCCCCAATTAGGCTAGCGCAGCAGAGATTTGCTTCCATCAACTCCGCCTCGATTAGCAGAGTGTTGTTGAGTTTAGCGTATTCAAGATTAATCTGATCCAGCCGTGCTTTCTGAAGATCTGCTCCACTCAAGTCGGCGCTGGTCAAATCTGCCCAATTTAATTCCGCCTCTCGAAGCGTTGCCAGACGCAGATCCACTTTAGTAAGCTTTGCTCGGCTCAAGCTGGCTTGGTTAAAATCTGCATTGTTCACTGTGGTTTTATGTAGATCAGCCTGATTCAGGCACGCCCCGGTAAACTTGGCGTTGCTTAAAGAAGCCCAACTGAGGTTAGCGTTGGTCAGGTTGGCACCCGTCAAGTTAATGTTCTGGAGATTCGCCCCCGTCAGGATCGCCCCACTGAGGTCAACATGGGAAAAATCACGTTCTCCTTGTCGATATCGGTCGAGAAAGTTCCGTAGTTGCATGGAGACCCTTCAGACAGGGTAAGATGCCGCCCAAAAATCTAAGCATTGTTACTGACTTAAGTTTCGCTTCTTACCTCGACGCTTGTGAATGTAGCCTCAGTCTACCTAGATCTAGACAGAAAAGAGTAATGCTTCTTACCCAACAGATTA
>CBDTXL010000495.1:0-4148 GCA_965364435.1 uncultured bacterium
GACAGTGTGAAGGAGCGGGAGGATAGTTGCCGGATTATCGAAAAAGAGCTGATTGCTCAACGAGATCGCCTTGCTTCTGACCGCATTAAAGCCGAGAAATACCAAAAGCTACGAGCCGAACTCCAAGAAAAGCAACAGTGGGAAGCGGTACTCAAATGGCGATCGCTCCAACAACAACAGTCAAAGCTCAAGGGTCAGATCGAAGCAGGTGACAGAGAAGAAACCCAGCTAACCGAGCAACTAACCCATCTAACCACACAAATTAGCCAAGCAACCACAGAACTAGACCAGCTGAACGCCCGTGTCAAAGCCTTGGGAGAAGAAGAACAGCTGGCTGTAGCCTCAACCCTCGCAACCCAAGAAGCCGAACGGCGTCAGCTTTTAATCCGGCAACGGGAACTCGAAGATAGCCTTCAACAAACCGAACGTCACCTCGAAAGGACAACCCAGGAAATTCAACAACACGAGCAAACCCTGCAACAGCTGACGGAAGAAAAACATCATGTAGAGGCATTTCATGAAACGTCTCTACGTGCCAAACGTGATGAAGCCCAAGACGCCCTAAATCAAAATCGGGAACAAGCCAATGCGATCGCTTCTGCCTCGGAAGTCTGGGTACAGCAACAAACTGCCCTGAATCGGCAAATCGAAATTTTGCTCCAAACCATTGACCCTCAACGCACACAGCAAGCTCAGTTGCAAGAGCGTCACACTCAGCTAAGTAGGCAAATAGAAGAACAAACCCAACTTTTGCAAACCTTAGAGCCAGAGATTGCCACCAAACAAGCTCAATCAGCCGAGTTAGAGACACAACTAACAGCATCGTCTCAAAGCATCCAAAGACTCGCCCAAACACTCGCAGCAGCGGAACAAGAGTTACAAATCCAGCAGCAAACTCAAACTCGACTCCTTTCCGAACAACGAGACAAACAACGCCAACTCGATAAGCTAGAAGCCCAAGCTCAAGCCGAGCAAGAAGCCCAAGGCACCTATGCCACAAAAGTAATCCTGCAAACAGGAATACCAGGCGTTTGTGGATTAGTTGCCCAACTTGGTCGAGTAGAACCCCGCTACCAGCTAGCACTGGAAACTGCTGCGGGTGGACGCTTGGGCAACTTAGTGGTCGAAGATGATAGCGTTGCTGCTGCTGGAATCGAGCTGCTGAAACAAAAACGTGCAGGTCGAGCCACATTCTTACCCCTCAACAAAATCCAGCCGCCTAGATTCTCCGATACTACTGCCTTACGCTATGCCAACGGCTTCATTGACTACGCGGTTAAGCTGATTGACTGCGATCCCCGCTACCAGAATGTCTTCGCCTATGTCTTCGGCAGTACGGTTGTCTTTGCAACACTCAATGACGCCCGTCCCTATTTAGGTAAATATCGCATTGTTACCTTAGAAGGGGAAATTTTGGAAAGTAGTGGTGCGATGACTGGGGGGAGTAGCACTCAACGTTCGGGCTTGCATTTTGGCACAAGTGATGCTATAGAATCGGCTGAGGTAAGAGCCTTAAGCAATCGCCTTCAGGAAATTGAGCGGATTTTAGAGCGCTGTGGGGAGTTAATTAATCAGGGATCAGCTTCAACGAAACAACTGACGAAAGAACTGACGGAGCGTCAGGGAAAGCGCTCCGAAACCCAATTGCGCTTGGAACAATTACACAAAGAGATTAAGAGTTTAACAGCTCAGCAGGAACAAGTGCGATCGCTTCTGGCGAAAAACACCCAGGAACTTACCACCGCTAGCGATCGCCTGCAAACTCTAAATATCGACTTACCGGCGAAAGTTTCCCAGTTGCAAGGATTACGACAACAGCTAGCCCAACTAGAGCAGTCTCAAACCCATAGCGAGTGGCAACAAATTCAGAGCATAATCAAACGTTGGGAAGTCCAGTTGAAGGAGTGCGAACAAGCGCTCCGGGCATCTGAGAAACAGCTCGTTGACCTGGAAAATCAGCAGCAGCGCACAAGCGAGAAAATTGCCGAAGGCTACCGACGGGTAGCAGAAGACCAAACACAACAGCAGTCTGTGCAAGAACAGCAATCAGCGATTAGCACTCAGCTTTTGGTAGTTAGTGAGGAAATTGCTAAAACTCAGGAATCCTTGACTCAACTGGAGCAGAAATTAGGGGAAGCGAAACAAGAACGCGATCGCGCTGAAGGGCACTTGCGAGAACGGCACCTGCAACAGCAACAGCAGTCCTGGCAACTGCAAAAACTCCAGGAAACTCAGTCTGCCCGACGCGAGGAACTTGCCACCCTGGAAGCTCAGCTACAAATCCAACAAGCCGAGTTACCCGATCCCCTACCCGATGTTCCAGTTCTGGTAGATCCCCGATTTACCCCATCTGAGTCGAGTGGATCTGAAGCGATCGCGTTTGACTCATTCGCCGCGCAACTAGAACAGCTGCAAAAGGAAATACGGAATAGTCAGAAACGCCTCCAGGCAATGGAACCCGTCAATATGCTGGCGCTAGAAGAATACGATCGCACCCAAACTCGCTTGTCTGAACTTTCTGAAAAACTAGCGACTCTAGAAGCTGAGCGCACTGAACTCCTGCTACGAGTGGAGAACTTCACTACCTTGAGATTCCGCGCCTTCAAAGAAGCCTTTGACGCCATCAACCAAAACTTCCAAATTATCTTTGCCGAACTTTCCGATGGAGATGGTTACCTACAACTTGATGACCCTGAAGACCCATTCAATGGTGGACTTAACCTGGTGGCTCATCCCAAAGGCAAACCCGTGCAGCGACTGGCTTCCATGTCAGGAGGCGAAAAATCCCTCACCGCCCTCAGCTTCATCTTTGCCCTGCAACGCTACCGTCCTTCGCCCTTCTATGCCTTTGACGAAGTTGATATGTTCCTGGATGGGGCAAACGTCGAGCGATTAGCTAGAATGATCAAACAACAGGCTACTTTAGCCCAGTTTATTGTGGTGAGTCTGCGCCGACCGATGATTGAGTCTTCCGAGCGCACTATCGGGGTTACCCAAGCCAGAGGAGCGTATACTCAAGTGTTAGGACTAAAATTGCAACCCAAAAGCGCGATTCGGTAGATTAAAATTTCATAATTTAGCGTTCAATATATTGATATTCCAGCAGGAGTCGAGTCAGGATTGCAAGACATAATGACAGCTGAACAAATTCGTCAACGCTCCGATATTTTAAATACTCAGGTAGTCACTATCGACACCGCCAAGCGCCTGGGAGTCGTTAAGGAGCTATTAGTAGATATTGACCGCCGCGAGGTTGTAGCCCTGGGATTGCGAGACAATCTCCTCTCGCTTGCTGGGATGCCACGGTACATGCTGCTTAGCAGCATTCGACGAATTGGCGATACGATCCTGGTTGATGACGAAGACGTAATTGAAGATATTGACGTTGATGCCTACAGCAGCCTGATCAATAGCGAAGTCATTACAGAAACAGGTGAATTGCTGGGTCGGGTACGGGGCTTCAAGTTCAATATTGAAGACGCTAAGGTTTCTTCCCTGATTATTGCTTCTTTGGGTTTACCACAAATCCCCGATCAGGTTCTCAGTACCTATGAGCTGCCAATTGACGAAATTGTCAGCAGTGGACCAAATCGATTGATTGTGTTTGAAGGCGCCCAAGAGCGGCTCATTCAGTTGACAGTGGGCGTGTTGGAACGCTTGGGCGTTGGGAGACCCCCTTGGGAGCGCGAAGAAGAGGAAGGAGGGTACTATCAGCCAGCAGTCAGACCGGAGAATCAACTGACAACTGGGATTCCCGTTCGCACCCCTATCTCCCAACCCATCCAGACCCCTACGCCTGTTGAAGAGTCCTGGGATGAGGACGATTGGCGAGAAGAACGGCAGCCTGAGCCCCTGCGCCGACGAGCGGTAGAGCCGACTTACTATGAAGACGAAATAGAAGAAGAAGACAACTGGGGTGATGAAAGGGTTGATGCGCCCAGACTTACTCGTTACGAGCAGCAAGCGTATGCTGAGCCTGAACCTTATGGAAAGGACTATGTAGACGAGTACGAAGATGATGAACTTGATGGTGATGCCTGGGATGATGATGTAGAGCCTGAGCCTTACAAAGCTCCGCGAGTCAATATTCCAGAAAAGACCAAAGCCCCAGAATATGAAGAAGAAGCCGGTTACTGAGGGCTAAGAGG
>CBDTXL010000496.1:0-4146 GCA_965364435.1 uncultured bacterium
GAGTTCTGCCACTCTTGAGTAAGAGAGTTACCGTTCACCTCAGCTTGCAGCCTTAATCCAGTTGTTGATGCGGGTATAAATTGATTGGGTAAGCTGGTGCTTGCGGTACCACTTATGGAAGGCTTGCTCGTACTCTTGGCCCTGTAATTGATAAGTATTCCAAGCACCGAGTCCCAGCCACAGCCCCCAGAATAATAAAATATATAAAGACCAAGAAAGCTCACCAGCATTGACTAGGTTCAGAGCCACTAAAAAACTATTGACTATTAAATACTTGCCAAGACGTTTCTGTAATTTGCCACGTCGGTAGATATTAAATTCTGCACGCTTTTGCTGCTCTCCTTGCTGGACTAGCCACTCTCGTTCGGCTTCTAGGAGGCTCTCGGTCGAAATACCTAATTCGGCAGCAATTTCCACAAGCTGTTCACGGGAAAATTCTCCTCCCTGACGCTGACGTGCGATCGCCAGATTGAGGATTTGCTGGATGTCTTCTTGGTGATAAGAGCGGGTGATTTGGGTTTCAAAGACAGTCATGATTTAGTAGTTATTAATACGGGAAGACCTTTGGTGGCTAGCAACAGGATGCAGGTCTTGGCACGAAGAGCAGTGCTTATTTTATTATGCCGACGCCAAGAGGAATGCCACCGATAACTTTATTCCCAAAACCGAACCGCAGCAGACGGATCTTACGACAGTCGATAGATGAAGGAATCTTTTACATTTCGTTACGATAGCTACATGGGGCGAAACTAACAAAACGTCTTAGATATAAAGATATAAAGAGAGGAAATCCGTATGAACGGCAGCATTCGTATTGGTAATTTATTTGGGATTCCCTTTTATGTGAATCCATCTTGGTTTCTCGTCCTGGGCTTGGTGACATGGGAGTGCGGCAATCTTTTAGCTGCTCAATTCCCCTACATGGGCGGAATCGCTCCTTTGCTTTTGGGATTTGTCGGGGCACTGTTATTGTTCGCCTCGGTATTGGCTCATGAACTGGGACATAGCTTTGTCGCTATTCGGCAGGGAATTGAAGTTAAATCCATCACACTGTTTTTATTTGGCGGTCTAGCTAGCTTGGAGAAGGAATCACAGACTCCAGCACAAGCATTCTGGATAGCGATCGCTGGTCCAGCGGTCAGCCTGATGTTATTCGCTCTGTTCACTGCCATTGGCGTCGGCACCAGTCTCTCAGGTCCGTTGGCAGCAATGGTCGGAATCCTTGCTTACATCAACTTGATGCTGGCATTGTTCAACTTGATTCCAGGCTTACCCCTGGATGGTGGCAATATCCTTAAATCACTGGTCTGGAAGATTACTAGTAATCCTTATAAAGGCGTCGTCTTTGCCAGCCGTGTTGGTCAGTTCGTGGGTTGGATTGCGATCGCTGTTGGGTTGCTCTCAATCTTGGGAATTAGCAATATCGGAAGCTTCTGGACTCTGTTGATCGGTTTGTTCCTCCTACAAAATGCGGGTCGGTCTGCTCAGTCTGCCACGATGCAAGAAACGCTAACGGTTTTGAAAGCCGAAGAGGCTGTGATTCCCAACAGCCCGATTGTGTCAGCTGACTTGTCTTTGAGGGAGTTTGCTAACGAGTACATCATTGGTAAAGATCAATGGCGTAAGTTCTTTGTCACTGATGAAGAAGGTCAACTGCTGGGCGCGATCGTCGTCGATGACTTGAAAACCATCCCTACTTCCAACTGGCCAGCAACCCAAGTCAGAGAACTGATGCAGCCGGTTGATCTTTCTACAACAGTTCAATCGGATCAATCCCTCTTGGAAGTTATTACGCTGTTGGAAAAAGAAAAGCTCACCTTACTGCCCGTCGTTCGTGAAAACGGTGTGCTAGTAGGACTTCTGGAAAAAGCTTCGATAATCCGCCTCCTTGAGAAAAGAGCGCAAGCTAAGCCAGCTTAACGGATAATAATCTACCCACTATAGGGGCGCTTTCGCGAAAGCGCCCCTGCTACACCGAAACTCAAAAAATGGGATACTCCCCTTAAGTTAAAGCAACCAACTTTTCGTTGCAAAATCAACAGGCTTGTCAGTTTCTTTTTGAGTGGGTCTTCCAGGCATCTGAGATACTATACTGTGATCCTGTGGTTTAAGGTCTTCATGTTCTTTTTTCAGGCTGTTGACTTCCTGAGTAAGCTTTTCATTAGCTTCGGCAAGTTGGATAGCCGCTTTTTTTGCTTGCTCAAGCTCTGTCTTAAGCTGACCTATTTTCTCTAGTTCTTTTTGAAGCTTATCTACCAATTTTTGCTGATGCTGTAAATTGGATTCTAAATCAGAAATTTGTTGTTGTAGAGAGCCTTCCTTTCTATGTGATTCTTCCAGAGCGTCTTTCAACTCAGTCAAAGTTGTTTCTTTATGTTGTGCTTCCTCCAGAGCGGCTCTTAACTTGGTCACAGTTGCTTCCAACTCAGCCTTTGTAGGCGTTGCCTGTCTGGCACTAGGTTTCGCGGGGGTATTCATGGGTTATTCTCTACTACTTCAGCATCCTGCTCTAAAAGTTCATCATAGGTAGTTTCTCGAACTGTTTCGCTTTGTAGATCTGGACATTTTTCCACCTCTTCACGCAGCTGCTCTGTTGAGCTTTTGTTTTGCTTTGCAAAACTTAAAGTTAAAACGAGATTTTTCAGCACTTAAGTTCAGTTTACTTCCACAACTGCGTCAATACTATGGATGCCAGGAATTTTGCACATTTGGCTTAAATGCTGGTTTCTGCGAGCTAATGCTTGATAGTTATCAATCAAACTAAACATAATTTTACTTTTGAGCGTAAACCGTTGTCCTAAGGTTCTCTATTTTGTTCATCGAGATGCCTGATACCCCATTCATGCATGGAGTCAAGGATAGGTTTGAGACTCTCTCCTAAAGGCGTTAGGGAGTATTCCACTTTTGGAGGAACCTGTAAGTAAATCTCCCGATGAATGATCCCGTCTTCCTCCATCTCCCGCAGTTGTTGCGTGAGCATCTTTTGGGTAATGCCGTGCAAAGCCCGGTGTAGCTGACCAAAACGCCTCACCCCTGGAAACAGCTCCCGAAGAATCAAGACTTTCCAGCGTCCGCCAATCACCTCCAGGGTTCTTTCCACTGGACAACTTGCTCTCTCGGTATCTGCTGCTTTGATTTGCATAGTATCTTTTTGGGTACTACCTTACTTTAAGGTGCATACTTTCCATAATAACCTTACTAACGCTAAAGTAGAAATATACAAAAAACACCCAAAAGACAGGTCTAGAACCTGGTATCGATTCTTCAAGGAGAACACAATGAGTGAACCTGTTATTGGAGGTTAAAGGTTAGAGGGGTTTTTAGAACTGGTGGGAAACTTTCGCCACCTGGCAGTGGGGCGATAACCAAAATTCCTCACTCTGAAGGGGGTCTTTCTAGAGGATAAATTCCATTGAATAGGAGGCAAAGATGCTAACAATTAGAAAGGCAGAAGATAGAGGTCATGCTAATCATGGTTGGCTAAATACTTACCACACATTTTCGTTTGCCAACTATTATGAACCCAAGCACATGGGGTTTCGCGCCCTGCGAGTCATTAATGAGGATCGCGTGAGTCCTGGTAATGGTTTCGGCACCCACGGTCACAAGAATATGGAAATCATCACCTATGTGCTGGAAGGGGCACTAGAGCATAAGGACAGCATCGGTACCGGCTCAGTAATTCAGCCCGGTGAGGTACAGCGCATGAGTGCAGGCACGGGCATCCTACATAGTGAGTTTAATCACTCGAAAAGTGAGTCAGTTCACTTCCTGCAAATTTGGCTATTGCCTGAAAAGGAAGGATTGCCGCCAAGCTATGAGCAGCGTAATTTTTCGCCAGCAAAGACACCAGGCAAACTACATCTAGTTGCTGCTAGAGATGGACGGGATGCTGCTGTCACAGTCCATCAGGATGTGGATTTGTATGCTGCTGTGCTGGAACCAGGCGATCGCGTTTCTCATTCCCTACAGCCTCAACGTCATGCTTGGGTTCAGGTAGCTCGTGGTGCTATTACCCTGAACGGTTTATCCCTTGACAAGGGTGATGGAGCAGCCATTAGTGAGGAAACTGATGTCGTTATTGAAGCGACGACAGATGCAGAGATTCTGCTGTTCGATTTGGCGTAAGCGGCTGAACCTTCAAGG
>CBDTXL010000497.1:0-4134 GCA_965364435.1 uncultured bacterium
GGTAATGGGTAATGGGTAATGGGTAATGGGTAATGGGTAATGGGTAATGGGTAACAGAAAGACACGGGGAAAGCAATTAGCAATGAACAATTAGCCATTACCCATCCGCTAAACGGAAAGAAAATCAATGTCCAACTCTTTATCAGTCCGAGATTCCTTGTTACTACCGAGTACAGACGCAATTAATCCCGTCTCTACCTCCTCAAACGCCAGCGAACAGTTTTTGCGGTTTCATCTTGTCCCAAGTACAACTGCTCTGTTGCCGGTTGAACAACTGACTGAGGTGCTGACGATTCCCAACGGTCAGATTGTACCGATTTTTCACATGCCTGCTTGGGTAATGGGCGTCTACAACTGGCGGGGTGAAATTCTCTGGATGGTCGATTTGGGTCACCTATTCGGGCTTACTCCCTGGCACCAACAGCTGCTCAGTGCTTCAGCCTATACAGCAGTTGTGCTACAGGTTCGTTCCAACCAGGCAACGCCCGCCAATGTTCAGAACCAGATACTAGGGTTAGTTGTAAACCGGGTAGAAGATATTGAGTGGTGCAATCCAGATGTGATTCAATCCCCGCCATCATCCACTGTCACGCCTGAGCTAGCACCATTTTTGCGTGGATACTGGTTGAAATCGAACGGTGACATGCTTGCGCTAATCGATGGTAAAGCGATTATTGCGGCAATGCCCAAGCAATAAATTGCAGCTGACTGTGGAGAGCAGTTTTCATTAGCGAGAAGCTGCAACAGGCCGATTTCGTTCTCGAAATCCCTCTCAAGATTTCATCCCAATTCAATATCTCCATCAGGGCTTCCTCTGCATAGCCTTCGCTACCCTGTGTCTTTCTTTGACAGGACTTAGAGAGATGAAATCTCCTAAGTCCGATTTGAGCGACTCATAACCAACTACTGATTTTTGATGAGGTTTGATCCATGACTCAGATTTCTCCCAAACCCGCCTCCAACAACGGTTCCAATGGTCGCGGTTCATACTCTAAGAGTATTCAAGTTGAGGGTCGGACTTCTGCAACCAATAATCCCGCTGCCCCTGCTCGTCGGATGCCGTCTTACCAAGAGCCAGTAGCCATCCAACTGCCTGAGCCTGAGCCACCACAGCAGATGAAGCCTCTAGCCCCGCTTCCTGAAAGTCGTCACCAACGACGGAAAGAACGTCGGCGGTTTTTTGCAAGTCTGCGGGTTAAAACAACGCTAGCGGCGATCGCGATCGGCACGCTCCCCGTGATGCTGATCGGCTCAGTCGCCTATTTTGCTGCTGACGCTCAGCTCAGGCACCAGACTTATCAGAACGAACAGACCAATGCCGACGACATGAAAGATAAAATCTTTCTGTTCATGAGAGAACGCGCTGGGGACGTTGAGGTGTTGTCTAACTTACCTTCCCTCAACAACCCCAAGGTGAGAGAAGTACTCAGCCGTGCAGAAAAAGAGGATGTTCTCAATCAGTTCGCTAAGACTTACGGCATCTACGACAGTGTTGCCGTGTTCGACCTCAAGGGTAACGTGATTGCCCAATCCCAGAGCGAAGTCCTACCGAATCACTTCGACCGGGACTATTTCCAGCAAGTGCTGAAAACGGATCGCCTGTTCATTACTGAACCGAGAAAATCCGAAACTTCTGAGGGTATTCATCTTTACCTGGCTGCTCCGGTCAAGGATCAAGCGACTAACAAAACAATCGCCATCGTCCGCACCCGCATCCCCATTAAGGTTGTCCAAGAAGTGTTTAACATCCGAGACGACCGAGAGCAAAACTATTATCTTCTCGATGCTGCTGGCAAGATTGCTGTAACTCAGGACACTCCAGCTATTGGGAAAACGCTGGAGGAAGAATTTCCCAATGTGTTAACCCAAATTAAGAAATCAGACGCCATTGAGTACCAGACTGTGATCAGTCAGCATAAGCAGGGGAAAGACGTTCTAACTTACACTCCCACTCTGCGATTCAAGGAAGCGTATGGACTCAACTGGGCTTTGGTTCTCAGCCGTTCTACAACAGTTGCCTTTGCTGCTGAACGACAGTTGATCTGGACTCTGTTCTTGGGGACGAGCATTGCCACGTTGGGGGTGGGAGCGATCGCGGCTTTCATGGCTAACCGCGCTACCCGCCCAATTGTGGATGCTGCGAAGGCGGTGGACAAAATTGGTAAGGGAGAACTGGATACTCGATTGCAAGTCAAAGGGGAAGACGAACTCGCCACCCTGGGAGCTAACATCAACGACATGGCAAGTCAGCTAGAGGTTCTCGTGCAGGAACATGAACTCGCCGCTGAGCAGGCTTTCTTGCTAGCAAAAGTTACAGGTTCTCGGACTGTTAACTCACAAAACCTCGATGAACTCTTCAACAATGTAATTGAGCAAGCCCGCACCATCCTCAACGCAGATCGGGTCTTGATCTACCGCTTCAACCCTGACTTGAGCGGGTATATTTCAGCAGAATCGGTGGCGGAAGGTTTCAAGAGTACCCTCAACACCAAAGTTGAAAGCGCCTTTATTCCACAACTACTGGTCGAGTTTGACACAGACAACCATGTTGTTGCAACCAATAACATCTTGGAAGCAAATCTTGACCCCGATCAATTGAGGTTAATGGAACGCCTGCAAATCAAGGCTAATCTGGAGGTGCCGATTCTCCATGAAGGTCAGCCCTTTGGTTTGCTGATTGCTCACCACTGTTTGACCCCGCACGATTGGCAACAATCTGAAGTCAACTTCTTCAAGCAGTTATCAGGTCAGCTGGGACTGTCCCTAGACCGGGTGATGCTCCTGGAACAGACGGAACAACTCGCCGATGAGCAGCGCCAGTTGAAAGAGGATTTGCAAAAGCGTGCCTTGGAACTGCTGATGGAAGTAGACCCAATCAGTAAAGGGGACTTGACCATCCGGGCGAAGGTGACTGCTGATGAAATCGGGACGATCGCTGACTCTTACAATGCCACGGTTGGTAACTTACGGAAAATTGTGTTGCAAGTGCAAGAAGCTGCCAGCCAGGTAGCTCAAACCACCAGCACGAATGAAGTTTCTGTGCAAGCGCTATCCGCAGAAGCCTTGCGGCAAGCCGAAGAAATTGCCGTTGCCTTGGAGCGAGCGCAAGAAATGGCCCAATCGGTGCGATTGGTGGCTGCTAACGCAGAACTGGCAGAAGCGGCGGTCCAACTTGCTGCTCAGACGGTGCAAGAAGGGGACGTGGTCATGAACCGTACAGTTGATGGTATTCTGGCAATCCGAGAAACAGTAGCAGAAACTGCCAAGAAAGTCAAACACCTTGGGGAATCTTCACAAAAGATTTCTACAGTTGTGAACCTGATTAGTACCTTTGCCGCACAAACCAACTTGCTAGCGTTGAATGCCTCAATTGAAGCAGCACGAGCTGGGGAAGAAGGACGAGGGTTTGCGGTGGTTGCCGATGAAGTGCGATCGCTCGCCCGACAATCAGCAGAAGCCACTAGCGAAATCGAGAAGCTAGTTGCCGCGATTCAGGGTGAAACCAACGAGGTGGTTGCAGCGATGGAAGCTGGTACTGAGCAGGTGGTAACCGGAACGAAACTGGTGGATGAAACCCGCCAGAGTCTGAACAAAATTACAGCAGCCAGTGCCCAGATTAGTAAGTTGGTTGAGTCGATCACCGAGGCAACGATTGTCCAATCCAAAGCCTCTGAAGCAGTGACTCAAACCATGACCAACGTCGCCGCGATCGCTAACAAAACCTCAAAAGAAGCAAGCTTTGTCTCGTCTTCCTTTGAGCAGCTGCGAAAGGTCGCCCAAACACTGCAAGAGGATGTGGGTCAGTTCAAGGTGAGTTAGTTGTTGGTTGTTAGTTGTTGGTTGTTAGTTGTTGGTTGCTAATCACCAATGACTAATAACCAATAATATCACTTCCGGCGAGATTACTTCGTTTATGGTCTGTCGTTTTTTGGTAATGGGTAATGGGTAATGGGTAATAGGAATAAAGGAAACCAATTATCTATTACCAATTACCCATTAACAGATAGTCTGACTATTCAACCGGATTTGATATAACTCATCACTCATAACTAATAACCAATAACTCATAACTCATAACCAATTATGGCAATCAACTCTGATATCCGCGACCAAGCCTACCAGTTTTTCATCGAA
>CBDTXL010000498.1:0-4125 GCA_965364435.1 uncultured bacterium
CGCCTTCCGGTGTTGCCAGGAGCGACGCTAGGTGAGCTAGGCTGTTGAGGCTGTTGAGGCTGTACTGTCGGTTGATTTGTTAGCTGCTGTACATACTGGTCAACCTCGTCCATCTTCTTCTGATTTCCTTGCTGGCTGAACAAGTTCCTCGCTTGCATCAGAAAGGACATCCCTTGCTCTCGCTGTTGAGTCTGCACTAGGGCTACACCCATGTTGTAATAAGCCTCAGGCAGGTTGGAGTTAAGGGCAATTGCTTGTTGATATTGAGCGATCGCGTCTGGATACTTCTCTATTTGTTGCAGTGCTACTCCCATGTTGTAGTGAGTCAGAGCGTCGTTGGAGCCAAGGCGCAGCGCTGACTGTAGGGCAGTCACCGCTTCAATGTACTGACCCTCTTTGGTCAGTGCTGCCCCCAGTTGTTGGTATGCCTCCACATTGTCTGGTTCGAGTGTTGTCACCCACGCAAACCGGTCACTTGCCTTAGCGAAATCACCTCGCTGGACAAGAACTTGACCTAATTGGAACTGAGCTGAGGCAAACTGCGGGTCAAGCTTTGTTGCTTGGCTCAAAGCCTTTTGGGCTTCCTCGAGCTGACCTTGCTTGGCTAGTTGTAGCCCCAACTGGTACTGAGCGTCAACCAAGTCAGGATTATTATTGACAGCTTGTCGAAGCGCCGTAATTGCCGGTTCTGTCTGGTTTTGCTTTGCCAAAAGTAGTCCCAAATTATACTGAGCTTTTGCATTGTTGGGGCTGAGGCGAGTCGCTTCTTTGTACTGAGCGATCGCATCTTGTACCCGACCTTGTGACTCAAATGCCAAGCCCAGGTTATAGTAAGCTGGTGCCAAATCCGGATTGAGAGAGAGGGCTTTTTGATACTGAGTAATTGCTCCCTGGACGTTGGCTTGCTTATACAACGTCAATCCCAGGTTGTAGTAAGCCTCTGGCATATTCGGGTCAAGACCAATCGCCCGTTTGTATTGTTCAGTTGCCAGCTCTGTTTGACCTTGCTGGAACAGAGAGTTTCCCAGCAGATAATGCGCCATTGGAATAAACGGGTCGAACGTAAGCGCTTGACGAAAAGCCTGCTCTGCCCCTTTGAAGTCGCTGCGGTTATACCGCGTTAATCCTTGTTGAAAGTAAGAAGCAGCATCAAGATTCTCAGTGTATAGACCTTCGACCAGCTGCTTGGTTCGCGTGCGCTGGGGAAAATCACCGGCAAAGGCATGACCGGCAGTTGTCAAACCGACACTGATAAAAGCGGCTGCAATCAGCGGTATCCGTATGTAGTGTTTGGACATAGGTAGAAGACTGTCCCCAGTGGCTAGTAGCTTTAAAATATCAGCTTCTCACCTAGATTTTAATCTGTTTAGTGGTATATGTTAGAAACTATACTTTCGGCTTCTCCTAACCCGATTTATATCTTCAGCCCCATCTACGATGCAGATGGCTGTGTTGAGACAGTTGTAATTACCAGCCAGAATATCAGCGATCGCAAACGAGCAGAGGCGGCTTTGCAAGAGACGACTAGATAAGAGTTTTAGTCCACAAAGCGTGGACTTTAGCTGTTAGCCAGGGACTTAAGTCCCTGGCGGGTGAGAGGGTAGTTGCAAGATTTGACTTGAACGAACCAACGAACCAACAAAAAACGAGAAAGTACTACGACTGAAGACAACTTCCTATTAGGTACCGCCGGACTGCTCAGACTTGACGCAGTTCAGCATCCGCAGAGTAGCAGCGGCGGCATAGTTGCGGCGAGTTTGAGAATCTGGGGAAAATGCACTACCAGTTTCGTTGAGTGGGGAAGCCACTTTGCAATAGGAAGACATTTGGCTTATCAGTGAAGCCGCCCAGTGACCTTGAGTGTCCGAAAACGCTGTGGCTGGTTGCTTGGGAGTAAGAGTTGCTTGCCCTCCCTGGAGAGTTAAAGCAAATTCAGCAGCCCGTCGCTGCACCGCCATCAATTCAGCGCGAGTTACCGGCTGAGTGGGTCGAAAGTTTCCATCTGTATAGCCACTAACAATGTTATTGTTCCGTGCCCATTGAATTTTTGCCGCACTCCAGCGTGCAGCATCGACATCGGGATAGGGTCGGGATGAGACTTGAGTGGGAATCTGGAGATTGGCACCGGGGAGCTTACCTAGGCCTTCCAATACCATAGACACCAGTTGCTCTCTGGTTAAGGCAACTTGCGGTCTGAAAGTATTATCTTCTTTAAACCCAGCTACGAACCCAAGCGCCACCGCCTGTTGAATTTCCGAGGCGTACACATCGGAAGCGATGTCTCGGAAAGTAGAGGAAGTACCACCAGTACCTGTACCCGTATCCGTATTTCCCGTTCCACCAGTTACCGTATCACTGGTGAGATAAATATGACCCAGGGTTTTTCCTTGGTAGGTTCTTCTGGTAAAACGCCAACCTGGATTCAAAACGATCTTGGAAAAGCCATTGCCCAGGCCATTGGTTTTACCAAGGATAATCTCCGGAGCTGTGCGATCTGTTCGGGAGGTGCCAACTAGCAACAGGTCACCATCGCGCTCAACTATTCTGAGGAGGTACTGTAGCCCCAGATCTTGACCCTCCATACGGATGGAATAGCCATTGCTATCTGTACTGCGTCCGCAAATGCCTGTAAAGTCAAAGTTCAAGAGTAGCGGCTCTACTTTGACTGGATTGCTGCCACTCTCACTCCAGCACTCCCGTTTTGGTGAAACTTGCTCGATGATCAGCAGTTGATGAGAATTGTTGCCAAAGGGCGCAGCTACGGCAATGAATTTGTTTTGGTCAACTTCTGCTTGCTCAAAGGTAGCAGCAGTGGCTGGGTTCCAAGCACTAGCACTAATTGTTGATATGACAACTGTGGCAAGTGCTGCAACGTTCCGTCGAAATGAAGTCTTCATCGTGTCTCCCTGATGAAAAATCAAAGTGTACTCTTGTGGAATTGATTAAATCTCGCAACAAAATTGTTTGATGAATCTGAGCCTCATAAGTTTATACCCTATGATAGATGCGATGGTTTTAGTTCTTGTTTCATAACAACTGATTCAGGAATAGAGACGAGGGTAAAGACGTTTGGGTTGCGGCAAGGTTGCATATCAGTCAGTGATTGTGACACTGCGGTGGAATGTCCACTTTGAAGCCAGGAAGGTTTTAACGGAGGCATCGGCGTCAGCCCAAAAGGAGATTGCTGTTGGGCTGCTAATGTGTTGGCGATCGCTCGGCTTCTGACGACGATATTGACCCAAACCCATGTGAAACTCTAAGAACCATCACAAACCACCTCGCTGCCACCGCAACCCCCAGTCAGGATCGAAGCAATCTTTTTCACTGGAGACTGGCGGGAATGTACTTCAACTTCATCGGTTTCAGTTTCGGACTCGGCGTTTTAGTACTGTTGACTTTTGGGGTGCTGCAATGGCTGCACATCCCAGCAGGTAGCTTCCTAGACTGGGTGATTGCCGTGGCTATTTTTGAGTGGCTGCTGGTGATTGTGACAGTGCCGTGGAATATACACTTTGAAGCCAAGGCGGTTTTAGACGAAGCGGCTGTGTCAGCCCAAAAGGGGATTGCGGTTGATGAAAAGCAAGTAGAGTACGCCAAAGTCGTCGCCAAGCGATCGCTTATTGTGGCTATTGCTTTGCATCTGCTCTCAGCGATCGGACTTTACACCCTCGCTGCCACCGGCATTAGTGCCGTTGGCTACGTCAGTTCCGGTGCCGCTTTACTCCTAACCGCCCTACGTCCAGCGGTGCGAACCTATGAATATCTTGCCGCCCGGTTAGCGATGATTCGACAAGAATTTCAATATCCCAGAGAAGACATTTGGGAACTGCGAAACCGCTTTAGTACCCTGGAAGAAACTGTCAAGCGCCTCGAAGAGCAAATGGACCCGGAAGAACCATACTCTTGGGTAGCGACCCAGCAGCGTTATCAGGAAGAAACTCGCAAAGAGTTAGCCCGTCTGGGGGCATCTTTGGAAGAACTACGAGCGACTAATGAAGCCCAGCATGAGCGTCTATCTAGGGAAGCAAGACAAGCGATCGCTCAGCTAAGCACAGATGGTCAATTCCTCGACCATGTCCGCGAAATCATCCGCTTTTTCAAAACAGCTTAGAACCTATCCGAAAA
>CBDTXL010000499.1:0-4119 GCA_965364435.1 uncultured bacterium
GTGATAAAAGCAGTGGGAACGGTTGCTCAAGTTGAGGTAGCCGTTGTGCAGCAATCAACCCCAATCGAAATCAGTCAACAGTTGCCGCTGTCGGTAATTAATTATGTAGCCACAACAAGAGAAGATGTTGTTCTCAACGATGCGCGTCGAGAGGGAATCTTTACAACTGAACCCTACATCAGCCAACTTCAACTGAAGTCTATTCTGTGTACTCCCCTTCAAGATAAATGCAAACTCCTAGGTATTCTCTACCTGGAAAATAATTTTACAACGGGTGCATTCACTCCCGATCGCTTGGAAGTTTTAAAAATACTTACATCCCAAGCGGCTATCTCGCTGGAGAATGCTCGGCTTTATCAACAATTAAAGGAATATTCGCGGACTCTGGAGCGGACAGTAGAAGAGAAAACCCAAGACTTGCAACAGGAAATTCGCGATCGCGAATTAGCAGAAGCCGAACTGAAAGCCTCTGAAGCCGAACTGCGTGCCCTATTTGGAGCGTTGACAGATGTAATCCTCGTTCTGGATAACCAAGGATACTACCAAAAAGTCGCACCTACAGCTTTAACAAACCTGTATAAACCCCACGCTGAATTAGTCGGCAAGAGGCTGTATGAAGTTTTACCAAAAGAGCGAGCAGAGACGTTCCTTGGCTACATTCAACAGGTTCTTAACACCCAACAAACTCTCAATGTTGAGTACAGCTTACCCTTTGGGGAGCGAGAAGTTTGGTTTTCTACCAAAATTTCCCCGATTTCAGACAATGCCGTTATCTGGGTGGCCCGCGACATCACTGAACGCAGACGGATGGAGGAAGCTCTCAGGGAGAGTGAAGCCAAGTTCCGCAGTATTGTGGAAAATGCCAATGATGTTATTTATTTGCTAAAACCAGACGGTGTACTTTGTTATGTTTCCCCTAACTGGACGGATATCCTAGGGCACGATATCTCAGAGGTGGAGGGTAAAGTGTTTACCTCCTTTGTCCATCCAGATGACCGGCAAATCGGCTTGGACGCTCTTCAAAACGTTATAGAAACGGGTCAGAAACTGTCGGGAATTAAGTACAGAGTCAAACATAAGGATGGAAGTTGGAGATGGCATGTCTGCAATTCATCGATTTTCCGAGATGCTGGCGATAATATCCTCTACATTGGCATTGCTCGTGACATCACTGAGCGCAAACTAACAGGAGAAAAAATCCGCTTTCAGGCGAATCTCTTGGATGTTGTTGAACAAGCCGTTATCGCCACTGACTTGAATGGAACCATTACTTATTGGAACCAATTCGCTCAAAGACTCTATGGCTGGTCAGCAACCGAAGCAGTGGGTCGCTCTATTATGGAGATTACCCCCTCTGAGGTTTCACAAACTCAAGCCGCTGAGCTGATGTCCCACTTAAGCGCCGGTAAAAGTTGGTCAGGCGAATTTCTGGTTCGGCACAGAGATGGTACAACCTTCCCGGTGATGGTGACTGACTCGCCGATTTACGATGAAAAAGCAGTTTTATGCGGTATTGTTGGCATTTCTACCGACATCACTGAACGCAAACAAGCAGAAGAAGCCCTGCGACGGAGCGAACTGAAATTTCGGAATATCTTTGAGAACTCCCTAGCTGGCATCTTCCGCACTCGGATGTCAGATGGTCTAATCCTGGATGCCAATCAATGCTACATCGAGATGACAGGTTACAGTTGTGCAGCCGAGGTAATTGGGCAAAAATTCAGCACTCAGTTCTATGTCAATTTAGATGACCGACAGCGAATGCTGACGAAGCTGCATCAACACGGTGAGGTCAACAACTTTGAAATGCAGTTTCGCCAGCGAGATGACTCAGTGCGCTGGGGGTTGTTTTCAATACGCCGGAATGCAGAAGAAGGCTGTCTGGAAGGGGTAATTACCGATATTAGCGATCGCATTCAGGCAGAAGCAGCCCTGCAAGAGAGCGAACTGAAGTTCCGGAATCTGTTTGAGAACTCCCAAGTTAGCATCTTCTTCACTCGGCCCGAAGATGGTCTGATTCTGGATGTTAATCAACGCGGTGCACAGATGTTAGGCTATGGCTGTGCAACCGATTTGATCGGCAAGCTATGCACTGAGTTCTATGTCTATCCCGGCGTCCGGCAGGAAATGCTGGCTCAACTGCACCAACACGGTACGGTTCACAACTTAGAAGTGCAGTTTCGCAGGCGAGATGGGTCATTAGGCTGGGGGTTGTTTTCATTAGGCCTGAATGCAGAAAAAGGCTGCGTGGAAGCAGTGATTAATGATATTAGCGATCGCAAGCGATTGGAAGAGAAATTGTTGCACTCCCAACGATTCCTTGACAGCATTGTTGAAAATATCCCTTTGGCACTGTTTGCTAAAGATGTCACCAACGACTTCCGCTTTGTGATCTGGAATAAAACTTGTGAGGAAATGTTCGGCATTCCTAAAGAGCAGGCTCTAGGACGCAACATCCATGATTTCCAGCCCACCGAGCAAGCCGACTTCTTCCGGGCTAAAGACTTGGAGGCGGTGGAGATGGGCAAACTGATTGAAATTCTCGAAGAACCGTTCGACACCAAGGAGCGGGGACAAATCCTACTGCGAACTCTGAAACTGCCCATCTTTGACAACTTCGGCAAAGCGACGCACCTGCTGTGCATGTCCGAAGACATCACCGAGCATAAGCAAAGGAAAGAAGCACTGCAATTAATTTTCGAGGGGACGGCATCCAAGACAGGCGATGAATTTTTTCGCTCTTGTGTCCGTTATCTTGCAGAGGTGCTAGGAGTTCGTTACACCCTAGTCACTCAGTGGGCAAATGAGCGTAAAACTAGAGTTCGTACCCTGGCGTTCTGGCAAGGTGAAACATGGGGAGAAAACTTCGAGTTTGACTTGGCTGACCACCCTTGTGAAAATGTCTTAAGTGGGACGACGTGCTACTACTCTCAATGCCTGCAAAACCTCTTTCCCAACTGTGTAGACGTAGTCGAGCTAGCTGCCCAAAGCTATTTGGGAACGCCGCTGATTGACCCATGCGGGAATGTCTTAGGTCATTTGGCAGTGCTGGATGTGAAGCCGATGGCTGACGATCCCGACAGAGAGCTAATTTTGAGGATTTTTGCTGCCCGTGCAGGAGTTGAACTAAAGCGCAAACAAGCCGAAGAGTCACTCCAGCATCGCGCTCAAGTAGACAACCGGCTCAGCAGTATTTCCAGGCAGTTCCTTGACCAGGATGTTAACAGTGCGATTAATTTCACACTGCAAGCGATCGGTCAGCTCTTAGGGGCGGCGCGTAGTAATGTATTTGAATACGACGAAAATCAGAGCAAGGCAGTCATCACCCATCAGTGGTGTGCTGACCAAATCGAGTCATCTATTAATGATGTAGAGGAAGTGCCCGTTGAGACTCATCCTTGGTTCCACAGCGAGATTAAGAGCGGCAAATCTGTCCAAGTCCCCTGTCTTGCCGATCTGCCACCCGAAGCCGAAGCAAAGAAAGCAAAGCTAGAAAGGCAATCTGTCCAATCACTAGTTGCTGTGCCAATGATGCATTCTGGTAGAGTGGTTGGATATATGAGTCTTAATGCCGTCCACTCGCCAAAGGTATGGAGTCAGGACGATATCAGCTTACTCAAGCTTGTGGGTGAGTTGATCGCAATGGGTCAGGCGCGACACGCGGCTGAGTCAGCACTGAGAGTTGCCAAAGAAGCGGCTGAAGCTGCTAATCGTGCCAAGAGTGCATTCCTGGCTAACATGAGCCACGAACTCCGTACACCTCTCAACGCCATCCTTGGCTTCTCCCAACTGATGGCACGCGACTTATCACTATTGCGATCGCAACAGGAACATCTGGGAATCATTACTCGCAGTGGTGAGCATTTGCTGGCTCTAATTAATGACGTTTTGGAAATGTCCAAAATTGAAGCAGGACGAACAACACTCAATGAACAACGCTTTGATTTGTATCGTTTGCTTCACTCTCTGCAAGAAATGCTGCAACTGAAAGCCAAATCCAAAGATTTACAGCTCATCTTTGAATGCGCTCCCGACGTTCCTCAATTTGTGCAGACGGACGAGGGTAAGTTGCGTCAGGTTTTGATTAATCTCTTGGGAAACGCGATCAAATTCACTCAA
>CBDTXL010000500.1:0-4116 GCA_965364435.1 uncultured bacterium
TAGTGGCTCGTTGCTTTAACGAGGTTTGGCAAAATTCGCCGTCCAATAGGTTTTATAGGTAGATTTGGTATTAGAGGCGTAACCAAAACCAACCTCTTTGAATTTAGGATCGAGCATAATCTGCTTGTGTGGGCGACTATTAAGCCATGATTGAAAGACTTGCGATGGGGTAGATTGACCAGCTGCTATATTTTCAGCCACTGCGCTCCAGCGATACCCTGTGGCGCTAATGCGAGTTGATAGCTGAGATCCATTCGAGCCAGTATGGGAGAAAAAGTTATTGCTTGCCATATCCTGGGATTGACCCAGTGCTGCTTGAGTTAACTTGGAATTAATTCTCAGCGGAAGTGCGCCGACTTTTCTACGTTCAGCATTAATCAGATTTAGTAATTGATTGCTATAGCTGGGGTTTGCTTGTGCAATCAGCTGAGGCGTATGAGGCTGTGTCGTCCAGGTTGATGGTTTAAGGTTGCTGTTCTGCATCGGGATAGTGGTAGGTGACAAAGTAGCTCTTGTCAAACCCGAACCCACAGGGAGCGAAGTCAGAGTGATAGCAGCAGCTATTAGCAGGTAGCTCTGGTTGTTCTTTTTCATTAGAGTTCTTCGTTAAGAAATAGGAGAATTGTTCGCTCAATTCGCTATATCTCTTAGCGAGAGTGGACATATGCAGCATCACGCCAAGGCATCCCTCCTAGGGCAGGAATGCCTTGGCGCAGCGGGAGGTAGTCCGAGGGGTGGGGGAAACAAATCTTGGCTGTCTTGTTGCTTTATCAAATCTTTAAACAATGGAGTGTTGGTTAAAGACTTGTTGAAATCCAGGTATTATGCATTGACAAAATAGTTAAAATCTGGAAGCAGATTAATTGGGAAGGAAGGCTTCGATTGGCTTTTTTTATGATTCCAACATCACAGAACTACTGGATAAAAAATGCTCAGGTGCCAGCTTCCCTGATCGTCAGCGGTGACTTCAATCAGACACGGGAGGGGTTGTGCTTAGTCGATCTGGAAATAGCCCAAGGTGCGGTAAGCGAAGCTATCCCCAAAGGGGTTATCGCGCAGATAGTACCAGCAGGAAATTCTGCCTCCAGCGATACAGAAACGATTGATTGGCGCAACGGGCAAGTATGGCCTTGTTTCGTGGATATGCACACTCATCTGGATAAGGGTCATATCTGGGAGCGATCGCCTAACTTAGATGGCACATTCGCCACCGCCCTAGAAGCTTCTGAAGCTTATCGCCAAAAGTCTTGGCAGGCGGAAGATGTCTATCGCCGCATGGAATTTGGACTCAAATGCAGCTATGCCCACGGAACCAAAGCGATCCGCACCCACATAGACTCGTTTGGTGAGCAAGCGGTGATTAGTCTAGATGTGTTCAAAGCCCTTCAGAGAGAATGGGCTGACCGATTAATCCTACAAGCCGTTTCCCTCGTCACCCTGGATTACTACCAAACCCCTGAAGGAGTAGCTTTAGCTGACCGCATTGCCGAAGTAGGCGGTATCCTTGGTGGTGTGGTTTATATGCATCCTGACTTAGATACCCAACTGGATGTAGTATTCTCCCTAGCTCAAGAACGGGGTTTAGACCTCGACTTCCACACTGATGAAAACGACGACCCCAATTCGATTGGTTTGGCATCGGTAGCAGCAGCAGCCCTCCGCCACGAGTTCACAGGGCAAATTGTCTGTGGTCACTGCTGTAGTTTGGCGGTGCAGACATGGGAAGTCGTTGCAGCAACTCTAGATTTGTTGCAGCAAGCAGCAATCGGTATTGTCAGCCTACCGATGTGTAATCTCTATCTTCAAGACCGAAAACCCAACCGTACACCACACTGGCGGGGTGTGACACTGCTACAGGAACTCAAACAACACGGCATCCCTGTTACCGTTGCTAGCGATAACTGCCGCGACCCATTTTATGGTTTTGGCGACCATGATGTCTTGGAAGTCTTTACCCAAGCAGTAAGGATTGCACATCTAGATATGCCTTACGGCGATTGGCCCTGTGCTGTTACTAAGACCGCAGCTGACTTAATGGGGTTACAAAATGTAGGACGAATTGGTGTTGGATTACCTGCTGATTTGGTTTTGTTTAAGGGACGCAACTTCAGCGAACTGTTATCCCGTCCTCAGCATGACCGAATTGTTCTTAGAAATGGGAAGCCGATCGATACAACTTTACCAGATTATGCAGAACTGGATGATTTAGTTGTCAAAGAGACTTAGCGACTAAAACTGAGGCGCTGCGACAAGCACAAATTGCTCTAATTACTGACGACTATACGGCGTTGGATGAGCAACAGGGCATTACTGTTGTGGAACGCTTCCGCGATAATCTATACCAGATGTTCACAATTGCCTTAGTCATCCTTACTACTGATGGGAAATGGACCATAGCACAAGATTTACTTTTTGACACTAAAGCCGAGTACTCGCTCGGTGTAATCGTTGCGGAAGACGCCGTTGGGGTCTGTCTTCTTACATATCTGGCGGAACTCCTCTAGGCGGGGGTACAAATGTTCGATTTCGCTGTTGGTCAACGGGTAGTACTTGCCCCAGTGCAGCCTTGCATCATATAACTGAGTCAAGCTACGGGCTAAAAAGTCCGCAAACTTGTAAAACTGTGTTCTCGGCTCCAAGTACGTGAAGAAGCTGATCGTATAGTACGGCTCGTTGGAACCGCTGGTCATGGAAATGAGCGTATCGTCTGGCAGTACGCGCCGGAAGAAAAGTGGGTAGTGGTGGGTGTAGTCCCCCTTGTGTTCCATGAGCGTTTCGAGCATCCCGATTTTTCCCAACTCAGACACCATGCGATCGCCAACAGTGTCCGAGGTGCCAGCGAATAGGGACGTAACAAGCCGCACGAAGTCCGCAGCGTTGAGGATGTTCCTTGCGGGAATGAATACTTCCATTTCGAGATGCTTGAAGAGCTGGTGTTCCATCGTGAGGGCGTTCTCGCTCTCGTCCACCACTGTCTTGCCTTGGACAACAAGGTTGGGAAAAATCTTTTCATAAAACCCTCGGATAATGGCAGGGCTTCCAAAACCGGAGACTAGCACCTTGATGGTAAGGTGGAACAAGATGTCCACCACTATCAGCTTGTACGCACGATACAGTTGCGTACTTACTATCTCAGCCAATGTGGTTGGCTTGCTTGGAGTTTCCCGTCGCTGATAAACGAAGTATGACCACAGGTAGGGAGCGAGAATAAACTGCTGCAACGGGAACTCACTCTCCTGAGCAAGAACGTCTGATAAGTTAGAGCGACGGCAGACTGTCTCTTCAACGTTATATTTAGGGATGCACCGAAACGTCACAGATAGGATGATGCCCATACACCCAAGGGCGCATCGGGCTGCACGTAGCTCTAGTCCATCTTTCCACTCATAAATCTGCGCTTTCCCTGTCTCAGCGTCGTAGGCTGCCACGCGCAATTCGTCCATGTAGTGGGAAAGGCTGTGCTTCCCGGACCCGTGGGTAGCTGTCGATACGACTCCCGCAATAGTCTGCTCCTTGACGGCACCCAGCGAAGGAAGCGTCGAGTTCGTTTGGCTATGGATGGTATCGAGGAGTTTTTGCAGGATGCAACCACCACCCGATGTCACGCGCACCTCGCCAGCCGCCGTTTGTGCGATAGCAACCCTGTCAAAATTCCCCATATCAACAATGACATCCTCAGACTGTACGACATCGCTCCATGAGTGCAGCGATGCGACTACACGAATCTTACTGTTAGCGTGATTATTGAGCAGGTCAAGTACCTCCACTTCATTCTGCGGCTTGTACCTATATTTGGGGACAAAACTAATGTTCCCGCCAAAGTTTGTGATGCCTGTGCTTTCTTGTGTTTTAGTTAAGCTCATTGGCTGACTTCTCTAGAGGCGATCGCTTTTCTCATTAAATCACTGGCGATTGATCGCATCTCTCTGAACAGTCGATGAATGCCTTTTATGCCAATCTGAAAAAGGGCAACACCACAAAAGCTGAGTCATCCTTACTACTGGACACCGTTCATCCTTATTGGTAATGGGTTGTGAGCGAGTTTCAACCTACAATTATCGCTAAAAGCCCAACTCCTCCTCATGCCTCAGCCAACTTACCCAGTCAAGCAAGTAG
>CBDTXL010000501.1:0-4114 GCA_965364435.1 uncultured bacterium
TTTACCAGTATTCAAGCGATCGCGCTGGAAAATGTAGGAATTCTAATGTAGTTCTTGAGACGGAACTCATGCTCAAACGAGGCTCATCAGGTTCAGAAGTTATTGAACTTCAGAAAAAACTGAAAGAAAAAGGATTCGATCCAGGCAATATAGATGGAAACTTTGGCGATCGCACTGAAGCAGCCGTCATCGCTTTCCAGAGGAGTAAAAATCTCTTGCCGGATGGGATTGCCGGTCCAGAAACTCGTCTGGCTTTAGGTATGACGCAAGGGCTTGGGCGAGCTGCTGCTAGAGAGTTATTTACCATTGATGTTGTTGCCAAAATGTTTTTTGATGCCCCCCGCCGCAATATCGAGAAGTATCTTCCTCTGGTTCTAGACGCATTGGAGGAAGTCGGACTAGGAGACAGAGATATGATTCTCATGGCTCTAGCCACCATCCGCGCTGAGACGGCAGGGTTTGAGCCTATCAGTGAATTTCGTTCCAGATTCAATACCTCACCCAATGGTCATCCCTTCGACCTCTACGACTTTCGTTCAGATTTGGGGCATGGATCAGTTGGAGATGGAGCTAAGTATAAAGGTCGTGGCTTTATTCAGTTGACAGGTCGTTTCAACTATCAAAGACACGGTGAGGCAATTGGTCTTGGTAACCAGCTAGTGGAAAATCCCGACTTAGCGAATGATCCAAAAATTGCCGCACGTCTTTTAGCTAGCTTTCTCAAAGATGGACAGAGAGCCATTAGAGAGGCTCTGCTTGTGTCAGACTTCCGAGGCGCTCGACGAGCCGTGAATGGCGGAGGTCATGGGTTGGATCAATTTACACAAGCTTTTCAGACTGGAGCAAGCCTCGCTGAGGTTGCCTAGATTTTTATAGAGCCTTCATCCATGCAAACTTGATTTGGAGAACCAATACATGCCAACGGTCAAAGAAATTATTGATAGTCAATCCAATGGTTCTTGCAGCACTACTGCGGTCAGAGGTCTTAGCTTACAGATTATTGCTGAGATGAACCTAATGATTCCCAATGTTCTTGTCAGCATTGAAGATTTGAAAATAGAAGCTACTAGTTTAGCCGTTAATCCTTTTGTTCAACCCGCTGCTAAGGAGGCACTTCGGCGTGCGCTCAAAGCGCGACCTAGAGCAAAACTCAAGATCAATTCAGCTTATCGAACAGTTGCTCAGCAACACCTTCTACGTAGCTGGTTCGAGATGGGGGCATGCAACATAGGAAGAGCAGCTCTTCCAGGTCTCAGCAACCATGAAGACGGCCTAGCCCTGGATACTTCAGATTACAATGCTTGGATATCTGCTTTGGAAAATGAACGCTGGCAGTGGTTCGGTCCCGGTGATGAAGTGCATTTCACCTATATGGGGGGAGGAGTCAGGGATGACATTGGCAACATTGGGGTAAAAGCTTTTCAGCAACTCTGGAACAAAAATAATCCAAGCGATCGGATTACAGCCGATGGTATATGGGGGTCGCAAACAGCAGCACGACTGAATAGCTCTCCAGCAGAGGGCTTTGGTGGTACCAGGATTCTCAAGCTAACCGAGCCAAATATGCAGGGTGAGGATGTTCGCAAAGTTCAGCAGGCACTGGTTAACGCTGGTTTTCTCACTGCCAAGGACGTTGATGGTTTCTACGGACCATCCACGAAAGCTGCTGTGGAGAAGTTTCAAGAGAACAAGGGCTTAGCCAAAGATGGTGCTGTTGGCCCACAGACCCGCCGCTTACTGGGACTGCCTTAGGGGGCCTCCGAAAAAAAACTAAGGGGGGCTGTTTCAGAAGTAGGGGCGGGTTTACATTTATTAACTGCTTGATATCTTAAGTCAGGGCGAGTCGAGGTATGTGATCGTTTATGCCAACTATATTTGAGCAGCGACTCGCCCCTACATTGGATATTTTTTTATTTGGACGGCCCTTAAGCGTCTTGCCACCGCTGGAATAGCTGTTCGCGGATATCAAAGAAGTCATTCCAGGGAATGTAGGGGTGCCCGTGTTCGTCGAGGTAATGGATGAGGCGATCGCGTGCAAACACCACAGGTGCATGAAGCGCCATATTTAAGTCTGTCACAGAATCGCCAATCGCTATCTGCTCTTGGGCGGGATGTAGTGCCATTACCTCCACCTTAGAGACAAGTTCCGTATCCCCCTCAAACTCAGAAATCACCCGCAGAAACTCGCCTGTCGTATCCACATTAACGGCATAAATTGCCGCTACCCGCTCTCTTAAAGACTTTGCCCCCCTACCCGCCTGACTCAGCACTGTTTCTACCATGCCCTGTAAACCACCGGAAACGACGACAAAGGGAACATTGTGAGCCTCGAAAAAATCAAGCAACTCTTCTAATCCTGGGCGGATTGGCTTAAACTTTGCGTATTCGATGATTTTGGGATAATCTGCTGAGGGAATCGACTCTAATAGCTGACGCACTCCCTCGCGTAGCGTCAGACGCCGAGCGTACATTTGGGGCATCAGCTGTTCAGATAACTGGGGTGTAAATTCCTTCAGCATTCCTACGAAGGTTTCTTCTGCTGTTATGGTGCCGTCGAAGTCACAGAAGACGAGTCGTTTAATCTGATTTGGGGTTGATGGTGAGAGTCTTTGGGACACGTTTTGCGATCGCAGGGGCGAGAATACAGAAAACAGAATACAGGATATAGAGGAACTTCATTCAGCTGCCAGCAGGGCAAGGATTTCAAACTTAGGCAATTCTTGTCAATTTCGTCGAAAAGAACCTTAATTAAGGCGTATTGATTTAGCACTACCGCTGGAACGCTCAACCCTGTCATTTCTCGCGTTGGCATTGGCACATTCTGGTCAAACTTAAACTCACCCTCCTTGAGTTGAAACAAGGTATATATCGGCTGCAATACCTGAATCTGGAACAGCTGTTTGAGTTGTTCTGCTGTTAAGACACCTTGATTTTTGAGGTACAAACCCAGGGGTTCATCAATGGGGCAACACCAATGAAGTAGTTTGTCAAATGCGCGTGTTAGCGCAGCGGGACTACGTCCAGCGAAGCTATCCCGAAGAGAATCGCTGAGCATATGGCATTGCTCAATCAGTTCCACTAAACCTTGCTGATCTAACCGATTAGCTGCCGCCACAATGTGGCCCTGATACACCCAAATGTAATGAACTGAAGGTTGTATTACTTGGGATACGGGTTCGGATTTAAGCGTGAGCAAGCCGCTTTTATGTCCTCTATCGATAAACTGAAAAATTTCTGGTAGAGAAAAGTCTGTGAGGAAACCTTTAGTAGACATAGTTGTTTAATTGAAGGCTAGAAGAGCAACTAGAAAGCCAATTCGTGGAACTTTGCAACAAAATCACCTTACAGGACTTAGAACCTATCCAAAAAGTCCGTTTAAGATAACTAAGTATCTGTATTTATCTGCGTTTATCTGCGTCTATCTGCGGTTTCAAATCTCTGAAATCTACTTTTCGGATAGGCTCTTACGAAGTCACACCAGGGAGTAGAGGGGAAATCTTCGAGCCACAGCCTATGTCGGGGGGTTACACCTCCTCAGGGCATAAGTCCTGCCTTAAATAGCCTCCCTTGTTGATTTAGAATCGGTTTTACATCCATGGCTTGCACTTTCACGTAGGGATAGCGTTTAAGTCAAGTTTTCCCTATTAACCTATTTTTAGGTTATTAAATTATAGAGATTTTACCTCAGCCGATTGAGATGACTCTGTAACTTTTATTTAAAGTTTTTTAGTATTAACTATCACATTTTTATAGTATTTTGTATTATTAATTACTTTTTTTTAGGATTTAGTATCAATTATTACAGCAAGAAAGTTATTAAAATTACCAATTTTGAATAATTGTTATTGGTGGGTGAGTGGGACTCAAGTTTTGCTCATCAAAAATCTAATGCCCCAACGACCGCCGAAGCTTAGAACTCGACAATCTAATTGACACAGACGGAGCTTCAGACTTTTGACCGAATGCAAGCCAATGAGTTCGTGACATCCAGCTTCACACCGAACTGAGGCTGACCTGTGTTTCTTTTGAGCCGCTATCCTGTAGTAGGGGAGTACCTCCGTCTTCTCCAACTGAGCATTTATGGGACTATGGCGAGAGCGGTTGAGCGAATTGA
>CBDTXL010000502.1:0-4111 GCA_965364435.1 uncultured bacterium
TTTCTTAGTATGGATGGCAAAACAACCAGTGATTCACCAACCCCATTTCCGAACCAGTGGGATGCAGAACTCTACGATAGTAAACATTCCTTCGTCTCAAAGCTTGGTACAGATTTGCTGGAACTGCTATTGCCCCAACCAGGAGAATGTATCCTCGATCTTGGTTGCGGAACGGGTCATTTGACGGACAAAATTGCATCAGTTGGCGCTGAAGTTGTTGGTATTGATAGTGCCTCAAGCATGATTGATCAGGCACGTCGCAACTATCCCAATCTACAGTTTGAAGTGGGGGATGCAACAAACTTGCAATTTACAGACAAATTTGATGCTGTATTCTCGAATGCTGTACTTCATTGGATTAAAGAACCTGAAAAAGTTGTAGTTGGAATCTGTCGTGCGCTCAAACCAGGGGGGCGTTTTGTCGCTGAATTTGGTGGGAAGGGCAACGTGAAAATGATTTTCACGGCTATCCAGAATGCAATGCAGGGGGCGGGTTATCGTATCGATGAATCACTCAATCCTTGGTACTTTCCCAGTATTGGTGAATATGGCACTTTACTTGAACAGCAAGGTTTACAGTTAACCTTTGCTACCCTTTTTGAACGTCCAACCCCCTTAGAGGATGGAGACAAGGGGATGAAGAACTGGATAAAAATGTTTGCCTATAACTTTTTTCAAGCCCTACCGGCTAATAAACAGGCTGATATCTTCGCTGATATGGAAAATCAGTTACGTCCCCAGTTGTACAAAGATGGCACTTGGTTCGCTGACTATAAACGAATTCGGGTAATTGCTATCAAATTTTGAAGCTCCTGGCTCATTCTCTTGACGGGGATTCTTGGCTCAACGAGTTGGCTTACGTAATAGCTGAAGTTTATTCTCGCTAACGCTGCACGCTTACTTAGAGTTTACTCTTACTCTCAAGAGTGTAGCAAAGCTACCATTAATTCCCCGCCACTGACCTATCCAGGGGTTGAGAGAAAAAATCTCCCCGCCCAAGAGTTAACAATCTTTCCATCTGTCTGAATCTATTGAGAAAAACTTACAAAAGGATTAGATTTCGGAGCCTGACTTTTAGCGATTCCTTTCGGGATAGCTAGCTCCTTCGGAGCCGCTTCACGCAAGTCTCCCCAAAAATCAGCTCCCATAACAAGCCCTTCAGGTTAGGGAGTGTCAAGGAAGTTGGGGACTGCTATTGTGATGTGGTCTAATGGAAGCATAGGAGATCCCCAGCTATAGCTAATTAGCAGTAGTTGGTGTAAAGACTCAGCTGGTGCCGATATAGCCTGGGAATTTGCTACAGCATCACACCAGTTCTTGACTGTCACGGCTCTTGCTTACTCAGACTTTATTTTTGAAGACCTTTCATGCAGACCAAAGCTTTTAATGAGCTTTTCCCACTGTTTAATACTGCTAACCCAGAGACATTAGAATGGCTCCTGTCGGTTGTAGTAGAGCACGATTACCCGGCAGATAGGGCGGTCTTAATGGAAGATGCCTGGGGCAACGCCGTTTACTTTATTGTCTCCGGCTGGGTCAAAGTTCGACGACTTTATGGGGACAACGTTCTCACCCTGGCGATTTTGGGTCGGGGTGATTTTTTTGGGGAAATGGCAATTCTCGATGAATCTCCCCGCTCAACGGACGTTATTGCTCTTTCTGAGGTGCGATTACTCAGCGTCTCTGCTCAGCGCTTCATTCAAACCCTCTTCAAAGACCCCCAGTTGCACCACCGGATGTTGCAACTGATGGTGCGGCGGCTACGCCTGACCAATGTCCGCTTTCAACGACGCAATCAGCCACCCGCAGTCAAGTTAGTCTGTAGTCTGGTTAGCTTGGCAGAAAGCTACGGTAAACCCACTCCAAAGGGAACAGCAATCTTTAACATCCCCTATAAGGACTTGGCAGATATCACAGACATCAGCGTCGAGGATACAGCCAAAATTATGGCAAAGCTTGATAGTAAGGGCTGGATTCAGATTGACCAGGCGTCTCAGACTCTCTACCTAGTCAATATCAAGCAGCTGACTCATTTAGCGCAACGCAGTTAGCGGGGAAGGGTCTAGAATAAAGAGTTTGCTGTAGGGTGGGCACTGCTCCCCCACCCCCCGCATCATTAGATAATCGCTAATCACTAATTGATAATAATGACTCAAGCAACAACCCTTCGCCCCAGTGGGGCACCAAGCACCACTCCGATAATCCACTACCAGGTGGCAATGCCTCAGCCAGAATCGCACCTATTTGAGGTGACGCTCTCTGTGCAAGGCTGGCAGGAATCAGTGCTGGATTTGAAAATGCCGGTTTGGACTCCAGGCTCTTACCTAGTGCGGGAGTATGCCAAACATCTCCAAGATTTGTCTGCGGATACTGGTGAGCAGAGGCACCCCTTGCCTTCACACAAACTCGGTAAAAATCACTGGCAAATTGAAACGGCGGACGCCTCGGAAATAACAGTGCGTTACCGCGTGTTTGCCAATGAATTATCGGTACGGACGAATCACCTGGATGGAACTCACGGCTATTTCAATGGTGCTGCCCTGTTCTTTTTCATACCGGGCTTTGAGCAACAGCCGATTCGGGTAACAATTGTGCCACCAAAACCAGACTGGCACGTCACAACACCTCTGCCTCCAGTTTCGGGAGAATCCAATACTTTTGAGGCAAAAGATTTCGACACCCTGGTGGATAGCCCGTTTGAAATTGGTTCCCAGCAGCTGTATGACTTTGAAGTGCTAGGCAAACCCCATCAACTGGCAATCTGGGGACAAGGCAATGCTGACCCAGAGCGCATTATTGAGGATACTAAGAAAATTATTGAGGTGGAATCCCAGTTGTATGGGGGTTTACCTTATGAGCGGTATATATTTCTACTACATCTAGCCCCTACCGGCTTCGGAGGTTTGGAACACAAGGATGCCTGTTCCTTAATTTACTCCCGCTTCGGTTTTCGGGCAAAGGAGAAGTACAACCGCTTCATGCAGTTGGTGGCGCACGAATTCTTCCACCTGTGGAACGTCAAGCGTATTCGACCAAAAGCGCTAGAGAAGTTTAACTATGAGCAGGAAAATTACACGACATCCCTGTGGTTTTGTGAAGGGACAACAAGTTACTACGACTTAGTGATTCCGCAACGGGCAGGTATCTACGACGCCAAAGCCTTCTTGGAATGCTTGGGGAAGGAGATTACGCAGTTGCAGACAACACCTGGTCGTAAGGTGCAGCCAGTAAGTGAGTCGAGTTTTGATGCTTGGATTAAACTCTATCGACGCGATGCGAACAGCAACAATTCCCAGATTTCTTACTACTTGAAAGGCGAATTGGTTTCCTTCTTGCTGGATTTGCTGATCCGTTCCCGACATAGGAATAAGCGATCGCTCGATGATGTGATGCGCCAAATGTGGCAGCGTTTCGGCAAAAAGGAAATTGGCTTCACTCCCCAACAGCTGAAGGATGTGATTGAGTCAGTGGCCGAGACCGATTTGAGCGACTTCTTTGAGCGCTACATTGATGGCACCGATGAGTTACCATTCGATGAGTACCTCCAACCCTTCGGCTTGCGACTCCATAGCGTTGAGGTAGAGGAACCAGTGCCTCACCTGGGTGTGAACGTGAAGGCAGAACATGGAAAGGAGGTAATCCAGTTTGTCGAAGCTAATTCTCCCGCCGGGGTAGCCGGAGTTGATGCGGGTGACGAGTTGCTGGCAATCGATGGCTTACGGGTAACAGCTGACCAACTGAGCGATCGCCTCAAAGATTATAACGTCGGTGACACTGTTAAGCTGAGTGTTTTCCACCAAGACGAACTCCGCACTTTACCCGTTACACTTGGAACACCGCGCCCCAACCGTTACCAGATTGTGCCGCTTGAGAATCCAACTCAAGCCCAGAAGCAAAATTTTGCCGGGTGGCTTCCAGAGTTCTGAATTTTGGAGGGTGTCTGAAAAGTGCGATTTGCTACCTTATACTAAGGGCGATCGCGTACTAATCTTCACGAAAAAACAAGGGTTTGAACTGGGTCATGGTGTGACATTTTTGACTTTTCAGACACCCTCTCATACCAAGTTGCATTCAAACGTATAACTCTCTCTTTCTCTGACCTCTGTGTCCT
>CBDTXL010000503.1:0-4100 GCA_965364435.1 uncultured bacterium
ATATCAATTTGCAGTCGAAAGCGTAACTTTGGTAACCTGGCTTATATTAACTCGCCCAAGAGGAAGCAACTTTGACTTCTACTACAACGGGAACCCGCTTCAAGTAGACTTCTCCAGCTTTGACCATCACATCCTCCAAAATGCGGCTGGCTTCTTGTGCTGTCTGTTGCGGACATTCCAGTAAAATTTCATCATGCACCGTGCCAATTAACTTCGCTCCAGTTCCCCTCAAAGCTTTACCCAGCCTTGAGATAGCAAGCTTCGTAATATCTGCACTAGAACCCTGTACAGGATGATTTAGTAGCTCAGTAAGACGCGGTTTATTGGCCCAGCGCCGTCGCCGTCCTCCCAGGGTTCGGATCTGTTTAATTTCACTGCCGTAGACGCTAGCTCTTATATTAGATTGCCACAAGGCTACACCGGAGTAAGCTTGGAAGAAGCGCTTTCTGAATGTAGTGGCTTCTTTGAGTGTCATCAAGACACCGTAGTCTGTCTCGGCGTATGCCTTTAGTTTGGCTGCGCCCATTCCGTAAATTAAACCGAAGTTTATGGCTTTGGCTAATTGTCGTAACAGGGGCGTTATTTCCTCAGGTTTCATGCCAGTGATGAGGGAGGCGGTAAGCGTGTGCAAATCTAGCCCTTGTTGATAAGCTCTCCTCATACGGCGATCGCCACTCAGGTAAGCAACAATTCTTAGCTCGATCTGAGAGTAATCAGCTCGAACTATCTTGTACCCAGGTGCTGCCACGATGCAGCTTCTTATCGCTTTATCTCGTGGTAGATTTTGAAGGTTAGGGTGGCGGCAGCTGAATCGCCCGCTGCGTGCCCCGCACTGTCGATAATTCGGGTGAATCCTTCCTGTTACGGGATGAACGTGTTTGGGGAGGGCTGAGGCAAAGGTTGACGTGATTTTTGATAATTTGCGATAATCCAACAGATTCCGGATAATTGGGTATTGATCGGCCAAGGGGATTAGGCTTTTTTTGCTAGTGGAGTCGATGGGAATGCCTAAAGCTTGTAGTGCCTGAAGAACTTGTTGGGGGGACTCAGGATTCACACAGTCCGTTATCTCCGGCAACAAGGAAAGCTGTGGACGGTGGAGTTTCAGGGTTTTTAGTTGATTTAGAGCCGCTTGCTTTTGCGCTTCCAAATCTAACGTTATGGCCGCTAACCTATCCTCATCCAGCTGCATTCCGTTCAACTCCATCTGTGCCACGGCTGGCATTGCCATGAACTCTAGTCGGGCGGTTGGTAACAAGCCTGCTCTTTTGAGATGGCCCAGTAGTGATAAACGCAATGGGAGAAGTATGGCTGCATCCCTGGCAGCGTACTCCAATTGAGCCTTGGATAGGTTTCCTGAAAAATCGCTATGCTGTGCTTTTTTGTCTAGTTTGATCTTTAAGTATTTGTCGGCTAATGTTGCTAGGTCGTGGCTCTTTTTCAAGCCAGCGCTCAGTACCCGAGATGCTAGATTGGTGTCAAAGTAAGGACCTCGCGGACGCAGGTTAGCCATAGTGAGGAATTGCCAGTCGAACTTGCCGTTCTGTAATATTTTGGTGGCTCCCCCACAGAGCAGTTTTCTTAAAGGTTTGAGTCCGCTGCGGGGAATAGCAGCTAAGTCCACGATTACCACGGGCTGATCGTCGGTGGCAATTTGTACTAATCTCAGCCGGTGTTGCCTTGGGTCCAGTCCGGTGGTTTCGCAATCGAGTCCGTAGACTTTGGCGGTATAGAGGGGGGATAGGGCTGCATGTAGGTTCAAGGCGTCTGATACTAGCTTGTACTGCACATCGAAAGAGCGTTGCTGCCTTGGATCAGCACAGCTGTTTCGTTGGGTTGAACGCATGGGGCTTTCTCCCAAGTGAATGGTTGCTACTTTTAAGCGAGTTCCGCGTTAGCGGTGCACCCTCTCCCGCCTCGTTCTGCCCCTCTGATAACTGTGCCCAAAAAATCAGTCTATAGGTGTTGTAACTATTCACTCCATCGATAGACTAGCCTGTTCATATTTTATTGTTACTTTGACTTGTCAATATATAAGGATTTGTAGCTACAAATTATGAACGATCCAAACAATGAATCAGGATACGGCTCAGGCTTAGGATACGGTTCAATGACGCAAGGTTCGTCAGACGCTCAGGGCTATGGTACTCAAGGTTACGGTACTCATGACTCTTATTCGGGTCAGGACTATGCTACGGATGCCTATGGGTATGGTGTCGATGGTTACGGCGAGGAAGAGTCTAACCCTTATGGAGCAGGGTTAAGCCCCTGGCATACCGATTACGTCAGTGACGGATACCGCGAGAACGTATTTGAGGTGAATGTTGAGGATACAGCCTACACGGAAACGCTGAGTAACCCTAATCCTCACGTATCGGGTTATTTACAGTTACCGACTGTTGAAGAAGTTGTGAGCCTTACTAAAGACGAGGAACAGATACAGCTGGAGCCGTAAGTCAGCTGTGTGCAATTAAATAAATGATTCCGTCAGTAGGGCTTCGGAAAAGTAGCATTTGACGCTGTTGCGACGGGTGCTACTTTCATTGGCAAGCATGACTTTTTTTGTGATGACTGTAGAACTTGCGCGAGCTTTTTCCAATGATAAAAATATCAACACTAGCAAAACGCTGTTTGATTTGGATACTTTCTGTTTTGATAACAGCGTTAAGTTTCTTCTTTTTACCGAGTTTAGCTTTGGCACAGACTGGTATTGATACCAATCTGCTGACACGAATATGGAACATTTCTGGCTCTGACGATAAAGGCAATAGAACAGATAATCAGGTTCTTGTACCGGACTGGAGTACCATTACATTCAGTTCAATGCCTCCCATTGGACAATCTGGAAGTCTTGATGGTAAGCCGTACATCTCAGATACTGGCTATGACTTAAGCCGTACTTGGATAGCTGGGCAAACTCCTGACCAGTACCTGAAGATGGGTGATATTGCTTCCGAATTGCAGCCACAGCTGTTTTCGGTTGGTACCATATCGCAGCTAACGGGTCTGAATTTGGATAACGTTGCCTTGAGTTCTTTCGTTTTGGTTGGCGAACAGACTTTAGAGCAACTAATTGGGGCCGTGCCTAATCTTGAGCAGCGCACTGTTGGGGAAGTTGCGCCTGTTCAAGCGTTGTTGGTCACTAAAGGAGTTAGCGTTTCTCCCAGTATGACCATCGCTCAATTAGTAAAGCAATATCCTCAAATCGCTCAATCTCAGATGAAGGAAACTGATTTATCAACCTTCCCGGTATCTTCAGTTCCTAACTTAGACGCCGCGCAACTTCAAAAATTTAACCAGTGGCGAAGTAGCTTGATCAAGGATATCCCTGGTTTGAATCAAGTGCCGTTGGCATCCATGCCGAAGCCAATTGGTGAGGTTGGAGATTTGGTGATGCGGCTCGATATGATCTATGGAACCGCTGAGAACAAAACAACCAAAACTATTTCTGGGTCTGATGTCGAGGGGTTTTCTGTTCCTTGTGAGAATGGGCGCTGTGGCTATATTGAGTTAGACGATTTGGAGAATTCTGGCAGGGGTAAAAGGGAACCCTTGGAGGGAAAGCAATGGGTTTCTGGTAAGTTTCAGGAGGTTGAAGGGGGTTGGGGATGTCTCAAAGGTGTAAATCTTGGCAAAGAACCTACCGGGAGGCTACCGTTCGGAGGCTCTTTTAAAGTAGCGGTTTGGGACACAGACGAAACAACGGACACTATTAGTACAGCTTTGTTTTTCCGGTCTTGTTCGATATGTGGCTGTACTCCCTACTTTATCGGACCAGTTCCTTTCTTTTCGTATCGGGTGAATGCTCCTTTGTTCGTAGGCACTTTGAACGACTCTAGAGCGGCTGCCAGCTCCACTCCTACACAGGCTCAACCCGATCGCGTTTCCAAGTCGAAACCAGTTCCTAAGGTTCCTGCTAACATCACCAACCCAACTCCTTTATCTCTTCCCGATGTATCTGGGTACAGAACAGTAAACGGGGTTAAACTTGATGCTCTCAAAAGCGCGATCGCAGGAATTGAGAGCAGCAACAGCTACGAAGAAATAGGCCCTTACGTTATCGCTTTCCAAGGGAAGAATCGGGGTCGTGCTCTTGGTAA
>CBDTXL010000504.1:0-4098 GCA_965364435.1 uncultured bacterium
CAGGTGAAACTAAATCAACGGATGCAGCAGATGAGGGAGGAACAGTGCGATCGGGTGCTCCTGCTCCTGGAAATGGTAAGTAGTACGGAAGTTTAGTTTCCGATGCGAAACCCAAAAACTTCCTTTCATCAATGACCCACAGGAAACTTGATGGGTTGCTTAAGAAGGATGATTATCATTTGAGGAGGGAAAGTAGTCCGGCAGTAGAGGGCTACTTTCCTTTTTGAGGAGGTTTCACGTTACTACCGCGTTGACAAGAGTGGCTTTCCTGATTCCTATGGAGTCGCTACATTAACGTCAACCTAGGCTACAAAATTTGGGATCGCTGTCTTGAGGCGATAATTTAGATAAACGATAACGATTTGTGAGAGTAGCAATGGTTCAATCAACGGAATATCTTTACATTGTTAGAGATAATCGGATTCTGAGTGGTGAACCAATTATTAGGGGAACCCGTACACCCGTAAGAGCAATTGTTGAAACTTGGCGTATGGGTGTTGCACCAGAAGAAATTCCCAAAGGGTTACCTCATCTGACCTTGGCGCAGGTGTTTAGTGCATTGACCTATTACAGCGATCATCAAGAGGAAATTAACAATTACATTGAACGTAATCGAATTCCCGATGAGTTAATCGACCCATTGGTTAAAGATTTGTGAGCAGCATTTTTATTTCTTTGTACTTAGATGAAGATGTCAATGTCTTAGTGGCAGATTTACTTAAAGCAAGAGGCTTTGATGTAATTACCGCACGAGATGCAGGAAAACTTCAGGCTACTGATGCAGAGCAATTTACTTATGCACTGAGCCAAGCAAGAACGTTAGTTACCCACAATCGAACTGACGCATGAAGAACTTGTACAGGCTTACTTTACTTCAGGACAGATTCACTATGGTGTAATTTTTGCTGTTCGCCGTTCACCTCAAGAAATTGCACAACGATTATTGGTGATTCTGAATCAAGTGACAGCGGACGAGATGCTCTCATCAAGTGCGATATATTTAGCTATGTGTAGGATGATGCGCTGAAGTAATTCAGTCATGCTTCCAAGACGCAGGTAGTCGCTTACTCGCAGAGCTAAAACCCCAGTTCACCAGTGGCAAATAACCTCTCGTTCTAACTTTTCCATCGGGTGCAACTGGACTATAGTTAACTGCGATCGCCTCTTCGAGCGAAGTGGTAGGGTTTGGAAATAGACGTTGGGTTTTCCTGCGTCAACCTAACGTATGGTGATGGGCGCTCGCACTAACAGCTTGAGTTACAGACGTGTGAGAACACGCCAGAGTAACCACAGGTAAAGCATGAAGGCAAGTGTTTTCTGCCACTCAGCGATGTTCAGGGAAAGAACAACCCAGCCTAACCAAATGATAATGAATAGAATTAGTCCCACAACTAGGTATGGTACTTTGCTTAAGAGGTTAATCAAGCTGACCTTCTTTTCGCTTAGGAGCGGTTTCAGTCTAGACAAATGTGAATCTTTCACAGCTCCTGACACTATGAAGTCGGCAATGGTCTCCCAATTATCTTCCACGAGTGCTGCTCCATGATCCCCCCGGATGTACTCGACCTGAAAGATATCTCCATCGTTTACTGAAGCTCTTATGAGGTATGGGTGAGGCAGATGTAAATCTTTGCACACTTTGAACCCATCATGACCTGCACTTCCCAGAGCCTGCCATCGCATGAACGGGAAAACCTGGAAAAATTTTGGAAAGAAGGCGACAACCCAATCCCCGGTGGCAACAAAGTTAAGGACCTTCGCTACCTGACGCCGTTTTATAATGAGCGACCAGTCATAGTCAGTAGGCACAACACTGCCCGCAAACACAACGTGTTTGAATCGGCAGCAGGGGTACTCTCGTAGTGCTTGCGCTAGTAGATAGGTGCCGTTACTGTGCCCAACATAGTGAAACTCAGCATCGGGGTAGAGGGCTAAGTTCTCAGAGTACTGATCCATCAACCACTCTACCTTGTCCCGGCGACGGAAAGGAAGGAGAAAAGACAGCATGGGGAAGTAGCCGTATGTAGAAGTTTCCGTGGCATAAATTTCATTGCCCCCTAACGCCCGAATCTTACGACCAATCTTTTTCGTCCAGTAACCGCGATCGCGGATGCCGTGAATGACGAAGACGACGTGCTTTACATCTAAATTAGGTGTCGGTAATTGCTGCTCGTCGGGGAAAATCTTATGTTTTTTCAAATCCTCAAGGCTTCCGGTGAGGGCAAGCCTGAATATATGCGCTCTCCTTTTTCCCTCTGGTGTGTCATCCATTACGAGGATGTTGAAGTGCCCCGTCTTGGGAACATCGAGGTAGATAAATTGGCTCCCTGTGACTAGATCGATGTTGTCCTCCGGGGAGACAATGTCATCAACGGAACCAAGAAGCTGCACAGTCAGGGCATTACCTACACCTCTGGTCGGGGCTTTCTGAAGCATGGCGAGCCACTGGACGCGAAGCTGAGTGATAAAGGGTGCACCACGGCGAATGTTGAAGATCAGTGGCTTTTTGCCGACAAGGGTCATGAGGTTGCCTAAGACAACCCCAAAACTGTAAGTGAACGCAGGGAGTGGTGACAGATGGTGGGAGATCTGCCAGCCTCGGTTCATACCTGCAAGAAGGACAATCCGCTCCACTTTTTGTGCCCATGCTTTGCCTTGATTGAATTCCGCTAACGTCCTTTCAAAGGGAGCTTTCTTTGTCTCGCCACAAGCACAGACGTAGACTTTCCGGGCAAGGAGTGATCCCATACTGAAACCGATGAGGACAATTTGGTTGTATTCCTTCTGCCCTTCAAACCAGTCAATCAGCCTCACCACATCCCGGACGACGATGAGGCAGGCAGCAGTTGAGAAGATCCCAGCAGGAAACTCAGGAATGAGGAGGTCAGCATCCGACAGTTCCTGATGTACGGTCTGGGAGACGTAACAAAGGCTTTGTGTGCTAGTAGCGTAGCCGTGCAGGAGGACAATAAGTTTTCTCCCCTCTCCCTTCTTCCAGTAGATGCGCTTAACCTCGCCAACCTCTACCCCAAGCTCTTTCGGCGTTTCTACTAGGAATTTGATACCACCACTATCAACGTAGTTCTGTTTCTCAGGAGAAGTATTCACTCTTATCCCTCGTTAATACTCTACCTGGTATAACACTGATACTCCTTCATCATCACTCGTTTGTAACACACAGCAATTTAGTTATCTGACGTAGACTACCCATCTGACTAAACCTCTTATTCCTTGCTTAAAATTTTAGATTGCTCTTATCAATCAAGCGCTTTTTTTCTCGAAGACTATCAAATGCTGCTGAGGTAAAAAACTCTTAGTTTCTACCCATTGCAAACCCACTGCCTTCATTTCTTTTCGCACTTGCTTCTGCGTCATCTTATGAAGAGCTTTGATCGGAATGAAGGGGTTTTCACCTCGATACTCAACAAGAACCACTTGACCACCGATTTTGAGCGATCGCACAATTCCTTCCATTACCTCTCTCGGATATTCAAACTCGTGATAAGCATCTACCATCAGTGCCAAGTCAACACTATCATCCGGTAAGTTAGGGTTCTTAACGCTCCCTAAAATAGGCTCCACATTAATAAGTTTATTTTCCTGTTTCAAGAAGTTAATGATATCAATCATTTCAGGCTGAATATCAACAGCCAGCACTTTTCCTTCTGGAACTAAAGAAGCCATCCGAAAGCTGAAGTAACCCGTCCCCGCACCAATATCCGCAACAACATCCATTGGTTTCAGATTCAGGGCGTCTACTACTTGCTGCGGTTGCTCCGTTGTTTCTCGGCTCGGTCGTTCTAGCCAAAGAGCTTCTGTATGCCCCATTACCTTGGCAATTTCTCGACCCATGTAGAACTTACCGATGCCATCGGCACTGTGGACAACCCGTTCCTGATATACACTCCCTGGTTCAGTAATGGCATGAGCGAGTTGTATTCTAAAGCCACTCAAGATCAGCCCCAGGAGGATGATAAAGATAATGACCACTACTCGTAAGGGTAGGGATGATTTATTTTCCTTTGTTTTCATTGTTACTCCATCTTCTTCGTTGATGGACTTGCTTCTTCAAACCCTACCATTAAACCTGTCTCTGTT
>CBDTXL010000505.1:0-4095 GCA_965364435.1 uncultured bacterium
ATCTGCCACCAAATTCTTCAGCAGCAACCCGATTCTACTGAAGCGCTGGATATGCTGGGTATGATTGCTCACCAACTCGGTAAGCTGAACGAAGCGATCGCCTACTATCGGCAGCTGCTTGCACTCATGCCAGACTATGCTGAGATTTATTATCGCCTGGGTTCGGCTCTACACTCCTCAGGTCAGCTTGCAGAAGCGATCGCTTACTACCAACAGGCGATCGCCCTGAAGCCCGATTATAGCGATGCCCATTATGACCTGGGTTATGCCCTCCAAGAGCAAGGTAACCTGCCAGCAGCGATTGGGCACTATCAGCAGGCGATCGCTCTCAATCCTAACGATGCTGAGGCTCATGGTAACTTAGCCAATGCCCTTCTAGAGCAAGGTCAAATCGAGGCAGCCATTGCTCATTACCAGAATGCGATCGCTCTCAGACCGAATGTCCCAGGAATCTACTACAACCTAGGCAACGCCTTTAGGCAGCAAAACCAACTGGAAGCAGCGATTACTCAGTTTCGCAGGTCTATAGCTCTCGACCCTACCTATGTCGATGCCTATCTCCAACTCGCTACGGTTCTCCACTCATTAGGACAACGGCAAGAAGCGATTTTCTACTACCAGCAGGTAATTTTCTTAAAGCCAAACCTTGCTGATGTCTACTACAAATTGGGCAATGCCTTTCTAGAGCAGAGTAGGTACTCTGAGGCCATTATCCAGTATCAACAGGCTCTGGCTCTAGAGCCACACCTCCTGGATGCTTACATTAAGCTAGGTTGCGCTTTAATCTTCAAGCTGAAGCTGGAAGAAGCCACAGCTTACTTTCATCAGGCTCTAGTTCTTCATCCAGATTTGCCTGAAGCCTACCATAACCTGGGGGTAGCTTTTGTGAATCAAGGTAAAGTGGACGAGGCAATTGACTGCTTCCAAAAAGCCTTGCAGCTAAAACCAGATCTGGTTGAAGCCTACTGGTACAGCCAGCTCATCTTGCCTATCCTGTATGATAGCCAGGAGCAGATTCCTTTCTGGCGTCAGCGCTTCTGTCAGAAGCTCAATGAATTGATTCAACAGACGGCATTAGATACCCCTGAGAATCGAAAGCAGGCTTTGAGACCATTAGAAAAATCTGCCTTCACTTTCTACCTTGGCTATCAAGGTCTTAATGACCGGGGACTGCAACGAAAGTATGGCTCGTTTGTCCATCGGGTGATGGCTGCCAACTTTCCACAATGGGCAAGCCCTCTGCCCATGCCCCCGCTCAGTAACACGCATAAAATTCGCGTGGGGTACCTCTCAGCCCATTTCAGATCACATACTGTAGCTATGTTAACCCTTGGCTGGCTCAAAAAATGTGATAAACAAAAGTTTGAAATTTATAGCTACCACATCGATCCTAAATCAGATTTAATAACTCAACAATTCCGCTCTTTCAGTGATGGTTTTTATCATATTTATGGCAGCCTGGAATCAGTTTGTAAGCAAGTGATTGCTGACAAGCTACATATCCTAGTTTTTACAGACATTAGCATGAATGCCCCGACAACCCAATTAGGGGGATTACGTCTGGCACCTGTGCAATGTACGACTTGGGGGCATCCGGTTACTTCTGGTTTACCAACCATTGATTACTTTTTGTCGAGTGAGTTAATGGAATCGGAAAATGCTCAAGACCACTATTGTGAGAAGTTAATTCGTCTGCCTAATATCGGCATTTGTTATGCAAAACCATCGATTCCTAAACCGACAAGAACTCGTTCAAACTTTCATTTGCGTGAGAATACTGTAATCTATCTTTCCTGTCAATCTTTATATAAATACCTACCTCAGTTTGACTATATCTTTGCCCAAATCGCTCAACGTGTCCCTCAGGCTCAATTTGCCTTCATTTCTTCTCATACCACTGCTATTACTGCACAATTTCAATCCCGACTCCGGCGTGCTTTTGCTAACTTAGGTTTGGACAGTGAAGATTACTGCGTGGTTGTGCCCAGACTGGAGCAGGTTGATTACATCAATCTCAATTTAGTTTCAGATATTTTTCTAGATACCTTCAGTTGGTCAGGAGGTAATACAACCCTAGAAGCGATCGCTTGTGGTTTACCTGTCGTGACTTGTCCGGGGAAATTTATGCGCTCTCGTCACGCCTATGGAATTTTGAAGATGATGGGGATGACAGAGACTAGCGCTCAAGATGAGGCGGAGTATGTTGAGATTGCTGTACGCCTGGGTCTAGATACTGACTGGCGGCAGGAGATAGTGCGAAAAATCTCTGAACGCCATAGCTTGCTTTATGATGACACAACTTGCGTGACCGCCTTGGAGTCGTTCTACAAAAACGTAGTCCTCCCTCTAGTCCCTAATCCCTAGCCCGTAGCCTCTTCAACATGACTTCACAAATGGCTCACTCAATCTAAGTTAGCCCATGTGCAATTGCTCTTGAGCAGTACCAATTACTGGGTAGTGCAGAAGGCCATCCCATCCGCAGCGCCTCCGGGCAGATAGTATGAATCGTTAGCTGGCAGTCAATCAGCTGGAAGCCCTCCTTTTCCACCTGCTTCATGCCTTGTTTCAAAATCGAGTCGTTCTTGAATTCAATTGTGCGGTTGCACTGAATGCAAACAAGATGATGGTGATGATGCGGGAAAGGCTGATTGAGTTCATAATGTTTATGTCCTTCTGCCAACTCCAGTTCCCGCAGAATACCCATCCGTGCCATTAACTTGACGCTGCGGTAGATTGTAGAGAGACTAATGGGTTCCCCACGTTGCTGCAAAAGACCGTGGAGTTCCTCAGCACTCAGATGATCCCCTCTGGGAAGATTTTGAAAGACGTGCAGAATCGTTTCCCGTTGCGGTGTCAAACGCCAACCCCGAGAATTGAGTTCGGCTTTGAGTGAAGCGGCTGTGTAGGGAGCCATAGTAACCCTCTCAAAAAAAACCCATTATTGACAATGATAGTTACTGGCACCTGTGGCTTGCAACAAAATCCCTTAATTGAGAATAAATCTCAGACTGTTATTGAGAACTGCTGAAAAGCCTGCCGCTGCTTTAATGACAATAAGATTCTTCTTAGAATGGTATTACTAATGGTTTTTTGGCTTATCCCAGTCAAAGATGAGCGCATTTGGCAGGGAAATGCCCCCTAATTCCAAAGGCTGGCATTTGAGCCCATACAGGGGCAAAACCATTCTCTTGTGCCTAACTGGCATTAATACAACAGAACCTTCCTACAGGTGAGCCTACTATCACTACCCCTTGAGCAAAATTTTAATATGCCTAAACACGACTCCTATCTGAGATGTTCTTTTTGCGGTAAGTCCTCTGAGCAGGTACGCAAATTGATTGCCGGACCTGGCGTCTACATCTGCGATGAATGCATAGAACTGTGCAAGGAGATCTTAGAAGAGGAATTGCTCAGCTCCTCCACTGAGGCGGCGATTCAACCGCCCCTGCCGTCCGAGCAACTCCAGAGGCAACCAAAGGGTGTCAATCATCATACTTGGCGTCCCATTCAAAAGCCGACCGAAATCAAGCAAGCTTTGGACAATCATGTCATCGGTCAAGACCAAGCCAAAAAAGTCCTCTCAGTTGCCGTTTATAACCATTACAAACGCCTCAGCGCTCACCAGATCTTAGATGATTCGGTAAAGCTACAAAAGTCCAACATCCTCCTGATTGGGCCCACGGGTTGCGGCAAGACACTTTTAGCTCAATCTCTAGCAACTCAGTTGGATGTTCCTTTTGCTGTCGCCGATGCCACCACCCTTACGGAAGCTGGTTATGTCGGGGATGATGTGGAAAATATCTTGCTGCGACTGCTGCAAGTGGCAGACTTTGATGTTGAAGCCGCTCAGCAAGGCATTATCTACATAGATGAAATTGACAAGATTGCCCGTAAGAGCGAAAACCCCTCAATTACTAGAGATGTTTCGGGTGAAGGCGTCCAGCAAGCGCTGCTGAAAATTTTAGAAGGGACGGTGGTGAACGTGCCGCCTCAAGGTGGGCGTAAGCATCCTTATCAGGAGTGCATTCAAGTTGACACCAGCAATATTCTCTTCATCTGCGGTGGTGCCTTTGTTGGTTTAGACAAACTGGTAGA
>CBDTXL010000506.1:0-4085 GCA_965364435.1 uncultured bacterium
CCCCAGCTGATAAAAAGCATTGACTAAAAAAGTCGCAGTGCCTATGTAGAGGAAAGCGCGAACTCTTAGCCCTAGCCCCGCAAAAATCACTAACAAACTTATAACCCCAGGTACTAGTCCACTCGATTGATTGCTCCATAAGGCAACAAGACAAATTGCACCGCTACCCAGTAAGCGTAGGAGGTGACGCGCTGGTTTTTGTTCGGGTTGTTTTAGATTGGGATCGACTTGGGCAATGTAGAGCAACGAGAGGGCGAGGGGAGTAACATACCACAAGGAATTGCTCAGTCCTAGATGCCAAAACCAGCGATACAGCACCCAGTCAATTACTAGGGCACTGAGATAGGTAAACCGAATTTGCTGATTTAGGATTGCGAAGAAGATGTAGTAGCCTGCAACAATCAACAAGCTGATTGGGTGATTCCCCATCGGACTTTCGGCAAAGGCAATCAGAGGGACTGCCACAGCGGCGACTGTCCAGGGGCGTTTCTGCCAACCCCAATTTTCCCAGGGCAGGATGAAAAGAAAGTAAGCAAATACAGAGGCGATCGCACCTTTCCAAGGTCCCAATGGTCCTGATAATAGACGTGCTACGGGTAGACTGAGCCAATAAATTCTCATCCCAACAGCTTCTAAGAAACCTAGGTAAACCCAGATTTCTCCACCCCCCCTAGCCCCCCCTTGGTAAGGGGGGGGATTGTTGCCTTCCTCTCCTCTAGCAACCTCTTGGGAAGGAGGGGGGTTGTTCCGCCCCTGAAAGATGGCATATTGAACTAAAAACACACCGACGCCAAATCCCAGCATCAAAGATTGGGGTTGATAGGTGGTAGCTACCATCAACAGAACGCTACTCCACGCCCAGTGAAGATGCGCGATCGCTTTTAGTTCTTCCCTCGTCAGGTGTAGGTACTCGATTAACCAGGGAGATAGCACTCGATAGGCATACATAATGCTAGTCCCTAAGGCTGCCATGACAATTAAGCCATCGCCTGTGCTTCCTCCTGATAGTTGTGAGAGTTGATAAAGTAGGACTTCATAAGCAGAAATAGACACCCCTAGCAAGGCAAGGTAGATCAGGGGTTTAAAGTCCTGACGCCGACGCCCTACACCAATGGCAATAACAGCGAGAGTAAGGGTTGATAAACCCGTCCAGTTGGCAAAGGTACCCCAGCGCAGTAAAGCACCCAAAATCCCGTAAAGTAAAGGGATAACGTGCCAGCTGCTGGGGACATTACTAATACCCGCTCGACGTTGCCACAAATCCCCGATTAGTTGGGCGAGCAATCCTAAAGCGAGGTTGGCAATCCCTAAGTTGAGGATTGAGCGGTCAATAAAGCCCAATCCCTCGGCTGTCAGCAATTCCAGACACCAACCCAGTGCGTAAATGCTCCAGTTAGAGGGGTGACGCCAGCTACGATAAGCGATTGCTCCCATTGTCACAATCCCAGCAATCAGCACTGCCACGGCTGGGGAAATAAACCCCAAATAGACAGCTAGGGAGTGAAGCGTCAGCAGGATGAGTTCTACGCTACATAATGCGATCGCCCAACCATCTGTCGCCCGAACATAAAGGGGTGCTAATTCGGTGGCACGGCGAATCAGCCAGCTACGGAGCAACCATAAACTGGTAAGTGCGATCGCACAAGCTACCAACCAACCCTCTAGGGATAGGGGGGGAAATCCAGGGACACCCTCCCATAAGAACATCCCCAAGAAACTCAAGCCAAACCCTACTGTAATCGCCGCTACATTAACTTCTCGTAAATAACGGGTATTGACTAACATCAGGATGGTGGCAACAGCCAAACTGAGTAACCGCCAATGGGGGATGCTCAGCGTCAAGAATTGCACCGCAACCAATGCGGCTACACTTAAGCCGCTAGCTAATTGCCTTCTGGAACCTGATGTCCAAGTCGCTACCCCAGTTAGAGATAACGGTGTAATTAGCCACAACAAGCCCCATTCAGTTACGTTAGCCGATGGGTTTGCCAAGGCAGCTTGATAATCCACCCACAGCAAGGCATAACTCAATCCAGCTAAGGCTAAACCCAAATGCCAAGCACTGCGACGCCAAATGAGGGAGTGGGGAGTGGGGAGTGGGGAGTGGGAAGAAGAGGTTGTGAGGTATCGGTTTCCTGATGACTGACGCCTTTCTCCTGTTTCCTGACTCCCCAGCGTCAATGCCCATTCTCCCAACATGAGGGCTAACAAAATTGCTGCCCATTCCCCTCGGTTCAGGTTTGGCAACAGGTAGTCAATCGTGCACAGGATTGTCACTATACCCGTAATGTGGGTAAGATACACCAGCGCTTCGAGATTACGGGTAATATCCAAAACGCCACGTCGTCTGGTGACAATCCCCAGAGTTATTGTGGAATTTAGTAAATTGAGCGTCCGCAGCAGGGGATTGACTGAACTGATTACAGTCAGAAGGGTTCCAAATGAGAGAGCGATCGCTTCTCCAAATTCGGCTAAATGCGTTTTTTGTCGGCGATCCAGCCAGTCTATTAACCCCACAATGAATACAAGGTAGGGAAATAGAACCAAGCTCAACACAGCAACGGGGGTATCCTCGGAACCCGTTAGCCCGGTGGCAGTTGTAACTAGCTGGGCTTGGATATCTGATGGAATCAACCGCCAAAACAGCCAAATTGACTGTAAACCTATACATAAAACAGCTAATAAGTCAAGTTTCTGCCAAAATCGTTGCAAGCGGCTACTGAAGAACCACAAGCCCAATCCACTAACTGCGATCGCTTGCCAGGGAAAATCTACTCCCACCGAAACCAGCCAGCCCAAAAACAGCAATCCACCACCCAACCACTCCCAGCTGAACTGGGGCAATTCGGATTCCTCAGCTGACAACCTCAGTTGTTGCTGGGATAGCCATGAGAGGAACCAGCCATAGGCACCTATTGCTAAACCCAGTTGCTGGATATCCACACCCGCTACAAAAATGCCTCTAAACAGGAGAATGCCTATGCCATAAACTGCTATTTGGAATGTTGCAGGATGCAGGATGTAGGATGAAACCTTTCCCGAAGGCTGGGATGAATTAATCCTGGCTTGGGTTCTGTGCTTTCTGCATTCCCAATAGAATGTGGCTAAGGTGGCACCTGTCCCTAAATAAATCGCCACTAGAGGAAATCCGGGCAAACTCCAACCCCAGTGCAGATAACTCAACACCAAATAGTTGATGATCGGCAAGGGTGGTTGTTGCTCCCGCTTCCAGAGAGAAAAGGCGATCGCGCTGAGGACAACGGTAGCGAAAGCAACCACAATCCAATCAATGGGATTACGCCACAACCCAAAGCCGTCCATTGCCCAAAAATTCACCGGCACCAGTAGCAGCGTCACAATCTGCAATGTCTGAGCTGTTAAGCGTAAATTACTCTGCCGATTCGCCCAGTAACTGACGCCCCAAAAGGTTAAGGTGTACCCCAATAACACTCCATATTGCCCAGATGCTGGGAAATTCTTCCATTGACTGGCGGCTAGCACTCCAGAGGACACCACCACCATGAACACTCCCAGAAACAGCAGCCACCTGACGCTAAGTTCTGCCTGAAGCGACTGCAACATTTCCGTGAGCCAGCTGGGGGACTGGCTGGGTTGTCTCGGTACTAGTTCCGCCGCTTCCTCTGGGGCAAAGTCTGTTGCGAAATCGGGCAACCGCTGAGGTGTTGGTTTTCGGGCTGGCGTGGCAATTGCCTGCGGCAGTGGACAAGTAAGATTTTCTCGACACAGCTGTTTAACTAGAGCCTCCGACAGCAAATCTAAGCGCAACAAGGCATCTAAACCTTGCAACAGTTCAGGATGAGAAGCTTTAGTCGTTAGTTCGACTCTGATGCGAGTCTGAGAAAGTAAACCCAAGCGCTGCCAGACACCTAGACCTTTCAACAGTGCAAGTTGTGAGGTTCTAGTCGTTACTTCAATTCTGATGGAGTGATCTGTGCTTCGCGGCGGCGCTTCGCGATCGCGTGGCGATGACATAAGTTGCAACCCTAGACATCCAACTCAATCATGAATCTGGATTGAGAGGTTAACGGATTTGTGCTATGCCACTTTAATATTTGTACTCACTA
>CBDTXL010000507.1:0-4081 GCA_965364435.1 uncultured bacterium
CGTGGAACCTGCCATTGATTCTCCTGTTGCCTTTGGAACCATAGCAACCCGCTTACAAGCACGATGGAAAAAAGTGCAAAGTTAAGGATAATCAACAAGCGAGTAGTAGGAGGGGATGGCGGCTCAATCGGGGGTGATGGCAGATTCTCTATCGGAGGAGTCGGAGGAGATGGCAAAGTTTTGATAGTTTTTCCTTCCAGGCACTTCAAAATAGAAGACGTGTTTAAAGGTCGCTGAGTTGGAGAGGGAGCCATCAAGTAATCAATCCAATCTGCCAAGAGTGGCGACACCGGCGGGGCACTTTCTCGCCAATTTAATTGTCCTGATTCTTCTGGCAATTCCCAGGGAAATTTCCCAGTAAATAAGTAGACAAAGGTGCGTCCTAGGGCATAAAAATCGGATTGCGGGACTGCCTTCCCCTGAATTGCCTCTACAGGCGTGTAACCAGCAGAGTAAACGCAGGTAATCTCTCGATTTCTACCAATTTTTACGAGGTAGGTTGGTGTCATTTCCCTAACCGTGCCAAAATCAATTAATACTAGCTGACCATTTGGTCGTAGCATGATGTTGGATGGCTTAATATCCCGATGAAAATACTGATGTTGGTGCAGGTAATGTAAAATTTCTACTAGCTGTTTTAGCCAGTTTAGAGCTTGTTCTTGAGAAACTGGTCCGTTTTCCTCCACCCATTCCTGTAAGTTTTCTCCTTCAATTTTTTCCATTACCAAGCAGTGCAATAGCTTGGAGGTGCGGGGAAGGGAAACGGGAAAATAGCTATATTCTTGGATTTTGGGAATACCGGGATGGTTTAGCTCATTTAAAATTTTGGCTTCTTGTTTAAACAGGCGAACTAAAGTCTCGTCATTTTTTTCCAAAACTTTCAGGACTTTGTTCCTTTCGCCTTTAGCGGCTTCAACTCCCAAATCCTCAACCTCAAATACTTCCGCTTGACCGCCTTCGGAGAGTGGTCTTAGCGGTAAAATAAGCCGATACCGATTCTCGATTAATAAGGGAGTGCCGCAGGCTTGGCAACACTCTAAATTATCAGGATTATCGAGATGTCCACACTTTGGGTTGATGCAATAGATTACCCGATTTGGAGAAGAGTGTTGCTCTTGTAATGTTGATAAGGATGACATAACACCTTTAAGATGGTGATGCTTTCGGGGAGGTAACTAATTGAGCGGTAACTTCTATAACGGAAGGCGGGTTCGCGCTACCGCCTTCCGCTCTCTCAACAAGCGATCGCTGTCTTAGAGAGGCTACACCCTTGATTAATGCTTGGGGTGATACTTCTAGTAAACTAGGCTGTAATTGTTTTAGCAGAACGGGTTCTTTCTTTAAGGCAATTTGGTACAGAATGTTTTTTTCTAAATCTGAATCAAGATTGCTGAAGTGCTTCGGAACACTTAGAAGTTGTTGGAGAACCTCGAAGCGATTACGCCAATCAGCACGAGTAAACCTAGCGCCCGACGAAAGTAGTTAACGCCCTCGAATAGCTCCAGCCACGCCCAAGTAAACAAAGAGCCAAAAGCTATTGCGTCTAGACCTGTATGAATGTTGCCGCTTTTCACAATTAATGTGAGTACAGTTGCTGTAATCCCAACCAAAAGCGGCAGATTTGGCGGTTGAGCAATAACAATATTGCCCTCACTGTCTCGGAAAGTTTTATCGAGTAAGCTATTTTCCATAAATCTAAGTGTACTTGTCCATGAATCTCAGTGTACTTGGCTCTAGGAGGCTCAACTCTCACCCCTTAGTAGTAATAGGGATTTGCTGGTTTAGTAATTGTTTTGGGGCGGGGACTCGCTTCGATAACCAACTGGCGTTTTCCCTTCAGGGTTTCGGTAATCATCTTACCTTCAACTTCTAACCAAGTGTCAGGACGATAGGCATTGCGATTTTCACTAAGTTTCACGGGTAACCCAACCGGATAGGCGTCAGCAGCACAACAGGTAATCACAAAGCGGGAAATCAACAGGTATTGTGAGGGTAGGTCTGGTGGATGGACAACAAAGCCCTGCACTTTCACCGCCTGACCCGTGTAGGCGTCGGGTTCGGGATAAACATTGAGCGTCCGTACCCATTCAATAAGCGATCGCTCTTCAGGATGACTAAGACTGCGAAAAGCCTGGGGTTGCGATCGCGTCATTGTCACTGCTTCGGTAACGCCCCGTTGGAGTGCTATCTGACTAGCAAATACTTTCGGCGTCACTACTAACCCCAGAATTGCTACGGCGAGTAACAAGGTACTACTCCAACCAGGGGGAAACAAGCTGATGTGTTGAGCCACTGGCATCGTAAGCGCCTTCCCTGATGCCTGTTGACGCATCTGAATGACTAGCTGGAACACCCTCAAAGCCGCGATTATCAACAAAGCAAAGCCGGTAGCAATGACTAGCCCAAAGTAATTGGGGTGAATCAGCAAATTTAACTCCCCCTTGAGCCAGTATTTCAGCATCAAAACGCCCCAGGCAGCCAAGGCGAATATGTCCAACAGGGGCAGGAAAAAGTTCTGAAGGTAAGGGCGCTGCCTCCGTACCCTCCTTAAGTTTTGAGTTGAACTCATAATCTTTCGTCATTGGTCAAAAGGTTGAAGATTTTTGAGAGTTGAACGTTGAAGGTTTTTGAGAGTTAAACGTTTGTCTGACAACCTTCAACTTGTTAACCTTCAACCTAACAACTCATTGCCACCAGCGGCTTGTTAACTAATATGCAAGTTAACGAACAACGTCAACAAAAATGTCAACTGCGCTGCTAGAGCAAATAAGTATATGATTGCCCTTGGCTTAAATATCGATAACATCAAGCCGAGGGCTTTGAGGTCAATCATCGGACCGAACACCAAAAATGCTAACAAAGAGCCACCCGTGAACGTTGAGGCAAAGGCGAGGGCAAAGAATGAATCCACGGTTGAACAAATTGACACCACTGCCGCCAATAACATCATTGCTAAAATTGATGTCACCGGTCCCTGACCCAAGCTAAGGATAATTTCACGGGGAACACCGACTTGAATCACTGCCGCTATAGCACTTCCCAAAACCAAGACCCCTCCTAATTCTCGCAACTCCTGCACTGTATTTTCTAACAACAGACGCAGTCGGTCGGCCAGGGGTTTAGTGGGTTTTGCCCCTGCTAAAGATGCCTGTAAAACAGTAGTATCCATCCGCACAGGCGCTCCCGGTTGACCGAGTAAAAATGAACCAGATTGCAGGAGTACTGGTACTTGCTCTTTCTGGGAAGGAACAGATTTCAAACCGGCCCCTTGAGCGTTCGTTGAGAGTACCATAGAGCGAGTCACCGCCGGTTGTAGCAGTGGGCGCAAGTCTGCCTGAACGCTAAAGACACAGCCGATGAAGGTAGCAATGCCTAGGGAAAACAACACCCGCAACACCACGATTTCTGGCTGATCTCGAAACGCCACCCAGGTTGACCAAATCACAATCGGATTAATCGTTGGCGCTGCCAACAAAAACCCAATTGCTACGGGTGCCGGTGCCCCCTGAAGCAGGAGACGCCGCGCTACCGGCACATTGCCACACTCACACACTGGGAATAAAAAGCCCCCACAGCTGCCAACAATTGCCCCCAACAGTGGGTTTCGAGGCATGGCAGCAATCAGCTTGCGCTCATCGACAAACAACAGCAGCAAGCCGGAGAGCAAAACCCCCAGCAGCAAAAAAGGCATTGCCTCAACAAGCAAACTTAAGAAAAGGGTGAAGGCGTTGTTCAGCTGATTCATGCGTTCCGTTCTTGTGATGGTGTTTTTCCCTGAATGACGCAGCAAGCGCCATTTTATCGAAAAACCCTGATCATACTATTAATTCCATTGACACATCTTTTGACACGGACGATTTCAGAAAAGTTGCGGCGGCGTTGCTCAATTTCCATATTTAAGTTGCTGAAGCCATCCGACAGGCTGTCACAGGGTTAAAGATTCCCCATAAAAACTCCCCGGTGAGTTGGTGCGTCACCATCAGTTTAGGTATCGCAGGCATTCATCCTACGCCGGAGACGTTACCAGCAAGCTTAATTACAGCTGCTGACGCTGCACATTGTATCAAGCAAAATCATCAGG
>CBDTXL010000508.1:0-4072 GCA_965364435.1 uncultured bacterium
ATTAATTCCCTGGCGGGTGAATAGGTAAGTGCAAGATGTCAGTAAGAACCTTTCCCTTAAATCTCAGCTTCTAGAGCATCTGCCACATCAGCTGAATCAGCTACATAGGAAAAATTTGAGCTAAGATCAAAAGGCTCTGATTCAAGAGAAACTGGTATTGCCGTTAAGTCAGATTCCCCAATTCCAGGTAGCTGATGCCGATTTAACAGCATTCCTTGAAGACAGGTATTAATTCCAGTAACGCCTTGGTTATAAGCGGCAATCTTTTGTTCAATCTCATCCTGTAACCGACGATTACTATTGATTTTTTCCTCCGCTTCTTTCTCCAGAGTTTGCTCTAAATAAGCACGCGCTTGATTGTACTGCTGCAAGATGGCATCTGTCTGCTCATCTGCCATTGGTAATAGCAGAGTTTTGAGAGTTTGATTAATAGTTTGGCGGAAACTGCGCCGGATTGTTCGAGAAACCTTTGGATCAAAATCTAACTTCAGCAACTGCCGTATTGCGGGTTCGGCTTCCACCATGCTTTCAGCGTCGTAGCCTTGGGAGGTTTGCTGCAAGGTTTGCCGAAATTGATAGATTGAAAACGTTCCTTCATCGTAAAAGCGTGGACTTTCTCGCACGTAGCGATCGCACTCTGTCCTCGCCTCACTCACCAACGCCTGACAAACCTGCTTCTCCAGCACCTTCAGTTTTTGCTCAATTCCCCCATCATTCCCTAGCAACCGATAGAGTTGACTGTAGTAATCTGCACGGCGCACTCGTTCTATCAAACGTTGGAAAAAGCTAGAAGCCACCTCTTGTGAAGACTCTACCAACACATCCTCTAGCTCATTAGCCAGGTAATACAACGCCTCCACTAAAACAGCAATTAGCGGTGCTGTGGCGTTGCGGCGATGGTTTAGAGTCGCACGGCTGTAAGCATCTGCAACCGAGAACCTGTGCAGTAACTCATCGAAGCGTCGGATCATCCGGAATTGGAGTTGGCGAAAATCTGCTTCAAAATTTGGACAAGCATTTGTTACTGCCTGATTCACTTCTTCGGCGACGTGCTTGCAAAATGCCTCACCAACTTGCTGGAGTTCCTGATTGAGACGTTCCAACTCCCGCGCTTTCATCTGCTCAATTTCACGGGGTTGACTGTCCAAATTCCGCTGGATGCTCAGGTAGTGTTTCTTCAAGCTAATGCACAACGGTTGTAAATCATCAGCCAGAATCGCAAACAGTTGAGGGCGCTTTTCTTGGGTGAGATAGCGAGTAATTTCCGCACGGCACTCTTCAATGCCACTGTCTTGAATCAGCTGCTCAATCAGTGCCGTTCCTTGTTCAGCGAGAATCCGCACATAGTTTTCATTGGGGGTTTCATAACTATTGACGGAAATTCGGAAGCGACTGGGAGAAAGCTTGCCGGAGTTGGCACAGTAGCGCAGAAATTCATTAACAAATTGTGGAGTATCTTCCCCTCCAGCCATGCCTCTGACGCTATCGGCAAAGATAGAATCTAAACCAAAGCGATCGCGTCCACTCGTACTTTTAATCTGACTCCCATAAAATCCCAGTAATCCGCTGGTTTTATGAACCTTGGGTGTATCTCGAAACTGGGCACTAATTAAAGTATCCAATCGTTGCCGCAGTTGGCTGTTGTACCAGGTTTCATCAACGCGATTGAAAATATAAAAAACGCGATCGCGAATTCCTGGATTACTCCGCATCTTCTCCAGCAGTTCCGTCTCCTCCGTCGTCATATCACCAGCAGACGCGGGTTTGAGTACGCACACCACCGCCGAAGTCTCCGGCGCTTCAATCTTGCGATACGTCAGTTGGGCATCTTTCTTCACTGGTGCATCAATCCCCGGCGTATCAATCAGCACATTGCCATCTTGCAGCAGGGGATGATGGCAGTAATACTCAATCCGTTTGAGTACCGCGCTATTACTCCCGCGACGTGCATAACCGGCGGCTTCCTTAAGATTGGAGAAGTTGAATTGCTCCATTGAGTAGGTAGCATTGCTGACGGTGTGGATGCGATCGCGGTTTGCTACAAACCCTTGCAGCAACAAATCCAGTGCCTTCGCCTGCTTTGCCTTGTCTGACTTGCTCTCCCCACCCTCCTGCTGGAGAATCGCTATGCATCCTTGGTGTAGCGAGTTTATCACGTCTGGCTGATTAATATTAGTTGCCGATAATCCCAGACGCTGACACAACGCCGCCGTCTGCTCCCGAATCTCCGCTTCACTCAAAAACGTCAGTACTACTCGTTCTTGAGCAGGTTCAGCATAAGCGATGTAACACTCAGTACCCGTCGCGTGCCCTTCTGCACTGTAGAGCAGTTCTCGCTCCAACAGCGCATTAATCAGCATCGACTTACCAGCACTAAACGCACCTGCAAAGACAATCTCAAACGTGGGAGCGATCGCTTTTCGGAGGGAAGCCTGAACCGTTGTCACATCATCCTGCAACGCTCGTAAAGATGGCTCCTGATGCAACAGTTGTAATAAGCTCTCTACATGTTCTTGCAGATTTTGGCATTGGGGCAGCATTTGAGTCATAGTGGCAAATGGTTGGGAAACGGCGTCCATCGGTTTTTCCCCACAGTCGCTCGTCGAATTTTCTCTAGCCTAGCTCTTGATTAAATTTGTTGACTCCCATCTTGCACCTTGCCCTCTCCAATGGAATTGGAGGGGCATATACAAACTTGCGTCCGCCGCCAATGTTAATCTCTGACCGCGCCAAGTATAGCTCATCTTTACAGCAGAACCTTGGACGCTTTATTTTACAACTTGAAAGTTGACTTCATCCGAGTAAACTTTTCCTCTCCAGACATCCAGTCCAAACTCTTCGCCCGACTGATTTTTGTAAATTCCTCTCAATGTGTAAGTTCCCTGTGTCAGGCCTTTGTAAACATGAATCTGGATATCCCGCAGAGTAAAGGAAACTTTTTCGTTTGAGTCAAGACGTACAAAATCAGCCTTATTCAAGGAGATTGGCGGCTCCGGGGGTAACCATTTCAACGTTGTTTTACCCGATTGCTCTTTAATTTCCAAATAGACATCAGGACCAGGAAAAGCAAACCGATTTTGTACTAAAAGAGGAGTTGGGGAAGTATTTTGCAAAATCCCTTCGACGTGAATTGATTCTCCTTGACGATAGACTTGTTTTTCCAGTTCTATAAACAGAACCAATGAACCCTTGCTCGTCCCTCCTGCTTCTTGCATAGCGCAAGCACCCGAAATTAACGTCAAGCAGGCGAAAAATACTACCCCAAACAGGCAATTCAACCTACTTTTACTTGGCGACGACATACTCTTGTGATGACTAACCCAGTGAATCCTAAAGTAAGCGATATTACCGTTCCCGGTTCTGGGACTTGCGTTGCTTGCCTTAATACAAATGTCTCCGTTGTATCTTTAGCAGCCAACCAGGCTCTGAAATCTTCATAATGACGCTTTTTCGGTTGGGACCCTGGTGCTGTACTCCCCATGATACTTGTCGGGTCTACTATTTTGTTAATAGGATCAGTAGCGCCACCCTCATATTCATCAAAAAGCCCAAGCATATGACCAAATTCATGAGCTACCACTAGACCAGTGTCCTCTGTGTCCCAATTAGTCATGTCACTTCTTTCAGGACCAGGACGTACATTGACATTGTAGTTAAATACGGGACCATCGAAACTCACATCGAAGGCAATTGGAAAAAGATAAGTGTCATCTTCCAAACTCTTATTATTCCAGGTGTCCTCAATGCCCTTTTCCCAAATCGGCTTAAGGTCGTTCAATTTTGTCTGGGTTACGCCATTAATTAAATTGAAATCAATTTCTACATGAATCTTGAGAAGTTCATCGGCTGTGAACTCGATGTCGTAGTTGTAATCCCAGCCGTAAGGAGGACTAGACCTGTGACCGCTGATGTTCTCACTGGGAAAAGGACCTAATGAGTGGGCAAGAGATAGTGAAGCACTCACTAAAACTGATGAGACAGATATGCCCACGGCACCGAAAATCTTATTAAGCATCACAACTACCTCATTGATGGAATCGATTGAACTGATTGACCAACAAAAGTCCAGCAG
>CBDTXL010000509.1:0-4061 GCA_965364435.1 uncultured bacterium
GTTATGCCATTTGTCCCAGTTGAGGATTCGCTCTTGGTTAATTTTCAGGTGTTTGACGATTTGCCTGAGGGTGATAACGAAGGTTTGAGGATTGATGCGGCGGCGTAGTGGTTGCATGGTGATTTGGGATTTTGGGCAGAATTTAGAAGAACCTCTCCCCCTGCCCCTCTCCTATGAGGAGAGGGGAGTCTTTTGTTCCCCCTTCCCTGGTAGGGAAGGGGGCTAGGGGGTTAGGTCTGCAATTAATCAATCAGGATGCGGCGTAGTGGTTGCATGGGGATTTGGGATTTGGGCGGAATTTAGAAGAACCTCTCCCCCTGCCCCTCTCCTATGAGGAGAGGGGAGTCTTTTGTTCCCCCTTCCCTACCAGGGAAGGGGGCTAGGGGGTTAGGTCTGCAATTAATCAATCAGGATGCGGCGGCTGAGGACGCTCATCACTTCGCCGGGATTCTGAGTAGGCTGTGGCTTGCTCCATTCGCTGACTTGGGCATAGCCAAGGCGATAGAAGGTGTGAATCGTGTTAGTGACGCCTTTGGGAGAACTGATGATGAGGATTTTGAGGGGGTCTCGGTTGGGTTCTGATGATGGAGTGGCTGGGGGAGGCGTTTCAGGGTCGGAGGTTTCGGAGGAGTCGAGAAGAAAGTCTTCAGTCATTGGGATTTACCTGCTTTTTTGGTTGATGCAGCTGTTCACAATCAGGAACATCATGATCATACCAGTTTGTTCACAATCAGGAATATTTACTTGGTCATGAGGCTCTGACACCATGTAACTCATGGGAAAGGCAGGTCAGGCTCTGAGGCAGGTGTTAGAAGCCTACGAGATTAGTCAAAATAAATTGGCAGTAGTGATGGGAATTGGGCGCTCAACGATGCACTACTGGTTCAATGACATGAGAGATCCATCAGCTGAGGCAGTTCTCGAAATTAGGAAGGGGCTTCGGAAAATTAACCCAACTGCGGCGGAGGAATTTATTCGCCTGTACCTGGATGAGTTGGATGAGGATGAGGTGCAGGAAGAGGGATGAGGGGAAGCGATCGCTCTACTTACGGGTGATTATTCGGATTATCAGTTAGTAATCCGGCAGTCTGAGCAATAGTGAGCAGGCGATCGTCAGCGGTGAGAAAGACCAGTGATGTAGATGTCGCCGATGCAAAGGCAGGTTGGATACGCAGCACTGATGCAAGTTGGACAGCATCATAAGCCCTTAATGGAAATTGGTTTACCAACTGACCTGCACTTTCCGCTAAAGCTCGATCAAATTCAACAACTTGATACTGATTATTCAAGTCAAAGCGAAACCTTTGGATAATCAGGTCAACATCAGTGTCACTCAGATTTCCTTCCCTTTGCCGACGAGCTAAAGCGCTGAGGACTTCAACCCAAGTGATACGAGCAATGATTATTATGTTGCCTATATCGGGAGTTGCGATCGCCTGTATCCAAGCAGTACCCGTTTCCGGAACGTAGCGTTTGACTAGAGCGCTACTATCAAGGAAGTAAGCATTTACCACTCACCACGTTCCTCAATAATGATTTCAGAGAGAGGCTTGCCAGGAATAGCTTTCAGTTTGTCAGTTAGTTCACGCCAAGCAGCTTCGGAGACTGGCTCAATATTCTCACGCTGAGGGGGAGGGGTGAGAAGACCAGCCGCGACTAGGGACTGGGTTATCTGTTCTAGTTCATCCCCAGAGTCTTCAGCCAAAACCTGAATCTGCACAGTTTGATGTTCTTGCAGGGACAAAGGTTTTAAGGGGCGCAGAACTCCGTTTTCGTAAATGGCTGTAATAATTTCAGGCATTTCAAGCAGTAAGATAAGGGCTAAAAACATTCTAATGCTTAGACCTTATCTTCTTTTAATTGACGTTACTTAAAAGCCGTAGTTATACTTGAAATACCGAATTAAATCTGTTGAAGAATAAAATATGGCTTATGTACACGAGATAAAATTTTATCGCTGCCCAAAATCTAACGAATTAAAGGTTGCTCTTTTTGATAAACCTCCATTTTTTGGAAATGAATTCTGGATTAAGAATATTAGTGCATCAGAATTGGGTTTTCTCTCCCTTCCCAAAGGATTAAAGTTAGAACAAAAATACAAATTAGAATCGCTGGGTATCAAGCCCTTTCATGCTTCTAAGCCTGAATTTGATTTTATTGATAAATGTGCTGAGATAGCGTTTAATGCCGCTAAGCAGGCAGGAATGTCTAATCTTCCTCTACCTCCGCTGTAGCTTTGCAATTTATGATAGAGGTAAATACATCAACAGACACACTGGGTACTTACCTCTTGTCAGTTAAAGTCTGGGAGGAAAGAGCGATCGCAAGCTGAGTGTAGACTTGCAGCTCTCCAAGCCACAAAAGAGTAACAATGGCTGAACTAACCATTCAAGTACCAGACGAACTGGCTCAACGCCTAGAACCCTTTCGAGACCGCCTCCCTGAACTACTAACCCGCATAGTAGAAACTGTTCTTCCCAGTAGTTCCCCGACAGACTTACTTCCATCTGTTGCTAACCCGACAGATGCTCCTGTTGCCTATGCTGAAGTGCTAGACTTTCTCATCACCCGCCCCACCCCTGAAGAAATTGTCGCCTTCAAAGTTTCCGCAGAAGCTCAAGAACGTCTGCGTACCTTGCTAGACAAAAACCGAGAAGGAAGGCTCACGGAAATCGAAGCAGCAGAACTGGATCTGTACGAGCAGCTAGAGCATATGATGATTTTGCTCAAGGCCAAAGCTCATGCCTTAATTAGATAAATGAGTGTTCCCTCAATTCCCTCTTCCCTACGTCACCTAGTGATTGAGAGAGCGCAGGGAAAATGTGAATACTGTCTGATTCACCAAGATGATTCAATTTACAGCCACGAAGTTGACCACGTTATTGCTCGAAAACACGGCGGTAAAACCGTAGCCGAAAATCTCGCCTTATCCTGCTTATCTTGCAACCGTCATAAAGGCTCTGACTTAACGACATTTGACCCAATCAGCAACGAAGTTGTGCTTTTATTCAACCCACGCCGCCAGAACTGGAGCGACCATTTCACCCTAGAAGGAACCCAGATTCGCGGCATCACTTCAACAGGTCGGGCTACAGTTTTTTTACTGAAGCTAAATGCCCCGACTCGCTTGGCTTATCGTCAACTATTGATTGCCCAAGGACTGTACCCGTAAGGCTATCAAGGAAAGATTTGCACCCACAGGCGCGATCGCCTTTGCACCACATTTTACCTCTAGTCGAAATATTTGCAGATTCCTTCAAAGTACGGTTTAAAGCACCTTTCATCTCCATGACGCCCGTGCTAACCTGTTGAGAATTGTTACCTGAACATCTGTACCACTGCATAAAGCCCAGCGCCTATGGTGCATGTCAAGCGAGTGGAACTCACCAACTTCAAATCCTTCGGCGGCACGACATCGATTCCGCTGCTGCCTGGGTTTACAGTGGTTTCCGGACCTAACGGGTCAGGTAAGTCCAATATTCTAGATGCCTTGTTATTTTGCCTTGGTCTTGCCAGTTCCAAGGGAATGCGAGCAGAACGCCTCCCCGATTTGGTCAACCATGACAGAGAGCGTCGGGGTACTGTTGAAGCCAGCGTTACTGTCACGTTTGATTTATCCGATGCACCAGATTCCCTCTTAGATGACGATGAGGAGGGTACGGAGAATGGGAAACAGGAAAATCCCCAATCTGACCCCCCCGAACCCCCCCTTAGTAAGGGGGGGACAAAGAGCCAGACAGAATGGAGTGTGACTCGACGGCTAAGAGTCACCCAGCAAGGCACTTACACCTCGAATTACTACATCAACGGCGAACCCTGTAACCTCTCTGAACTTCACGAACAGCTCAACCGCCTGCGGGTTTATCCAGAAGGCTACAACGTGGTGCTGCAAGGGGATGTCACCAGCATCATTTCCATGAACTCACGAGAGCGTCGGGAGATTATTGATGAGTTAGCGGGGGTGGCAGCGTTTGACCGCAAAATTGTCCAGACTAAACAAACTCTCGACAGTGTGAAGGAGCGGGAGGATAGTTGCCGGATTATCGAAAAAGAGCTGATTG
>CBDTXL010000510.1:0-4046 GCA_965364435.1 uncultured bacterium
CATTGAGTGTTTGGGGGATAGTTTCGCCAAGCTGATTGACGTGATTCTCGGTCATTTCCTAACTTCTCCTAACTAGCTTGCGAAATCCGTCGTTGAGTTGCTTAACGTCATACCAGTCCTTGAGGATTCAGGCAATATCAAGCGCGATCGCACAATCCTACTCACCAACTGATACCAAATTCCTATGAAGTTGCACTTAATAAAGCCCTTCCTTCTGATTCCGACTATCATTCTAGTTAGCCGAAGGTGCCGAGTATTTTTACTTATCGCAACCGCCAAAGCAGTCCGTGTGACAGTTGAGGGAAAGAATGTGGGCTTTAACCTTTTCCCTTTCCCAAAAGGTTTTCAAGGCAGAGTCAGGCGGGGACGATCGCCAAAATCGGGTAGTTTAACTGGATGATGCTCCAGTTTTTCGAGAATTAGTGCGATCGCTTTCTCCAGTTGTGGGTCTTTGCCTTGACCCCATTCCTGAGGAGAAATCTCTACTTCAATATCCGGGTCAGTTCCATAGTTTTCTACATTCCAGCCCACATCCGTAAACCAGAAGGAAAACTCCGGTTGGGTGATAATGCTGCGATCGACTAGCGGATTACGGGGCCAGATACCGATAACGCCTCCCCAGGTACGTTTGCCAATCAGGGTACCCACGTTTAAGAGTTTGAAGCAGTGGCTGAAAATATCGCCATCAGACCCGGCATATTCATTCGTCACAGCCACAGTCGGACCCAACAGCGAATCAGCAGGATAGGGTTCTGGTTTTCCCCAGCGTGAGATGTCATAGCCAATGCGTTTTCGCGCCAGCTTTTCCAGAATTAGCTGTGAAACGTGTCCGCCGCCGTTATAGCGCACGTCCACAATCAGTCCTTCCTTATGTACCTCAGCAAAGTAGTAGCGGTGAAACTCGGCGTAACCCTCTGGTCCCATATCTGGGATATGGACATACCCAACGCGATCGTTTGTTGCCTCACGCACTTTTCGATGGTTATTCTCGACCCACTCCCGATAACGTGCCTTGGTCTCATCTGGGAGGGTTTTCACGGTTACGGTTCGGTTCTCCTCTGGATTAGATCCAGCAAAAGTCAGGGTTACTTCGCATTCAGCTTGATGAACTAGCAGTTCACCGGGAGAACGATTTCTGCCAACCCGTTGTCCGCCAACTGCCAGCAGTAAGTCGCCTTCCTTGACATTTACGCCCAGACGATTGAGGGGCGAGTCTACTTTTTCATTCCAGGAATCACCTCGCACAATGTGTGTTACGCGGTAAGCGTCTGCCGCCGCGTCATAGACGAAATCTGCTCCCAGAAATCCCAGATGATAATGCGGTTCTTTACGGTAATCCCCGCCGATTTCATAGGCATGAGAGGTGCCTAATTCTCCCTGCATCTCCCAAGTTAAATCAGAAAATTCGGAGCGAGTGGAAACTCGATCCACCAAAGGCAAATAACGCTTGTAAACCCGGTCCCAGTCCACACCAGACATATCCTCTGTCCAGAAGTGTTCTTTCTGCAACCGCCAGATTTCCCGCAACATTTGCTTCCATTCATTCGGGGGAACGACCGAAATCCGGACGCGATTCAGGTCAAGCCAGCCACTTTTGCGCCCCGGTCGATTGTCACCTGACTTGTTCTGTTCTTGTGGGGTAATGGCACAAACTCGCAGACGATTTCCAGAACGGTAAATCAAGGTTTCGTTCTCGCTTGAAACCTTGAAGTCTGTTACTTCGGTTGCGATCGTATTTTGTTTATGCTCTTCAAAGTCATAAACCTCAATTTTCCCTTTGGCTTCGGGTTCTGTGGAGGCCCAGTTTATATCCAGACTGCCTTCAACCGGAAATGAGCTAAATAGAACCTTCCCTTTTATTCCCCAGACTTGTCCGTAACGACCTTCCGATACTGGGATGCCAACGATTCTATGTTCAATGCCGTCGAAGTCAATCTCAACTGTAGGAATTTTTTTTGTGCGAGACTCTTGTTCGGAACTGACACTCGCCTGTTCTACAGCTTCTTCTGCGGCTTCCTTCACGACCGGAGGTGCAGCTGACAAAGGTTTAGGTACAGCAACGAAAGGCGAAGCGGTGTCCTTCTTGAGAGAAATCAAAAACGGACGCATCCCACGAGGGAAATTCAGGTCGAAGTAAATACTGTCATAAACTGGATTAAATTCTCGCAAAGAGAGAAAGTAGATGAATTTCCCGTCTGGATCGAAGGAGGGGCGAACATCTCTAAACCGAGGCGGTGTCAAACGATAAGTCTTTCCATCTTGGATGTTACAAACTTTTATCGAAAAGGTTAGCTGGGTCTGGGCACAACTGTAAGCCACCCATTGACCGTCAGGAGACCAGCAGAACCCCTCGATTCTAAAGTAGTCGCTCTTATCCAGCACTCGGCTCTGCTTGGCGTTCAGATCCACCAAGATTAGTTCCTGCCGATGATTGGATAAGACGACCAGGTCGGCTACAGGCGAAACCTCCATCTCAATTGCTCTACCAAGATCGAGACCCTGCAACTGCTCAACTTCAAAATTGATATCAGAACTATGGATTGCGATCGCTTCGACACCACTGCTATCAGAAATCGTGACAAATCGCTTTTTATCATTAAGCCAACGAGTTAACCGATAGCGAACGCCGTCTAACGGGCTAATTTGAGTGACCGCCCCCTCCCAGTTTCCAAAATAAAAGCTTTTTCCACGGGAGGTAATGAGCGTGGAATGACCTTCCGGATGCAGGGCGTAGTCTTCTAGAAACTCACCGGCATCCACAAACTTTCTCTGCCTTTGCACTTGGGGACTATGAAAGTCCACCTCAATCTGGTGATTTTCTCCAGAGTGCAAATCCAAGTAAAAGAGTTCTCCGCCAGCGTGATAGACAATCCTTTCACCGTCCGTGGAGGCGTTGCGGACATAATATTCGGAATTGTTTGTATGTCGTTTGAGGTCTTCGCCTAGAGGAGTGCAAGAATATAGATTGCCAATTCCCTCGTGGTCAGAGATGAAGCAGATTCTTTCACCTACCCACATTGGAGATGCCTGATTCCCTTTGAGGTCAATGAGTTTTCGGAACTCTCCGTTCCCAACCGGGTCAATCCAGATTACGCCAGCTGTGCCGCCTCGATAGCGTTTCCAGCGTGCTGGGTCGGTCGTGTTTCTGCCGATCGCAACTCCACCATTGCCACCATAGGAAATATTGTGAGCCAAACCTAGGGGTAAGCGTTCCGGAAGCCCTCCTTCAGCACTAATTGCATACAGGTTGAAGATTGGTCTGAGAGGTTGTCCGGCATTGCTGGCGAATAAAATCGACTTCCCATCCCGACTCCAGCCAACGACTGCTGTTCTGGCACCAAGAAACGTGAGGCGTCTAGCGACTCCGCCATCAGCAGGCATACAGTAAACTTCCATATTGCCTTCCTCTCGACCCATGAACGCCAAATTTGCACCATCGGGAGACAGAAAGGGACGGGAGACTTCAGCTAAGTTGGCAGTCAGCCGAATAGCGATTCCACCCTCTGCTGGAACGCTCCACAGATCGTCTTCACATACAAAAACTACCTTGTTTCCATGAATAGTAGGAAACCGATAATAAGCGGATTGCCTGCTCATGATTAGTTTTAATCGAACGATTTTGAGTTAAGCTTTGCTGATTGACTTACGGCAAATAATAACGCTAAGCTGCCGCGTGCTTATGAATGCATTATAGGGTGACGGGAAAAGGTAAAACGCTTGATTTCTCTACCTTTTACCTTTCCCACGAGAGCCTTTCACCTTTTTGAATAACATAGGAATTTGGTATGAGCAGTCCCTTAGGTGGAGTTCGTGCATAACTCCTTTCATGAGATAGATCACTATAGGGTAGGAATCGCTTTACCGTCCATGTCGGATTTACCAGATGTCATTGACCACAGAAAACCAGGGTGTTGCTCATAACAGCGATCGCGAAGCGCTGCTGCAAGCAGCAGATCACGATGACCAGCAAGCGCTATTAGACCTCGCTGAATCTTATCTCCGAGAGTCCGTTGCGCCAGTGGCGTCAGAGATTGATGAGAATCCTC
>CBDTXL010000511.1:0-4041 GCA_965364435.1 uncultured bacterium
ATGTCTGCCCGTTGCCGATATAACGCATCACTTCGGGATCGGCACACATCTCGGCGTAAGCATCAAGGTCTTTTTCCTCGAATGCGCGTAAGATTAGGCGCTCGGTTTCAAGTTGAGGAATGAGCATGGAGAAGTCCTCACCAAAAGGGGAACTTTCCGATTTTAGGCCAGATGCTTCAGTGCATAAAAGGGATTTTTAAGCAACTAATACCCATTCTCTTTAATCATGCAACGAATACACCCCCGGCTACCGCCGTCCCCCCAAGACATCGGGGGGACTACAGGGGGGTCGGATATGGAGCAACATCATGGAGAATTGGTATAACTCCTTCTGCTTTCTAGACGCCGCTAAGACTATTCGAGCGCTTTGGAACTGGAACCAAGACCCAACGCGCAGACTCATAACAGTAATCAGGAATACAAAAATTAAGGTTAGTAAGTACCTGTTAGGAATCCAATGGTATTCAGAAACTTGGGAAACGGGACATTCGGTGGGTTAATCGTGGGGGTAGCCGCGATCGGCCTTACGGTAGGCTTCGCTAACGCTGCCGTCATTGCCATAAAATCTACACTTGAGCCAGCGATCGCAAGTCCAAATTCGTCACAATCCAATGCTCCCTCCTCTGAATCATCAACGCTGTCTGTACCCCAACACAATAGCGAAATGGCGAATCTGGTCATCCAGCCACAGTTTGATGAGGCAGGTGGATTTTCCTCAGGGCGGGCATGGGTAAGAATTGGCAATACTAAGCGAGGCTATATCGACAAGACAGGCAATGTCGTCATCAAGCCGCAGTTTGATGCAGCTTGGGACTTTTCCGAAGGGCTGGCATTGGTAAGAATTGGCGATAATAAGTATGGCTACATCGATAAGATGGGCAATATCGTCATTCCTGGGAAGTTTAAGTGGGCTAGTGACTTTTCTGAAGGGCTAGGACGGGTTGAGGGGAATGGTGATAAGTGGGGCTTTATCAACAAGACGGGCAATGTCGTTATCAAACCGCAGTTCGATCAGGCTAGTAATTTTTCCGACGGGTTGGCATTGGTAAGAGTAGGTGATAAATGGGGCTTTGTCAACAAGACGGGCAATGTCGTTATCAAGCCGCAGTTTAATTGGGCGAGTGACTTTTCTGAAGGGCTGGCAGTGGTAAAAATTGGTGATAAGTCCGGCTACATCGACAAGACGGGCAACGTCGTCATTCCTGGGCAGTTTAACGGGGCTGGTAAATTTTCTGAGGGGCTGGCATCAGTAAGAATTGGCAATAAGTGGGGCTTCATCGATAAGACAGGCAATATCGTCATCCAGCCGCAGTTTGACGAGATTTCTAGTGGTTTTTCCGAAGGACTGGCAATGGTAAGGATTGGCGATAAATTGGGCTATATCAGCAGGTGAGACTGATGCTGCGATCTGCTTTGCAGCAGCGCTTCGCTATCGCGCTTGCGCGAGTAAAGCTAAGCAGATCGCAAACAGGGTACGAATGTTAAGCAAAAAGCAGATGTTGGGGTTCCTGACTCCGTAGGAGTCGCTACGAAGAAACTCAACCCAACCTACAAGATTTGCGATCGCTGTCTCCAAGCGATAATTTAGATAAAGGATAACGATTTCTGAGAGTAGCAATGGTTCAAACAACGGAATATCTTTACATTGTTAGAGACGATCAGATTCTGAGTGGTGAACCAATTATTAAGGGAACCCGTACACCCGTAAGAGCAATTGTTGAAACTTGGCGTATGGGTGTTGCACCCGAAGAAATTCCAAAAGGGTTGCCTCATCTGACTTTGGCGCAGGTGTTTGGTGCATTGACCTATTACAGCGATCATCAAGACGAAATTAACAATTACATTGAACGTAATCGAATTCCTGATGAGTTAATCGACCCATTAATTAAAGATTTGTGAGCAGCCTTTTTATTTGTTTGTACTTAGATGAAGATGTCAATGTCTTGGTGGCAGACTTACTCAAAGCAAGAGGCTTTTATGTAATCACCGCACGAGATGCAGGAAAACTTCAGGCTACTGATGCAGAGCAATTTACCTATGCAGTGAGCCAAGCAAGAACATTAGTTACCCACAATCGAACTGACGCATGAAGAACTGGTACAGGCTTACTTTGCTTCAGGACAAATGCACTGATTTGCAATCGCACTATTCCCAGTCTTCGTACTTCAAGCCGTTGATTCGACCAAATTCGCGGGTGTTGTGAGTGACAAGGGTGAGGTCGTTGGCGAGGGCAATAGCCGCAATCAGCAGGTCATTGGAACCAATGGGCGTTCCTACGACATCTAATTGAGCGCGAACCTGTCCGGCAATTGAAGCAGCGTTGTCATCAAATGGGAGACTGATGAACTGGCTAAAGAAGCGGTTTAAGTTAGCTAAGTTGCGATCTCGCCTTGTACTCTTATAAGCCCCGTAATACAGTTCTGATTTCACAACTGAACAAAGCCGAATATCGTCTGGAGTGAGTTCTGCCAGTTTTCGCGCCATGTTAGAACTTGCGCTTTCATTGAGTAGGCGAATGCAAACGTTGCTATCGAGCAGATACATTATGATGCATCCTCACCAAAGGTCAGTTCTTCGCGGACTTAGTAGGGAAGTTGCTCTGGACGCTCTAACGGTTCGCCCTCCCAACTGCCAATGACCTCCTCAAAAAATCCGGGTTGCCAACCGTTTGACTCTAATGTTGTTGAGTTGCTGTCACGAGACTTTAGGGGTTGGAAAATGACCATCACCTCTAAATCTTCATTTTTAAAACCAACTGGAATTTGGATTTTTAATACTCCATCATCCCCAACATGAGATTTCAACTTTATGCTTTCCATTGTTCTAACGTCCTGCTCTATTCCGCCTGTTAGGTTGCTTACGTTGGGATCTGCTTTGCTCTAGTCGCTTCACTATCGCAGACATGGTATGAATGTCAGCAAAAAGCAGATTTTGGGTTTGCTTATGGGTAGGGACGAGTTGATATTGAAGGACAAGTAACAAATACTTCTGATTCCCCCATTCGTCACAAGTTGGAAGCGAGGGGATTTTGTCAAAGGTAACATAGGCGGGGTGACACTAGCTCCCTCAACCTCTGCGAGATTTCGCAGAGGTTTAAGTGAAGGAGGTTCTAGCTGAGGGTAAAATAGTGATAGCTAGAACCTAGTAAAAACTCCACCCTAGTTGGGAGTGGAGCGGTAGTGCTGAGGCACATGAACAGGCTTACCTTTCACCGTCTTGGTGTGAGGGCGAACATAAACCTTCTTCTTACCGTCATTGGTTTTAGCCATAAAACCTCCTTTTTGGAGTAATAGGTACAAAGCATGAGTCAGGTTGGAGCTAGCTCATGCCTTCTACATAATAGCAAGTGTATTCATTTTTGGTTTTTTTCATACATTATGGGTAACGAAGGGCTAATAACACGTAGAGAGGTAATTGAGTTGACTGGAGCTACATCCAATCAGCTACAGTACTTTGAGCGTGCTAAGCTCATTCAACCTGTAAGGATTTTTAAAGAGGGGCGGAAACGTCCAGATGTCTATTACAGTTGGACGCAGCTACTTGAGATAAAAGCTATTTGCAAACTTCGACAAGAAACCTCGCTTCAGACAATTAGAAAGATTCTGGATTTTCTTGAGCAGTATCAAACCAACAGAAGTCTTAGAGATAAGCAAATCGTCGTCATCGACGGGGAAGCTTTCTGGGTAAAACTGGACTGGTCAGACCTTGGCAAGCAAATATCGGCTCTTAAAGTAGCTGACAAGCGCAATAAAGGTGTAGGTCAATATACGCTTATAGTGATTCCTGCCCTTAAAGACCTAGAGCAAGAAATATGGGAAACTGTTGCAAGTTCTACAGTTATTGATATGGATGACTTTAGGCAAAGAGTCTTACAGAAGAAGAAAACTGCTTAGAATTGCTATATTCCTCGCCCCCATCAAAAATTAGGTATAGACGCGATATATCGCATCTATACGGAAGACAAAAGCCTTCATGTTGATACTCTCCCAGGTGCTTTCACAGGCATTGTAATCACAAACTCTGCTCCCTGACCCGGTGCTG
>CBDTXL010000512.1:0-4023 GCA_965364435.1 uncultured bacterium
TAATAACTAATGACTAGTGATTCAGTAATTGAGATTCCAGGTATTGAAAGGCGACATCAGCGTCGTCGGTTACAGCTGATTGAGGTGGGTGTTGTCGCCTTGGTGGCGCTTATCCTCATTTTCCTCATGCCCGCTGTCCTCCCAAGCGTTCGGCTGAACCAGATGGGACGATTTTTGGCATTAGCGATCGCAGCCCTCGGTATTGACCTGATTTGGGGCTACACTGGGCTGTTGAGTCTCGGTCATGGCATTTTCTTTGCCCTTGGTGGTTACGCCTTGGCGATGCATTTGCAATTAGCGCCAATAGAAACGGGTGGTTTACCAGAATTCATGAACCTCTACGGTGTTACTGAACTCCCCTGGTTTTGGAAGCCGTTTGATTCCTTCGGTTTTGCCGCCGTTGCCGTTATCCTAATTCCTGGCTTGATAGGGGCAATCCTTGGCTATCTAGTATTCCGTAATCGGATTCGGGGGGTTTACTTTTCCATCCTCACCCAAGCGGCAACCATTGTCTTTTTCAACTTTTTCAATGGTCAGCAAAAGCTGTTCAACGGCACGAATGGTCTGACCAACTATAAAACTCTGTTGGGGGCAGTTGTGAATGCTCCGCAGACGCAGTTTGTCTTCTATACCCTCACGGTGCTATTTCTCGCTGCTACTTATGGTCTGTGTCGTTGGCTGACCGAAGGGCGCTTTGGAAATCTGCTGATTGCGATTCGCGATGATGAAAGCCGGGTGCGCTTTACAGGCTATAACCCGACTGGGTTTAAGGTTTTGGTGTTTGCAATTTCTGCGGGTCTGGCAGGTTTGGCGGGTGCATTATTTACACTTCAGACGGGTATCATCTCACCCAAGGCAATGGATATTGCTTTTTCGATTGAGATGGTGATTTGGGTGGCGGTGGGAGGTCGCGCCAGTCTCGTAGGAGCGATACTAGGGGCGTTAGTGGTGAATTTTGCCAAGAGTTTATTGAGTGAACAGTTCCCAGAAATCTGGTTATTTTTCCAGGGAGCGCTGTTTTTAATTGTCGTGACGGTGCTGCCGGATGGGGTGGTAGGCTGGATGCGATCGCAAGGTATCGAGCGACTGACAAGCTTGGGACGCCCGAAGCCGGTTATTACTTACCCCAGTTTAGAAGAAGACCCAGAAGTGCAGCGTGAACGGGAAAATCTGGGGGCTAGGGACTAGGGACTGGGGGCTAGAAAAGAGATTTTTGTAACTGGCAACTTGAGTTAACTCTTAAAAAAGACGCTTTCGGTGTTGTTAATGCAGAAAATCTATTAGATTAACAAGCACGATAGCAAGCCATCTATCTGGAACAGCATTCCCGACCAGAGGCGCAGACTACACTCTCCACCCAGAGGATGTCACAGATGAAAGCAAATTACTCACTGAGTCACTCGCTCATCGCCGCAGATAACCCGTCCACGGTAGACCTGATTATCAGCTTCAATGCTGAAAATACACGTAATCTAACGCCACGTCGTCCACTCAATCTGAGCCTGGTCATAGATCGCTCCGGTTCGATGGCTGGTCAGCCACTCAAGTACGCTATTCAGGCAGCTCAAAGGCTTGTCGAGCATCTGACACCGGAGGATTTTCTTTCAATCGTAATTTATGACGATACTCCGGAAACGATTCTTCAGCCACAGCCGGTTCTTGATCGAGCCGCCATTCGTTTACTCCTGGGCAAAGTGCGAGCTGGTGGATGTACCAACTTGAGTGGCGGTTGGCTCATAGGGGGCGATCATGTGAAATCGCAGCAGTCAACAGAGCGCATCAATCGCGTCCTATTATTGACCGATGGGCAGGCAAATGTCGGCATCACTGATACCCAACTATTAATCAACACTGCAAGGCAACAAGCAGAACAGGGAATCGTCACAACAACCTTGGGGTTTGGCAGCTACTTTAATGAAGATTTACTCATCGGCATGGCAAATGCGTCGGGTGGAAACTTCTATTTCATCCAATCCCCTGATGAGGCTTCGGATGTATTCAGAATCGAGTTGGAGAGCCTCGTGTCTGTTGTCGCGCAAAATCTGACAGTGACACTGCAACCAGAGGAGTCGGTAAAGCTTGCATGGGTTCTCAACAATTACCGCTCCAATGTCATTGGCAACAACCTCGAAGTCTTCCTGGGTGATGTTTATGGAGTAGAGACTAAACAGTTAGCTGTAGAACTCTCTATCCCCCCCAAAGCCGATAAGGGCGTAATCAATATCGCCACCGTCTCCTACAAGTATCAAGCGATCGTGGACGGCAGCATTCAACAATTCACCGACCAGATTCCGATCAACCTAACGGTTGGTTCCGCTGAGGAAGCTAGTAGTGTTCAGCCAGATTCAGCCGTGTTTGAGCAGACAAGCAAGCTGCGAATCGCGAAGGTCAAAGATGAAGCTATCGAACTCGCTGACAAAGGAGATTTCAGCAGCGCCTCAGAGAAACTTCGTAAGGCGATTAACGATCTGATCAAGGTCTTGCATGAATCCTTTGAAATTGCCGAAGAGATAGAACAGCTGGAGCATTATGCCCAACGCCTTGAGAGTAGAAAGTTCGATAGCACCATTCGCAAAGAGATGCGCGATCAGTCTTACCAGGCACGCGCACGCAATCGTGACGATCTGAAATTGCGAGGCATTGCCGCAGGATCAGCCGACAGCTTAGAGGCTGTTTCGAGTGTGGATCAGGGAGTCTTGGTGAAGTGCGATCGTGAAGCTGGCAAGTTGAGGGTGCGAGTCGTTTCTGACGGGTATAATCCTGACTTCAATGTGCAGTTCCCCCGGAACATTCGCGAAGAAGGGGCTAGCTATGTGGTGGATGAAATCAAGCTATCTGCTGACGGTAGCTTTTATCGTGCTTCCGGTAAAATCCGCTTGTTGGTGCTGCCCGGTCAGGAACGTAAGCAGTCTCATCAAGCTGGCGCAACCGCTCACAAGAGTCAAAAACTACAGGCAGCGAAGGCAGCGGGTTCGGCAGCCGACCTGGAAACGGTCACCAGTGTGGATGGGGGAGTTCTCGTACAGTGTGTTAAAGAAGGCAGTAAGCTGAGAGCCAGAGTAGTCTCGGACGGGTATGATCCAAACTTCAATATCCGATTTCCCCGCAATATTCGCGAGGAAGGCGTACTCTATGTGGTTGACGCAGTTGAAGAAGCTGCCAACGGGGGGTCTTATATCGCTTATGGTAAGATTCGGAGATTAATTCAGTGAGACACTTTCAGCTCGCAAGACAGTTCGACTCTGCTAGCCCAAGCGTGAAACACACCTCGCAGAGCGTCTCCGATCCAGCCTCTGATCTGAAAGCTTGTAGCTGATGGAGATGCAGCGTGAACGGGAAAATCCTGGAAACTGAAAATGTAACGGTGAGTTTTGATGGCTTTAAGGCACTCAACAACCTGAACTTCAGTATGGATGCTGGAGAGTTGCGGGTGGTGATTGGTCCGAATGGTGCTGGGAAGACCACGTTTTTGGATGTCATTACTGGGAAGGTACAACCGACACAAGGGCAGGTGCTGTTTAAGGGGCGAAATGTGCGGCGCTTGTCTGAGGAGAAGATTGCTCTATTGGGAATTGGTCGCAAGTTCCAGACGCCCCGTGTCTACCTCAATCTTACAGTCCGTGAAAACCTGGAACTCGCCTGTAATCGCCGTAAAGATGTCTTTTCTACCCTATTTGGCCGTCCTCCGGCGTCTGAGCGTAGTACAGTTGCAGGTTTGCTGGAAACGATTGGCTTAACCCTTAAGGCAAATTTCCCAGCCGCTTTGCTGTCTCACGGTGAAAAGCAACGGTTGGAAATTGGGATGTTGGTTGCTCAGTCGCCGGATTTGTTGCTGGTGGATGAACCCGTTGCCGGTTTGACGGATGAGGAGACAGAAAACATCGGAGAGTTACTTTTAGCCTTAGCAGAGAGTCACTCGATTTTGGTGATTGAGCATGATATGGAATTTGTGCGCCAGATTGCTCGAAAGGTGACGGTGCTGCACGAGGGGTCAGTTTTGTGTGAGGGCAGTATTGAGGAAGT
>CBDTXL010000513.1:0-4020 GCA_965364435.1 uncultured bacterium
AGTCCATGTCCTAGCGCTACAACTGCTGTGATAATGGCGGCATCATAGGAATCCGTCACCAGCTCCCGGACAAATGATTGATCAATTTTCAGCTTATCCAGAGGGAAGTGTTTCAGAGACGAGAGTGAAGAGTAGCCTGTACCAAAATCATCGATCGCGATTTGGATGCCCATACTCCGCAACGTCCGCAACACGGAGATGGTCAAGTTCATATCCTGCATCGCAATGCTCTCAGTAATTTCAAGTTCTAGGTAATGCGGTTCCAGCTTGGTTGATTCCAGAACTTGAGCAATGATTTTCACCAAATTTTTTTGCTGGAACTGACGTGCCGAAAGATTAACCGCCATCCGTACCGGCGGCAACCCTAAAGACTGCCAAGCGCGATTTTGGGCACAAGCTGTCCAGAGTACCCATTCCCCAATTGAGCCAATCAGACCCATTTCTTCTGCCAGAGGAATAAACAGACTCGGTGAAATCAATCCTGACTCCCGACTCTGCCAGCGAATCAGCGCCTCCATCCCCACAATCTCCCCAGTCTGGAGGTCGATTTGCGGCTGGTAGTGCAATCGGAACTCTTGGCGTTCCAAGGCTTTATAAAGATTGTTTTCCAACACCAGTCGCTCTTGCGCCTTTGTGCCAATTGCCGGTGTATAGAGTTGGTAGTTGTTGCGGCCCTGTTGCTTAGCACGGTACATCGCCGCATCAGCATTCTTCAGGAGCGTGTCAGCATCTTCCCCATCATAAGGAGCCAGAGCAATTCCCAGGCTGGCATTAATGTATAGTTCTTGTTGATCAATCTGTAGCGGGGCGTTGAGGGTTTCTAGAATCTCTGTGGCAATCTGCGCCGTGTCCTCAGCACTGCTAATCGGCGACAGCAATAAGGTAAATTCGTCACCACCCCAACGGGCGAGAATGTCCCCACTGCGTAGACAGCCTCTCAGGCGTTCAGCAACACTTTTGAGCAGTTGGTCGCCTACTGCATGACCAAGGGTGTCGTTAACTGTCTTGAAGCCATCCAAATCGAGAAACACCACAGCTAGCATTTCTCCGTATCGGTGTGTATGAGCTAGCGCCAGGGAAAGCCGGTCATCAAATAGCATCCGGTTAGGCAAACCAGTCAAACGGTCATGGGATGCCTGATGTTTGATCATGTCCTCGACGCGCCTTTGCATCACAGCCATGTAAAGATGAGTGCCCAACGCTTGCGCTAGCTTAATTTCTTCAGGCGTCCACGCTTGGGTTTTTCCTTTTGTGACTTCTCGCCAAGCTTCAAAGGAGGTACGAGGACGTAGGTTACGCGCGTCGCCATTTCTACGCCCAGCCCACAAGGTTTCAGTTTCGATCTCGCTGCGAAAGATGGTCAGGCAACCGACACACTGTTGATGATACTGGAGAGGCACGATCAGAAGGCTGCGGATGCCACTTCCAGAGAAAGCCGGAACCAAAGACTCTAGTGATGCTTCCTGGTAGAGATCGGGAATGGTGTAGAGATGGGAGACGACTCCACTCCCCCCAGAGTAGCTGGTAGAAGGTGGAATCAGCGAGTCGCTGGGCGTAAACTCCCAGGTTTTAAGTCCTGTAACTTCTGCCGAGGCTTCTGAGCAGGAATTCATGATGCGCTGCCAAAAGCCGGTTTCTTCAATCCAGGGTAGGGTGCAGGTAGGCTGGTCTCCAGTGGTATAAAGTTGAGCTGCCTTACCCGTGGGTTCGGCCGTAATATAAAGTCTCCCACCTGAACCCTGCAAGGCAAGGACGGCTTCCTCGACAATAATCTGACGAATTTTTGTAACTTTTAAGGGGGAGTGAAGCCGAACGCTGATTTGGTTGATCTTGGCTTCGTGGTCTGCCTGAAGACGTGCGCGGTGAAGGAGATCGGACTGAGCGATCGCAATTGATACCTGATCGACCAGCAGCTGGACAATTTGCAACTCCCGTTCGTCAAATTGTCGCGGTTCACTATGGTGAGACACCAACAATCCCCACAAACTGTTTTGATGCAAAATCGGTACAACCAGAGAAGAAGACACCCCCATCGTGGTGAGATACTCCCGGTGGCAGGAATCAACTGGACAGTGGCGGATGTCTTCTCTGACCAAGCTTTTGCCAGTTTCTGGGGAGTCTAACTGATGAAGCGTCTTGCGACCAGAGGCAACATCGACAATCACACGCTGGCGGACTTTAACAAATAGCTCACGAGCAACTTGGGGAATGTCTTCCGCAGGAAAGCGTAAGCCCAAGAGGGAAGGTAAGCAATCGCCATAGATTGACTCGGCAATCACTTCTCCACTGTCGTCGGGATGAAATCGGTAAATCTTGACGCGGTCTGTGCCAAGAAATGAACGGATTTCCTGGACCGTCGTTGTCAAAATCTCTTGGAGTTCTAAGGATTGGCGAATTCGAGTGGTCAGCCGATTAAGCAAACTTTCTCGATTTAAGGTCTGCTCAACTGGTTGTTTGATTTTTTGACGAGCCATCCCGTGAATTCCTCAAGCAAATCAACGTAGGATTTCCTGCATTTGTGACGCAGGTCGTAGCCTACGATACTAGGGTGAATGGGTAGCTGCCCCCGTATCCGATTTATGTGAAATTATAAAGTTTATTTACAAATAAGTGACAAAAACAAGATTCGGAAAATTGTGAGCCACAACCTCAAAAAGGATAAACTCTTCATGAAAGCGATCATCCAAGAACTTGAACCGATTGTTGGCGGCTCTGCCATTTATGACTGGGAAAACTTAAAACCGGGCTGGCAAGAACGGTTCGCAAGAGTAAATGCACCAGAAAACTTCCCTAGTAGCATTGTATACCCCAGCCGAGCCGAAGAACTTGCCACTGTCATGAGCTGCGCTTACAGCAACAGCTGGGGCGTCCTCCCCTGCGGCAGCGGCAGCAAATTGAGCTGGGGAGGTGTGGGTAAGGGCGTTGACCTCGTCGTCAGCACCGAACGCCTGAACCGGGTAATTGACCATGCGGTTGGTGACCTGACTGTTACTGTAGAAGCTGGAGTTAAATTTGCCGACCTGCAAGAGATTCTCTTAAAGACGGGTCAATTTCTTCCCCTAGAACCTGCCTATCCTCAAGACGCTACCCTTGGTGGCATTATCGCCACAGCTGACAGTGGTTCTTTGCGTCAGCGGTATGGGGGTGTCCGGGATATGCTGCTTGGTATTTCTTTTGTGCGCTGTGATGGACAAATCGCCAAAGCTGGCGGGCGGGTGGTTAAAAATGTCGCGGGTTACGACTTGATGAAGCTGTTTACTGGCTCGTATGGAACGCTGGGGATATTGACAGAAGTAACATTTCGTGTTTATCCAGTTCCAGAGGCAGCGGCGACAGTCGTGTTGACGGGTGGTGTAGAAGCGAGGGACGCGATCGCATCTGCAACTCAAACCTTACTGGCTTCTGCTCTAACGCCCACAGCCTTTGATTTGCTATCAACTCAGCTTGTTGCAAAACTGGGTCTTGGTAAAGGCATGGGCTTAATGGTTCGTTTCCAAAGTGTCACACAGAGCGTTCAGGAACAATCCTCCCGGCTGCTGGAAGTTGGGCAACAGTTAGGTTTACAAGGCACTGTTTATACCGATACGGATGAAGCAAAGCTATGGCAATCATTGCCAGAACAAATCTGGACGGCACCCCAAGAGCCAGCGATTACTTGCAAAATAGGGATACTACCTACCGCTGCCGTTACCACCTTGACTCAACTGGACGCCCTAACGTCTCCGCCAGGATTAGGCTTAATTCACGCCGGAAGTGGGTTGGGGCTATTGCGGCTCGATCCTGCGTCTGTGACGGCTCAAACCATTATGGAGATGCGACGCTATTGCCAATCTCAAGGGGGCTTTCTTACGGTTCTGGAGGCACCGATTTCGTTGAAGGAACAGCTCGATGTCTGGGGTTACAGTGGCAATGCCTTGAATGTTATGCGCACAATTAAACAGCAATTTGACCCGAAAAATATTTTAAGCCCCCGTCGGTTTGTGGGAGGGATTTAGAGCTTATCCGATAAGTTAGTTTTGA
>CBDTXL010000514.1:0-4012 GCA_965364435.1 uncultured bacterium
TGTGATCCTGAAGTTGCTCCAAATTATCGGGAGTGTTTTTTTCCCTCAATCGCTGCTTTGGGGGGTGAGTTGGGGGGAGTCCCGCGCGATCGTTTTGCGTTTAACTGGGCTTTAGCATAGCCTATGATCATCTTATTGATCGCTACAGCACTGAGACATAGCTTCTACTGAGATCTGCACCAGTCTCAATAAGTGTAGGGTGGGCACTGCAAGAGGGACGGCAGAATTAGGGTTTCAAGCTCACCAGAGCAGTGCCCACCTACTTCCAAAAGCCTTGTTGCAAATGGTGCAAGAGCTGAATTCTATAAACCCTGTTCTTAAAATCTATGGCGACGCAACAGGCTAATGCTCTTTTTCATCGCAAAACCCTCAACAAAGCTCTTAAGGCTTTTACTTTTCCGGCAGACTTGGCAGGGCGTCACCAGAAAATTCAACAGTGGATTGCCACCCTCAAAACCGGCACCCTGAATCAAGTTAAAGAAGTTTCCCTGCATGGAGATTTTCTCAAGGATACATTTCAAGAAGTCTTGGGTTATCGGTCAGTTATTCAGGGTGGGGGTAAGTCTTGGGAACTTCACGCCGAACAAGCGATATCTGATGGCGGGGGTTCTGTTGATGGTGCTTTGGGCTTTTTTACTGCTGTTGAGGGTAAAAAAGGTAAAGTTAAGCTCCAGGGACGGGTGGTTGCGCCGATTGAACTTAAAGGGGCTAAAGATGATTTAGATAGACCAGCACCAGGACGTAAAGAATCAGCCGTTGACCAAGGCTGGCGTTATGCCAACTACACCCCAGACTGTCGGTGGGTGATTGTTTCCAATTATCGGGAACTGCGACTGTATCAAACTACTAAGACTCCAGCCTACTACGAGCGATTTTTGCTCACAGAATTGGCAGACATCGAAGCATTTAAGCGGTTCTACTTTCTGTTGTGCCGTGACAACTTTCTCCCCAAAACGCCTCAAGAGCTTTCAGCCATCGACCAGTTATTAGCGGCGTCGAATGAGGCTCAAGAGGAGATTACTAAGCAACTCTACTCCGAGTACAAAGATGTCCGTCTCAACTTGGTCAAGCATTTTCGCGTTACTGGGTCAAAAGATATCCCAGACCAGGAGCGCGTTTTAATTGAAAAAGCTCAGAAAACATTAGACCGATTGTTATTCGTTGCCTTCTGTGAGGATAGAGGTTTACTCCCACCTAAAACTATTGCTCAGGCTCACGACTACAAAGACCCTTACAATCCTAAACCCATTTGGGACAACTATAAAGCAGTGTTTCGCTGGGTTGATAAGGGCAATGATAACCCGCCGATTCCTGGATATAACGGGGGTCTATTCCAACCTGACCCACTTTTAGATGAGCAGCTAACCGTTCCCGATCCGATATGCTCTCAGCTTAAGCAGCTAACGCGCTTTGACTTTGATACAGAGGTTTCTGTCGATATTCTGGGTCGTATCTTTGAGCAATCCGTTACCGATTTGGAGGAATTGAAGGCAGAAGCTACGGGTCAAGAGTATAACAAGAAAAAGGGAAAACGGAAAACTCAAGGGGTGTTTTATACCCCAGCGTTTATTACTCAGTACATTGTCGAAGTGGCGCTGGGTGGGTATCTCAAACAGCGAGAGCAGGAAATCCGCGATAGCTTCCAATTAGAGCAGATTCCTAAAAAGAATACCAAGCAGCGACGGGAAACGGAAATTAAGCTCTGGGAAACCTACCGGGATGAGGTACTCAGGAAAACACGGGTGATTGACCCTGCCTGTGGTTCAGGCGCATTTTTAATTGCAGCCTTTGATTATTTGATGCGAGAGTATGAGCGGGTAAACCTGGCTATAGCTGCACTGGAACTTCAGGGAGATGGCGGCGCTGAATTCGTGGGTCAGCGAAGTTTATTTGATTTAAACAAAACCATTTTAAATAGCAATTTGTATGGTGTTGATTTATCGCCTGAGTCGGTAGAAATTACCAAGCTTTCCTTGTGGCTAAAAACGGCTGAATCGGGTCAAACTCTCACCTACTTGGATGACAATATTAAGGTGGGTAACTCAATTGTCGATGACTCATCTGTGGCAGAAAGAGCTTTCCACTGGCAAGCTGAGTTTCCAGATGTCTTTGCTACTGGGGGGTTTGATGTGGTGATTGGGAATCCGCCCTATGTGCGACAGACGTTATTTTCTCCCCTCAAGCCTTATCTCCAAGCTTACTATGAGTCTTATCACGGTAAGGCAGACCTATACACCTACTTCTACGAAAAGGGACTAAAGATTCTTAAGCCGGAAGGACTGCTCTCTTACATTGTGACGAATAAGTGGTTAAAGTCTGGCTATGGTGAACCTCTACGTCAGTTCTTTTCCAAAAACAGCGTGTTTGAGCAAATCATTGATTTTGGACACGCCCCAATTTTTGAGGATGCTGATACGTTCCCCTGTATTGTGGCAGTGCAGAAGCCAGTTAAGTCTAACGCATCAGAAACACAGGAAGTAGTCAAGCCAGAACCTCAGTCCCCCGTGTTGGTTTGTCCAGTTCCGCGAGAGGAGTTATCTAATATCAATCTCACCCAATACATTCAACAAAACGGCTACACAAAAGAATGGTCAGGTTTCACCGCTGATGCTTGGAGCATAGAAATTCCTGCGATTGATGAGCTGATGGCAAAGATTAAGAGTACGGGAGTACCTCTAAAGGAATTTGCCGGAGTTAAGCCTAATTGGGGAATCTTAACAGGCTTCAATGAGGCATTTTTAATTGACGACAAAACTAAAATTAGTCTTATTCAAGCCGACCCTAAAGCAGCTAAGATTATCAAGCCTTATTTACGCGGTCAAGATGTTAAACGCTGGAGTCCTGAGTGGCAAGGATTGTGGATTATTCTGCTGAAATCTAGCGCTAATCACCTATGGGCTTGGAGTGAAACAACCGAGACCGCAGAAGAGGTGTTTGCACAAACTTTTCCTTCACTGTATCTGCACCTAAAGCCTTTTGAGGAAAAACTACGTCAGCGTCATGATCAGGGACGGTACTGGTGGGAACTACGCTCATGTGCTTACTATCATTTGTTTGAGCAACCAAAGCTCATATACCAGGAAATACAATTCCATTCAGCATATAGCTACGATAACAGTGGTCATCTTACAAACAATAAAGCCTTTATTCTACCGAGTACTGACTTGTATATCCTGGCAGTTCTCAACTCTCCGCTCATGTGGTGTTATAACTGGCGCTATCTCTCACACATGAAAGATGAAGCACTGAGTCCAGTTGGTGAACTAATGGAAGCTTTTCCAATTGCCCCACCCAGTAATGCAATTCGTGCCGAAGTAGAACCCATCGTCAGCCGCTTAATTGAAATCACAAAAGCCAACCAAGAAGCTTACCGAGACGTGCTGGATTGGTTACTGGTAGAACAGGGAATTGAGAAACCAGGACAGAAACTTGAGGACTTTGCCAGCCTTGATGCTGATGCTTTCGTACAGGAACTTAAGAAGCGTAAACCTAAATCAGCAAGTGGACTAACGCCTGCTGCACTTAAAGCAGTTCGTCAAGTTTACAGCGATTATGCCCCACAGATTCAAGCCCGTAAAACAGAAGCCTTGACTCTAGAGCATCGTCTTTCTGATTTGGTGAATCAAGCTTACGGACTAACGCCAGAAGAAATTGACTTAATGTGGAAGACAGCACCCCCCAGAATGCCGATAAAGCGTGAAATTGACTAAATCTATCTTGGCATCGAGAGAGGCGATCGCTATCCTTATCCTTCCACTGAATAGACTTCTTGCACGCAATCAGAATTTAGGATTTGGCTTAGGGGAGGGGCTTCCGGACTCCCCCTTCCCTGTTAGGGAAGCCGGAGCGAAGGTGAGGAGCTGGGGGGTTAGGTTTTCCGAATTCGCCAACAGTATCTTTGAACTCCGGGCGGGTTTTCGGGTTTACTGAGAATGGTGCAACATCTCAGTTTCGACAGACTGCGTGCAAGAGGTCTAATGATTAACTTTACTACCTGGGATAAGCTTTTACG
>CBDTXL010000515.1:0-4006 GCA_965364435.1 uncultured bacterium
ACCCCCAAGGGGGAAATCCGGTACTCAATACTTTCTTAGATGCAGATGGTGATGGCGATGTTGATATTGCTGACGCCATGCAAATGGCTAGTCGCCATTTCGGTCGATAGGACTAGGGCGTCGGGGCTGGGGGCTAGGGCGTCGGGCGTCGGGCCTAGCCCCCAAAACCAGTTGATTAAATATGCAAGTTAAATGCGTAACAGCTTAGTCGCTTGGCAGCAAAAAACGGCACTTCAAGATGATGTGCGAGTCGCTTGGACGAGTAACTTCACTAGTTGCGTCAGTTGCGGCTTATCAAAAGCTTGGATGAGCGCCTTTGCTGCGGCTTTGGGTTCCACTGTTAGGGTTATCTGTTTCGGGGTAGCATCGGTAGGGGTTGTTGGGGCAGTTGGTTTCCCCTTCTGTTCAGAGGTGGTAACGTTAGCTGTTGTTGTGTCAGTTGCTACACCAGCGAGTTTTTGTAAGGCTGGACTCACAGCGATCGCATTTCCTTTTCCTGCTTGCAACTGATCACTAGCTTGCTTGAGTTCCTTAATCACCACGGGTGCCAGCGTCTGAAAAGCATTCTTCGGATTGGCGATCGCCTTATAGGAGATTTGTACTAACTCTTGCCAACTTTTAATCCCCGCCCCCAGTTGAGCTAAACGCTTGCAGTACGCCTGAAGTTTTTGCCGACTGGGTGGTGTTTCTTTTTGTTTAAACAGCTGCAACATCTGTTTGAGGATGTCCATCACCTGAGGCGCAAAGTTTGGGGGAAGCTTGTCCTCTGGTTTGGGTTTCTCCTCCTCTGGAGGGGGAGTTGTTTCCGGTTTCTTAGCACCACCCACCAGGCGATCGAGGTAACTCTGCAATTGGACAAAATTCGGCTCTGCTTCTTGTACCGTTTTATCGGCGTCCTCTTCCCGAAGACCAAACGGCCCTTGCAGCTGTTCAATCAAATCTTTTAGCGTGTCGTACCCCTTTAAAAACAAACTCTCCAGCGTGGGGTCAACCTTGATGTCATGCTCTTTAAGCACTTTGAACGCATCTTCTAACCGATGGGCTGTTTTTTGAATACTCCCAAAACCTAACATCGCCGCCCCTCCCTTGACAGAATGGGCGGCGCGAAACATTTCATTAACCATTTCTGGCTCTTTTACAACCGAGCGCAGATCTAATAGTCCTTTTTCAAGGGTTTCGAGGTGTTCTTTAGCTTCTTCAATGAAATAGCCTAAAATCCTTTGCTGATTCCCCGCATCCACGGCAGTTTTCCCTAATCAGAACGGTTTTGTATACTTGACCTGCAAGAGCCACACCCGTAGATGTAGGCACCCAGCAGTATTAAGCAGGGGGTTGCCAAATTTACTGATACTCTTGGCGAATCGATTGACGTTCCAAGATCTTGGGGACTAGAGCGTCGGGACTGGGGGCTGGGCAAGAACTCGTCCTGATCCCTAATGCCAAAATCCAAAGTTCTTGTAATTCACCAATAATATCCTTCCTAAGACTCTTTTTTAGAGTAGCTTTTTAGGGAAATAAAAAACAGAGTCCTGCCCACAGAATAGGACTCTGTTCAAATCAACCGATTAGCTTAGAACGTGAAGGTGGTACGGAGTACTCCTACCAGTGTTGTATCGTTGTTGGCGTCACCTTCGGGATTAAAGAGGAGGAACGCTCCAGGTGTAACGCTGACGTTGTCGCTGACCTTAACCTTGTAAAAAGCCTCTAGGTGGTAAGGAGTTGCACGGTCAACACCAGGTTCTGTAAGTCTTGCCGCACCGCCAGCATCAACCCGGTAAAGCGGTTGTCCAAACAGAAGACCCGCCGTGTTCCCCTCCTTTAACAGGTCTTGGAAATAGAGACCTGCCATCCAACTGCTGAAATTTGAGGAAGCATCAGGACCAGCAGCAGAATCGACAAAGAAGTAGGCACCGTAGCCAGTGAGAGTGATCTTTGGTGTAAAACGCCAAGCTACAGTAGCACCTACTGAGTTAACGTTGACGGGTGTGTTCAAAATGCCGTCAACGTTTAGCGTACCGTCGGTATTAACTGTCCTACCAGGAATATTAAGGGGGGTAGACGAGAATCTTGAGAGTCCCAGACCGAGGATGTTGAGGTCGTGGTAGCTATGGGCATAGTTAATACCCACATCGATACTATTAGTGGGCTTGAGGGTCACCTGGGCAGCAGCAACCGTACTGCCACTAAAGAAGCCTGAACCCAGAATATTTGTGGCACCCTCGCTAGGGATTGCCGCGTTAACGCTACCGTACAACGCACGCAAGTCCACCTTATCGGAAATGTTCCAGATGAAACCGACAGCAGACGCCAAACCAGTTTGACTAGTACCACCCGATACGCGGGCTACAGGGTTCAAGGTTGCAAACCGAGAGATTGCCCCCTGTCCTTCACTGGAAAAAGGAATGATGGTGGGGAAAGCATCGGACACTTCAGCGGCAGTTCCGGCAAACAGGGTAAGATTCTTAATACCCGATGGGAAGATGTAAAGCAGCTTGTAGAGTTGAACTGAGTTAGACGCGATCGCGGAAAGGTCTTGAGGATTAAATCGGGGAAACTGAGGCTCAAAGCTCAGTTTGGTCATGCCTTCACTCAGGAACGAGGCTGGACCTGGGAAGAAGCTTCGCTGGACACTTCCATTACCATTTAAATCGCCCCCGAAGTTGTTAGCCTGCAACCCCGTGATCAGCATATCCTTACCTGTAAAACTGGTGTTGAGGTTCAACCGTACCCGGTCAACCAGGATGGGATTCGGGTCTCTTCCCCTGAAATTATCTGAATCATCCTTGTCTCCACCAGTACCGCCAACGAGTGAGAAGATTACCTCACCACTCAGCTTGGTAGTGGTGGAGAACTGACGGTCTTCTAAAACCGCGACACGCCCTTCCAGGGTATCCACCCGTGTTCCTAGGCTTGCCAGTTCTGGTCTAAATTCATCAACTAGCCGCTGCAACGTTGCTAAATCCTGTTTAGTGGCAAACTCAGCGGTGTTGGCGGCAATTAATCGCTCAATTTGCTGCAAACAGGCGTTCAATCCCGCCGCAAACTCATAACGACTCATGGCACGGTTGCCACGAAAGGTGCCATCGGGGTATCCAGCGATGCAACCATAGCGTTCTACTAAAGAGCGTAGTGCCTCAAAAGCCCAGTCATTCGGTCGAACATCCGAAAGTTGAGTCACAGAGGTTACCTGTTCCATCGGTGATGAGTCGGGAGTACTGCTCTCTCCAAGTTCGGAGACAGAGTTTACCTGTTCCATCGGTGATGAGTCGGGAGTACTACTTTCTGTGAGTTGAGCCAGTATTCTGGAGTCAAGGGGTTGTGGACTAGAATCGATTACTGAAGCACTCGACCTCGTTTCCTGGGAGGCAGTGTTTGGTAAGGAGAGAGGTGCAACAGCCGAGTTTGAACTCTTAACTTGCTGGTCTTGACTGAGTAATGTTGAATTTTGGGGTATCGCCTCAGTGTTGCTGAGTGCCACTGTGCCGCCGGTGCTGTTTGTCGTCGGTTCAGTTGAGTGGAGTTTAGCGGTAAGACCGTTCTCTGTGCTGGGCAACTCCTCAGGCTGCTTCAGTGATGGCGCGTCAGTCGTCTCGGCGACGGCAGGCATTGCTCCCCAAGGTAAAAAGCCAGCTACTAAGCACAATAAACTCACCTTACCGACAAAAGCCAGTCGATGTGTATTCACAGATACATCCTCACACAAGAAACTTCAATACAGCCTGAATCCTGTTGATTATTGTCCAATTTTGGTCAAAAAATGTACAGGTTTCCTACGCTCTAAAGGCATTGTATTAAGCTTTGTAATTTTTATGAGTTCAATAAGTTAAGTCTGTGTAGCGAATCCAGTAGCTCTGGCGGTACTAGGAATAAATTCTTACCGTCCAAATCGCACGAGCTGTATCAGAGCAAACAGACTTGGCTCTCTCGTACTTGTGGTGGAAATCCCGATTTTTGGGTAATGGGTAATGGGTAATGGGTAATGGGTAATGGGTAATGGGTAATGGGT
>CBDTXL010000516.1:0-4001 GCA_965364435.1 uncultured bacterium
GCATTCAACCTTAAACCTTCAACCTTCAGATGACAGGTGGTAAAGGAGCCTTCAAACCAGCGGATTCTTGGACGTAATCTTCTATGAGAACCTTGACTGGCTCCGCTTCCCAGATGTCGGTGGCGTACTCCCGAATCGTGCGATCGCTAGAGAATTGTCCCATGCGAGCCGTGTTGAGAATCGACATCCGGGTCCAGTTTTCCTGGTCTCGATAGGCTTGGCTCACTTGCTCCTGGCAATCGATATAAGATTGGTAATCTGCGAAGAGTAGATACTGATCTCCATAAAGCAGTGAGTCAACAAGGGGCTGGAACAGGTTACGATTACTCGGACAGAAGAAGCCTGAAGCAATCCGGTCGATCACCTCCCGTAGTTCGGCATTAGCATTGTAGTAGTCCATCGGGTTGTATCCCTTGGCTTTGAGAGCGTAAACTTCCTCAGCAGTTAGACCGAAAAGGAAGAAATTCTCCGCACCCACTGCCTCCCGAATCTCGATATTGGCACCATCGAGTGTGCCGATGGTGAGCGCTCCGTTCATCGCAAACTTCATATTGCCCGTGCCGGAGGCTTCCTTGCCCGCTGTGGAGATTTGCTCCGAGAGATTGGCCGCGGGGTAAACCCGTTGACCTAGAGACACTGAGAAGCCCTCCAGGAACACAACCTTGAGGCGTCCACGTACATCCGGGTCATTGTTGACCACTTCTGCTACCGAGTTGATCAACTTGATAACCAGTTTGGCTAGATAGTATCCCGGTGCTGCCTTGCCTGCAAAAATAAAGGTGCGGGGGAGAACCTCAATATTTGGATTCTTTTTAATGCGGTTGTACAGCGTGATGATGTACAGCACATTCAGCAGCTGACGCTTGTATTCGTGAAGCCGCTTCACCTGGACATCAAACAGAGATTCTGGGTTCACTTCAATGTCATTGAACAGCAGAATGTAATCCGCTAAGTCTTGCTTGAGTTCTTGCTTAATCTGACGCCAGCGGTTGCAAAACTCAGCATCGTCAACATACGCTTCTAACTTCTTGAGATCATCGAGCTGAGTAACCCAATCCTTACCAATCTTCTCGGTAATTAGCCCTGACAGTTTGGGATTGCTCAAGCTAAGCCAGCGGCGCGGTGTCACCCCGTTGGTCTTGTTGTTGAACTTTTCGGGCCACAATTCGTAGAAATCCCGTAGGACATCCTGCTTCAGCAATTCCGTGTGGAGCGCCGCCACCCCATTGATGGCATGACTGCCTATGCAGGCTAGGTGCGCCATGCGGATGTACTTCTCATCACCTTCCTCAATGAGGGACATTCGAGCAACTCGCGCCTCATCACCAGGATACTTGGCACGCACTTCATCGAGAAAGCGGCGGTTGATTTCATAGATAATCTCTAAATGCCTTGGCAACAAGCGCTCAAACAAGCTCACCGGCCAGCGCTCCAGGGCTTCTGACAGCAGCGTATGGTTGGTATAGGCGAAAGTGTTCCTGGTGATGTACCACGCCAGGTTCCAACCCAATTCATACTTATCCAAGAACAGCCGCATCAGCTCGACAACACCAATGGATGGGTGAGTGTCATTGAGTTGGATGGCTACTTTCTCGTGGAATTGGTCAAAATTACGATTGTGGGTTCGCCGGTAGGAGTAGATGATGTCCTGGAGAGAACAGCTGACGAAGAAATACTGCTGCTCTAGCCGCAGTTGCTTACCTTGGGATGTGTTGTCGTTGGGATAGAGGACTTTCGAGATATTCTCGGAGAATATCTTGGTCGTTACGGAACCGACATAATCACCACTGTCGAAGATCTGGAAGTCGAATTCTTCACTTGCACCAGCACGCCAGAGGCGCAGGGTATTCACCGTATTGTTGTGGTACCCAGGCACCGGCGTATCGTAGGGCGTTCCCAAAACTTTCCGCTTTGGAATCCAACGCACTCGATAATTGCCCTGCTGATCATGATAGGCTTCTGTACGCCCCCCATACAGCACCTCAACCATTGATTCTGGGCGTCGGATTTCCCAGGGGTTGCCGAAGCGGAGCCACTTGTCCGGGTGTTCGACTTGAGCGCCATCCTCAATCCGCTGGTCAAAGATGCCGAATTCGTAGCGAATCCCGTAGCCAACCGCTGGAATTTCTAGGGTGGCAAGGGAGTCCAGGAAACAAGCCGCCAGACGCCCCAGACCTCCATTGCCGAGTCCGGGTTCCGCTTCGAGCATCATTAGGTCATCAAGGTTTAGCCCAGACTCCTGCATTACCTGGCGAAATCGTTCTAACAGACCCAAGTTGAGCAGGTTATTGCCCAATTGGCGACCCATCAAGAATTCTGCCGACAGGTAAAATACACTCTTGACATCTTTATCGATATATGTATTTGTTGTCGGAATCCAGCGATGGAGCAGGCGATCGCGCACAGTATAGGCAAGAGCCATATAGTAATCGTGGGGTGTGGCTAAGAACTCATTCTTTCCCTGGATGTAGTAAAGGTTATCTGCGAAGGCTCGCTTGAGAGTCTCCACCGAAGTTCCAGTGCGATCATCTTCCACCTGAACCTCGACGGGTTCTGTGGGGTGAATATTGTTCTTTACAAATTCGCTATTGCCCTGATTTAAGAACTTTTCATTCATAGTTTGAGTGTTGCGAATAATTGGGCTAGAGTTGCTTTCATCAATACAAAGCGTAGATACCTATTGGGGCATTTGTTCAATATCGCTCTAACAGAAGTTTCACTTCCTCTTCCAGCTCTAAATCCTTCATGACTTCCCACTCGGCTTTGCGTACTGCCAGATAGGCTTGAGTAAGTTCTGTGCCCAAGGCATTGAGGAGAACCTTGTCGTTGCTGAGTTGCTCAATTGACTCTCCTAAGTTTGTGGGCAACAGCTCAATGCCACGGGTACTGCGCTCTGATTCTGTCATATGTCCAGGGTCCACTGCCACTGGCTCTCCTAGCTCAAGACAGTGCCGAACCCCATCAAGTCCAGCCGCAATGACTGAACCCAAAGCGAGGTAAGGATTAGCAGAGGCATCTACCGTTTTGAGTTCAAAATGAGTCGGACTGATTTCTTCTGGGTTACTCGGTACTCTCACCGCCGCTTCACGGTTATCCATTCCCCAACAGCGGAAGGCTCCACTCCAATAGTGAGGACGAATACGACGGTAAGAGTTCGTACTGGGTGTTGTCAATGCCATCAGGGCAGGCAGGTGGTGGAGGATTCCTGCAATGAAGCGACGAGCGACTTCTGAAAGTCCCCCATCTGCTTCGAGATTCGGTAAAAGATTCTGTCCATCCTGCCAGAGGCTGAGGTGGAGGTGGCAACCGCTGCCTGCTTTGTCAGCAAAGATTTTGGGTAAGAATGAGGCTTTAAGGTTATGTTGGAGAGCGATCGCTCTTACCGTCTCCCGAAACGCAATCTGCTGATCCGCAGCACCTAGGGCATGGGTGTATAGCACCGAGATTTCCTGCTGCCCTGGACCCGACTCCGGGTAATACTGCTCTACCAGCATTCCTTGCTCCACCAAGGCTTCCACCATCTCATCAATCACCGCCTGATGGAGGTCCATCGCCTGGGTTGAGGCAAAAACTGTCTCATCAGCTGGCACAACACCATCTGGTGTCTGCCGCAGCAGGTAAAATTCATTCTCAAACGCAGCAATCACTTCCAACCCCTCACCCTCAGCCTCAGCAATCATCGTTTTGAGAAAGTTCCGGGGGCAGAGGTTCCAAGGGTAACCATCTTTGACCATATCTCCGATCACACGAGCGTGACCAGGGGCATAGGGTAAGGGGGTCAAGGTGTCCCAGTCAGGCACCAAACGCACCTCACCTACTGGTCCCAGACCACTTCCAGGGACGGGGGCATCATACATCACAGGAATCGCCTGCTGGGCAGCTGAAATGCCGACACCGTGTTTGAGGTACTCAGACAACGTTCCCCGGTGTACTGCCTTGCCGCGTATGATGTTGGCATTGTCACACCAGAGGATGCGAACAAACCGAACACCAGCAGCATC
>CBDTXL010000517.1:0-3998 GCA_965364435.1 uncultured bacterium
CTTTAACTTGCTCTAGCTGTCTTTCTAGGCCTTGAAGTCGCTCTGTCGCTCCTTCGAGGGTTTTTTCTCGCGCCTGCCTTTCCAGTTGAGCCGCGACATCTGGCATCAATAGTACACCAACATTCGCACTCGCCCCTTTAATTCGGTGGGCTTGCTGCTCAACTGTCACAAAATCGTTCACTTGTAGGGCACGGCGGATCTGTTCGAGTCCGGGTTGAGCATGGTCAACAAAAGCTTGCACGAGTCGCTTTTGAAATGTCACTCTACCGCGAGAGAGATTGTGTAGGCGTTGCAAATCCAGCGGGGTTTCGTTCAGGCTGGGGAGTGAGGGTTCTGGAGTGTTTTTGACTTCGGGCTTTGCGGTGTGCTTTACCCAGCGTTGGATCATCGCCCCTAAGGCTTCTTGATCAACAGGTTTACTGAGGTAGTCATCCATTCCTGCCGTCAGACACTTCTCGCGATCGCCAGCTAGGGCGTGAGCAGTTAAGGCAATTACCACAGTATGGCGGTGTAACCCTTCGCGCAGTCTTAGTTCTTGTGTTGCCTGATAACCATCTAGGACTGGCATCTGACAATCCATTAGGACAATGTCATAGTTTTGCGCTTGTAGTTTAGCGATCGCCTCTTTGCCATTATCCACACAGTCGGCTTCATAACCGAGCATTTGCAGCTGGTTCAGAATCACCAGTTGATTCACCGGATGGTCTTCTACCAGCAGAATTTTCGGGAGAGACTGGGGGGGTTCTCGGTCTTTGGTATTGGCTTCTTCCCTAATACCTGACACTTGATACCCAATACCTTTTTCAGGAGCAATGGTCGCTTGGCGAACCGCCGAAGACATCGCACTACGCGCATGGTCTGGGAACACACTCACCAAAATGTCAAACAACCGTGAGGCTCTCACAGGCTTAATCAGATAGCCAGAAAGGTCCATCGACTCCAACTCTTGCACGGAGTCAAGGGTATGGATTGTGGTCATCACAATCAGCTTAGTCTGAGCGAGAGTTGGATCGCAGCGAATCATGGGTACGATCAGCGCCCCTTGATTATCTGGCATTTGCAGGTCAAGAATTGCCACATCATAGGGATGACCGCGATCCGCACTTGAGCGTAATGCCTTGAGAGTGGCGGTACTGTCTGCTGCTTCATCAGTTTCCATCCCCCAAGGTTCTACAAGCGATCGCACAGATTGGCGAGTCGCCGCATTATCAGAAGCAACTAATAGTTTGAGCTGAAGAAAGATCAGCGGGTCATCCGTTGCCACCGAACCCACCTGAAGACCAAACGACGCCGTAAACCAGAACGTAGAACCCTGACCTAACAAACTCTCGACCCCAATTTCACCTCCCATCAACTCCACCAGTTGCTTGCAAATGATCAGCCCCAAGCCAGTGCCGCCATATTGCCGTGTCATTGAAGCATCCACTTGAGAAAAGGATTGAAATAGCTTTTGTTGGTCAGCAGGGCTAATGCCGATTCCTGTATCTTTGACTTCAAAGCGAATTTTTAGGTTGTTGGAAGGTTGAATTGGGGTTATAGGTTGCAGGTTACAAGACTGGTTTGAACGTTCAACCTTCAACTCTTCTGAACCTTCCAATTCAATCGTCGCTTTCACCAAGACTTCACCAGCAGCTGTAAACTTGACGGCATTACCCGCCAAATTCAGGAGTATCTGACGCAGACGCACTGGATCTCCCTGCAACTGTCTAGGAACGTTGCTCTCAACCCGAATTGCCAACTCTACTCCTTTCTCCTCTGCCTGTGCCCTTAAGACATCCACCACTGATTCAATACACTTATCCAAGTCAAAGTCGATCTGCTCTAGCGGCATTTCACCCGCTTCCAGCTTGGAGAAGTCAAGAATATCGTTAATCACGGTAAGCAGGTGTTCTGCACTGCTACGGATGGTTTTTGCATACTCCAGCTGTTGAGGTGTTAGGGGAGTCTGCAACAATAACCCAGCCATACCCAAGACGCCATTCATGGGAGTGCGAATTTCATGACTCATGTTGGCGAGAAATTCGGACTTGATCCGTGCCGCTTCTAGAGCCGCTTCTCGTGCCTCTACCAACTCATTAATGTAGTCAGTAGCGATTACAATGCCGCCAATTTCACCCTCAGGGGTGTACCAGGGATGAATTGCCCAACGCAGGTAATCTTTGGTACCATCGGCACGTTCCCAGACATCTTCACTCGCTGAGACAACTTCCCCTTGCAAAGCGCGTTGGTGATTAGCTTTCCAACGCTCAGGGATATCTGGAAAGATTTCGTAGTGGCTATGACCAATAATTGATTGTCCCTCCAAGCGTTGAACGGTTAGCCACTTTTGAGAGTGGGCAAGATAGTGCATTTGGGTATCAAACAGTGCCATTGCTACCGGCGCACTGGTGATGATTTGCCGCAGTTGCTGGCGTTCCCGTTCTAAGGCAAGCTCCACGTTCTTGCGCTTGGTGATGTCCCTGACGGTACCCGTCATACGCACCGCTTTGCCGCTTGCGTCGCGCAATACCGCTCCAAGGGTTGCTATCCAGCGAATCGTACCATCCGGCTCACAGACGCGAGCTTCCACCTCATAGTTCGTTCCTGTCTCGACACTACGCTTCACCGCTTGGGTCACTACTGGTCGGTCTTCAGGATGCACACAGTTGAGAACAGCTTCGTAGGTGCCACCAAAGGTTCCGGGTGTTAGACCAAAGATCGCTTCTACTCGATCTGACCAGTTCACGCTATCGCTCAGCATATCCCAGTCCCAAGCGCCCATCTGAGCAGCACCAAGCGCCAGATTTAGTCTTTCCTCACTCTGGCGCAGCGCTTCTTCAGCCAACCGACGCTCCTGAATTTCGATCAAGAGATGGTCATTAGCCTGTTTTAACTGTGCGGTTCGCTTTTCGACTCGCTGGGCTAAATCTTCTTTCGCTTTTTGAAGAGTCTCTTCTGCTGATTTTCGCTCGGTGATGTCTTGTACAATACCGATAAGCGCCTGGGGATTGCCTTGTGCATCTCGCATTAAGGAAGCCCGGAATTCAGCCGGAAACCGGCTACCATCTTTCCTAAGCATGCTGTATTCAACATCTTTAATACTTCCCAGCCTCAGGATTTCTTGAAGATTTTCCGCCGCACGGGGGCGATCTTCCGGTGCAATTAGTTCGCAGGCACTCATCCCAGGGATGTCTGTCTCACGTTCATACCCATGTAATACGGCAACTTGGCGGTTGCAAAAGAGCAGCTTACCGTCCAAGTCGCTGACAGAAATGGCATTGGGCGAGGTTTCTACTAAGGTGCGATAGCGGGTTTCACTAGCCCTGCGTTGTCTAATTTCGCTTGCTAGCTGACGATTGGCTTCTTCTAGCTGAGCAGGGCTAGGCAGCGCTAGGGCTTTAGGAATTAACGGCACCAGCAGCACAGCTGTAGATAGAGAGATGGCAGCCGTAATCGCTTTGATAAATCCACTGAACCAATAATTTGGGTGCCAGAGAGTCCACACAGCAAGTATGTGGGTTGTGCCGCAGGCGACGATGAAGGCTCCAAACAACAGGAATATCCAGTCGAAGGGAAGGTCTCGTCGCTTGCGGACAAAGTAGACCAGCGTCAGGGGAATGGAGTAGTAAGCCAGTGCGATTATAGAATCTGAGACCAAATGAAGACCTACCAGCCCTGGCTTCCAGAGGTAGCAATGTCCATGAGGAATAAAGGAACCTAAAAACCAGTTAGCCAACAGTGCCAACATATAAACTCTCCTCCGGCGTTGCTCTATGCTTGGTGAGCCACTACTTCAGGACTTACGCATCTGATCGCCCTAACCCCCCTTAAAAAGAGGGGCTATCGGGGCTGAAATAGTTGAAATTCTCTACATACTGCGTAAGTCCTGTACTTGCCATTTGATAGCAAGGTTGCCAAAAGCTAGATAATGTAAAACTATCTAACTTTCGGTCGATGCCATTATGGGGTTCAACCCCTAGCCTAGCAAGACGGTATCAGTATTTTGTTTAGTTTTGTTT
>CBDTXL010000518.1:0-3996 GCA_965364435.1 uncultured bacterium
CTATAATTAGAGCTGCCGTAGCTTTACTTCATATTGAAAGCTGGATTAACTCTCTTTCATCAGCTACCTAAATGAATAGGCGTAAGTCAAGATAAAGGTCTGAGATTAAGATTGGGGGCGAATTTTAGTTAACTTAAGTATAAAAAATGATTAAATATGGAATAAAAAAATCAGCAAAATTAACTGATGCTTAAAAAGCGATCGCGCTTCCCTTAAAGCACCTAAAATCCGTTAGTCGAGTTCACGGGGTTCTGTCAGTAGCCGAACTCCATCCAGAATTTGTCTAATTCGCTCAGCTGAAAGAGTACCAATTTTTTCCCCCAGCTGGGTTTTACTGAGTGTAAAAATTTGAGAGATATTGACAACACTTGGCTCTGCCAAATTAGCTTCCCCCGCTTCCAATAGCACATTTCCGGGTGCTTTTGCCCGCCTAAGATTAGAAGTCAACGTACAAACAACAACCGTGCTGATGCGCGAACGATTGAATACATTATTTTGAATAACCACATGGGGATGACGATAACGAGGTTCTGAATCGGAAGGTTCATCTAAGTCCACCCAGAAGATATCTCCCTGATTAATCACCATTCGCCTTCGACTATCTGCCGATGCAGTTTGCTCCTACTGCCGAGGATGGCTTGTTCTTCCTGATCTGGGAAGTCTGAATAAGCAACGTTAATTTGCTCTAGCAGTTGACGGTTCGTATGGCGACGGATAAATTCCTCTAGTGCCAGTGCCATCAGGCGACTACGAGATACTTTCATCTCACCTGCTAAAGCCTCTGCTTGCTCAAACAGGGATTCTGGTAGTGAGACAGCAGTTTTGACGTTTGCCATAAAGTTATACTTTTTTTATGAGTTTAGAGTATAAATTTTAGTTTTACAAACGATTATACCTTAGGTGAGATTAAACCGATTAAGGTAAACGCTGCCCAATCGACACGGCAGCGTTGTAAATGCGCTCGTTTTCCTGTGCTGACTTGAACAAATCCACCACAGGATTTGGGTAATCGACTCCAAGCCGCACACCAAACCGCTGTTGCTCCACCGGAAGCAGCTTCCAGGGTTCATGCACTTTGGCAGCAGGCACGCTTGCCAATTCGGGGAGCCAGTGTTTCACATAGGCTCCCTGCGGGTCATAATCCTTTGACTGCTTGAGAATATTGAAGAAACGGAAACCCCGCGCATCGTTGCCGACCCCAGCAGTATAGTTCCAGTTGCCGTAATTGCTGCACACATCGTGGTCAATTAGCAACGACTCAAACCACTCTGCCCCCATCTGCCAGTTGAGGCCGAGATTTTTGGTGAGGAAGCTGGCAACATTTTGTCTGCCTCGATTCGACATAAAGCCCGTCGCTGCCAGTTCTCGCATGTTGGCATCCACAAGTGGAAAGCCAGTCATGCCTTGTCGCCACAGGTCGAACCGTTCCCAATCGTCTTTCCAGGGGATATCCACACCTTGCAACCCAGACTGACGAAAAATTTTGCTGCCGTGCTTGGCGCAAATGAATCGGAAGTAATCTCGCCAGAGCAGTTCAAACACCAGCCAATAGGTAGAGTCATTCTTGACACGCTGCATCTCATAGTCCTCCACCTGCTCATAGATGTAGCGACCAGACAAGCAACCCAATGCTAGCCAGGGTGAGAACTTCGAGGAGTAGTCTGCTCCGAGCATGCCATTGCGGGTTTCTTTATAGACCTTGAGGCAATCTTGCTGCCAGAAGTAGTGATGCAATCTTGCCAGTCCTTCCGTTTCACCGCCCTTAAAGTGCATCACCGCTCGTTGATCGAATGTGGGTGGCTTTAATCCGAAGTCTGCTAACTGGGGCAGTTCCCCAATCTGAATGTCAGGCAGAGGCGGTAACTGTTTTGGTGCTAAAAAAGTCGCGTTGACGTTGGCAGATTTTTCCACCTGTTTGCGGAAACTGGTGAACAGTTCAGGAAGCTGATGGATTGCAAACGGTAGGTCGTCGGGATGGTAAAGGGTATGCCCCCAGAAGGACTTGAGCGCAATTCCTAGAGGCTTTACGGCAGATTGGAGGGCTGTTTCCACTGCGACTTCTTCAGCGGTGACTTCTTTGGAGAAGTAAATAGCAGTGACTCCTAATTCCTCTGCCAGCACAGGCAAGATGACTTCCGGGACTCCCGTGCGGATGATCAGATCAGAACCGAGCGATCGCAACGAGCCACGTAAATCTGCGACGCTTTCCAGCAAAAATTGAGCACGAAACGCTCCGGTTTTCGGAAATCCATAAGAGGTGGTGCCGAACTGTCGCGGGTCAAAGCAATACACCGGAATGATCTGGGAAGCTGCCAACTTGCGATCGCTTGCACGATGCAGAGGTTCGTGATCGTGGAGTCGCAGATCATTCCGGTACCAGATGAGAAGACGCTGTTGGGTCACAGTGGAATGTTGCTACAAATGAAATTTACGGAGTTCGAGGAGTCTAAGTATAGGAATCCGGGTGCCTCAAACTCCATTTCTTATAATACGTTTCTTCAACTTCTGTTACAAATCGCAACTCAACTTCCGGGAAGGCGAGACGGAAATGAATATAGCCTTCCCTAAGTAGGACTGTGTATAAATCAGTGCTATCCCTCTGACAGAGGAGCTAGATGAATAGAATCACTATTATTTTTAGTGGGTTAGGGAAAGTCTAGCTTGGGTGCGATCGCATCAAAGGGCGGTGCCAAAGGCGATCGCCCGTTGCTTGTAGCCCGGTTAAGTAGGAAAGGAGACTCTTGATTATGCGCTGGGAATTCGGTCGTAGAAGCACCAATGTTGAGGACAGACGCGGAACTGGAATTTCGGGTCCTGTGGTAGGGGGTGGCATAGGCGCGATCGTTCTGTCACTAATTGTTGCCCTTTTGGGAGGTGACCCCAGTGTGATCTGGGAGCAACAACAAGCGCCGAGCGATCGCCCTCGCACGGAGGCTCCTCAAACACAACGTTCTGCGGCGGACGATCGCATGGCTGATTTCGTTTCAGTTGTCCTGGCGGATACGGAGGATACGTGGCAAAGCCTGTTTCGGCAAAGCGGAGCAACCTATGTAGAGCCAAAGTTAGTTCTCTATACGGGTACGGTAAACTCTGCCTGTGGCTTTGCGCGATCGGCAGTTGGTCCGTTCTATTGCCCTGCCGATCAAAAGCTCTACATTGACTTAAGCTTTTATGAGGATCTGAAGAATCGGCACCAGGCACCGGGAGATTTTGCCCAGGCGTATGTAATTGCTCACGAGGTTGGGCACCATGTCCAGAATCTAATGGGCATTTCCAATAAGGTTCAGGCAGCACAGCGTAGAGTTGATCGCGTAGAGGCAAATCAACTTTCAGTCCGGCAGGAGTTACAGGCGGACTGTTTTGCTGGCATCTGGGCGCACCATGCCAATCGCTCGCGGCAAATCCTTGAAGCAGGCGACATTGAAGAGGCACTGAATGCTGCCAGCAGTATTGGGGACGATCGTTTGCAACGTCAGGCAAGAGGATATGTGACGCCGGATTCTTTTACTCACGGTAGTTCAGCCCAGCGAGTCCGCTGGTTCAAGCGGGGCATTCAGTCCGGAGAGCCTGCACAATGTAATACTTTTGAGGTAGCGAATCCTTAGAGACTGTTCACAAACAAATATTAAGGTCTGAACACCTTAGCCTGATTAGCTCCGCCCTAACAGCCTTTATCAAAGAGAGAACTTCTATTTAGATAGAAGTTCCTCTTTTTAAGGGGAATTTAGGGGAGCTACATTTATGCAAGAAACAGCTTTTGAGAATTTGACCTCAAAGCGCTTTACAGAAGATGAGCAGATATCTCAGTTCTATACGACTGATAATATTGTTTCTGAAATTCAGAAAATTGCTGAGAGATTAATTACAGAGATTTCCTGGCAAAAAGGCGATATTTTAATAGTGGATAATACTAGAATAATGCATGGTAGAAGAGCATTTTCCGATAACCAACGTGATATCTATTTGAGGTTATGTTCTCCAGCATTTCCCTTCTAA